>JAUPKU010000124.1 GCA_030837285.1 Thermoproteota archaeon | reverse complement strand
CTTTACCATTAGGTTTATCACGTCATCCATAGATTGGAAGCCTTTGCCATCCTCCTCCTCGTCAAAAAGGATGATGTATTTATTCTTAAAACCATCAATCTTCTCTGAATTCAAGAGAATCTCTGAAACAGGAATTTCTTCAAGCATTTGACCACAATCGGTAATCTATTGGCACTTAATATATAATATCTCTTTCCGACTCTTTCAAGTAAAGCTAAAAAAAATATTATACAAATTGAGAGCACCAAAAAAGATGTTAGTAAAAAAAGGATGATTGAAAAAAAAGATTTTATCGGTGTATGACTTTTGTGAGTTTTTGTGTATGATCGTAAATCTCTGCTGTCAAAGGAATCTGCCCGAAGGCATAGTGTGAAGCACAGCCAAAGCATGGATCATAAGCCCTGAATGCCATCTCAATCATGTTTAGTAAGCCGTCGTTTACGTTTCCGCCTTTAATCAGTCCTTTTGCGGCGTCTCTCACTGACATGGATATTGCTGGAATATTGTTGGTAGTTGCTACTACAAGATTGACTTCCTTGGTTAAGCCTTCTTCATCAAGTTTGTAGTGGTGAACTAGCGTTCCCCTGGCTGCTTCTACAATACCCACGCCCTCTCCAGGCTTTCCAGGCTTGTTCCGAAGATCAGTACTAGTTATTTCTGGGTCTCTACTTAATTCAAGTGCTCTTTCAGAAGCGTATAGAAGTTCGATCAGACGTGCCCAGTGAAAAGCAAGAGTTGAATGAACGGGTTTTCCACCGAGAGTTTCATACATTCGTTTGTATTCTTCGTTTGCCAAAGGAGTAGCCATACCTTCAGATGTATTCAGTCTGGCTAGAGGTCCAACACGGTATATTCCGCTTGATGGCCCGTCAACCAATCCAGCCCATCCCACTTTCTTTAGATACGGCATCTTGACATAAGTCCATGGCTCTACGTGCTCATCAATGATATCGAGATACTCGGATGGAGCGAATTTCAGAAATTCTTTTCCTTCTTGGTCGACAACTCTTATCTTTCCGTCGTAAAAGTTCACTTTGTTATTTTCGTCAACGATTCCCATATAATATGTTCTATGTTTGTATGCATCGCTCAGTATTAAGTCAAGATAAGTCTTATTCTTGAGTACAATGTCGTTGAAGATTCCTAATGTGAACTGCGCGAATTTGACGCTTGACTCAGCCATCTTCTCGATCTCTTGCCGCTCTTCTTCAGAGATTGCCTTTGAAACGCCCCCTGGCAACCCGCACACGGGGTGAGTTGCTTTTCCGCCAATAATCGCTGTGATTTTCTGTCCGTATGCTCTGTGCTTTATTACCTCTTTCGCAACGTCCAAGCCAACCTTCTTTATAACGCCCAGTATATTTCTCTCGGCAGCTGGAGCGGTTGGACCTACTACAAAATCAGGTCCCCCCAAGAAGTAGAAGTGTAAAGTGTGGTCATATATGAAGTAACCTGAATACATCAGCTCTCTTATTTTCTTAGCAGTAGATGTTGGTTCTACTCCGAAGGCTGCATCCAAGGCTTTTGTAGCGGCAAAGTGGTGTGCCACAGGACATACTCCACATATTCTCGTTGTTATAATTGGTAGATCTTCAGCTCTTCTGCCTTCACAGAATTTTTCGAAGCCCCTCAGCTCAGGAATTTGGAAATAGGCATTTTCAACGTTCCCTTGATCGTTTAGGAAAATCTGTATCTTTCCATGGCCTTCAAGACGTGTTACAGGATCTATTGTTATTTCTCTCATTTTTTCACCTTTCTCTGTAAAATCGAACCAGCCAACGAATACTTATAGAATGTTCCTATTGGATCTTTCACTTGGTCCATCAACTTCTTAGGGTCAAAGGATGTCTCCTTCTCTGAGTCAATACCCATGATAGATGCCAAAGCGCTGATCATAGCTGAGCCTTGCTCAATAGCGTTTGGACATGGTCCACCGCATCCGGTGCAAGGCATGTTAGCATCTATACACTGCGCGTCACATCCACCACGGGTTGCTGGTCCATAACATATTATTCCCTGTTCTAGGAGACATTTCTCGGGTTCAGGAACAATCTCGTAAACACGATTTATCTTGGCGATTTTCTTCTCCTCCCTCTTGCGAGGGCATTCATCGCAGACAGATCTTTCCGGAGCTAAAACGGAGCCTTTTGGAGGTAACTCTCCTTTTACTATTGCTCCGATGGCGAATGCAACTCTCTTGGCGGGAGGAGGACAGCCTGGCAGATAGTAGTCCACGTCAACGACTTGATTGAGTGGCTTAACTGTATCATATAATCTGGGTATGCTAAGAGTTCCTTCTTTCACTCCAACTGAAGTCTGGGGAACAATTTTACCCGGATTGTTGGTTGAACAGCTCTTCAAGTAAACAGTTTCGAATATCTCATTCCTATTCGAGACATTAGCTAAACCTGGGACGCCTCCTTCATGAGCACAAGAGCCAAAGGCTACGAGTACCTTCGACTTTTGACGCATAAGCTTGGCCAGATGTTCATTCTCTGATGTTCTTATAGCCCCGTTGAAGAAGCAAACGTCTATGCTCTTGTCAGCCATGGCTTCTACATCTTTATACTTTATATCCATTGCCACTGGCCAGAAGACGATGTCAGCTGCCGCTACGACGTCAAGTATAGCTTCGTTCACGTCAAGAACTGCTATCTCGCATCCTCCACAGCTTGCAGCCCAGTAGAAGGCGAATTTCAGTTTTTCATTAGGCATATTTTTTACCTCATATATCAGCTCATTTAGAAGATTGTAGGTTTCACCCTAAGTTCGCTTATTCCTAACTCCTCTTGAGTGAATCCCATCGCCAGGCCCAATAGTTGAGTGTAGTGTAACACTGGCATGTTATACTTCTCATTGAAAGCTCTTTCTATTCTCGACTGGTTTGCATCAAACATTACATGGCAGAAGGGACATACTGTAATGAGGGCTTGTGCGCCAACTGCTTTTACGTTATTTAGCTTTTCTCTTGCCAACTGGAAAGGTATCTCCTCGTTTACTCCGATAATGGGGTTACCACAGCATTCAGTTTCGCCTGCATAATTTAGACATTGAGCTCCAGTTAGCTTTATCAAATTCTTGAGCATAGTTGGATTTTCTGGATCATCGCGACCTACATACTTGGATGGTCGTAAAATGTGGCAACCGCTGTGCTGAGCTACACTAACCTGGTTTAAAGGCTTCTTCACAGTTCCTTTAATCTTCTCGTATCCCACATCCTCAGCGAGCACGTGTACGAGATGTTTTACGTCTATGGTTCCTTTGTAGCTCATATTATTCTCTGCTAGGTATTTTTCAACTTTTTCTCTGGTTTCTCTATCCTCTTTGAGTATTTTATTAGTCTCATTCAATGTGCTAAAGCAACCATTACATAGAGCAAGAATGTTCAATCCTTCACGTTCTGCTATACAGATGTTTCGAGCTGACAGAGTCAACATTAAATCATGATTCACAATATCCATTGGTAAACCGCAGCAGTTGAACTCAGGCATCTCCACAAGCTTTACACCGAGATTATTGAGGACTTTTCTAGCTGAGACTTCGTAGCTTGAAAGTCTGTATGGAATCGTGCATCCCATGAATAGAAGATACTTCATTTCGGACATCTCTACTTCGCCACCTTCTCAAATGTTTTCGCGTTTTCAAGAAGACTTGTGAAGCCTGTGACTTTGAATATCCGTTCAATTTCCTTGACGTTTGTCTTTGGCAGAGGTGGTAACCCTTGCTCTACTCTTCTCTTGAGCCTCGACTCCGGCATTGCATAGATGTATCCTGACTTCAAAAGGGATGTGGCTAACTCTCTTGATACTAAGGGCATCTTATTCCTTTCTTTCACTACCATGTTACGTAGGGCTCTGACAATGCTGGCGGGTTCAACGTTTTGTGGACAGTGATCGACACACGCGTAGCAGGTAGAGCATAACCATAAGTGATCGTCTGAAAGAAGCCTGTCCTTCAAGCCGAACTGAACCATCCGGGCAATCCGCCTCGGTTTATAAAAGTCACTGAACCGGGATATTGGGCAATCAGCGGTACAGGTTCCACACTGGTAACACAGCATTATCCTTTCAGCACCTGGAATTTTGCTCATCTCATACTTGAAATTGGGATTCATCTCATCATTCTTAATTGTTTTCGATTCGGTCAACTAATCTTCAACCTCCAACATCTTAATGGGATTTGGACCTAGTTTTCGTATTTCTGCAGTCATATCCTTAACCACGCTCGCAAATCTATCTCCCTCAGAAGCGGAAACCCATTCTAATCTCAGTCGTTCTGGTTCAAGTCCGAAGGCTTCCATTAGCTTTTGGACGAGCAGAACCCTTCTCTGAGCTTTGTAGTTTCCAGCAATATAATGGCAGTCTCCCGGATGACATCCGGCCACTAAGACACCATCTGCACCATTCTTGAAAGCGTCCAATATGAAGGCAGGGTTTATCCTTCCGCTGCACATGACTCTTACAACTCTTATTGAGGGGGGATATTGAATTCGGCTTACTCCTGCTAGATCAGCGCCCGCATATGAGCACCAATTGCATAAGAAAGCTACGATTTTTGGATTGAATTCTGCCATGTTTTATGCCTCCTTCAAAGCAGCCCTAACTTGGGCGATAATCTGGTTATCTGTAAAGTGTAGCATCGATATTGCCCCTGTAGGACATGCTGAACCACAGACTCCACAGCCTTTACATAAGGCTTCAAGAACATGTGCCCTCTTCTTGCCATCAACATCTTTCATCTCAATGGCATGGTATTCGCATAGAGGCTCGCAGACTTTGCATCCGCTGCAAAGGTCTTCGTTAACATTTGATATCGCACCCTCGGTTTCTAGCGCGTTCTTTGATAGAACTGTTAGAGCTCGGGAAGCTGCTGCTGAAGCTTGAGCTAGGCTCTCTTCGATGAGTTTTGGTGAATGAGCTAATCCGCATAGAAATACACCTTCAGTTGCGAAGTCAACGGGTCGGAGTTTCATGTGAGCTTCAAGGAAGAACCCATCCTTCGTCAGTGGTACTTTTAGCATCTTGGCGGTCTCTTCATTATCTGTGTTTGCGACGGTTGCGGCACTTAGGACTAGAAGGTCTGGCTCGATGGGCACTGACAAGCCTATTGTGGGTTCCCATATAGAAAGTTTGAGTTGGTCATTTTCTTGTGTTAGGTTGATTTTATTTTCATCATCATAGCGTATGCATATAACGCCTTTTGAAACCGCTTCTCGATAAGCTTCCTCTATGAAACCGTAGGTTCGCATGTCCTTGTATAAGATGTAGACTTCTGTCTCTGGACTTAACTCCTTTATCTTTAAAGAGTTCTTGATAGCTTGAGTACAGCATATACGAGAACAGTTCGGGTTACTCTCGTTCCTTGAACCAACGCATTGAATCATAGCTACAGTCTTCGCTTGAAGCTTGCCGTTAACCATCATCTCTTCCAATTCTCGTTGAGTAACTACATTCTTGTTAATGCCGTAGAAGTATTCAGTGGGCTTATATTCTGTTGCACCAGTTGCCACTATTATTGTTCCACTGTTGACTTCACTCTTCAATCCATTAGAGTTCAATGTAGTTTTGAAGTTTCCGACATACCCTTCTACATTATCGATCTTAGTATTTAGATGCAGATGAATCATTTTGTTATTTGAGACTTGCTTAATCAGAGATTGAAGTTTTTCTTGTGGATCCTCAGGTCCTATGGTATAGTAGATATGGCGTAAATGGCCGCCGAGGTCTTTTTCCTTCTCCACTAAGTCGACTTCAAAGCCTTGCTCAGCTAGATCTTGTGCAGCAGCCATTCCTGAGAGTCCACCTCCTATGACAAGCCCCGAGTGAGTAACGCTAATCACAGGTTTTGGAAGTGGGTTTAGTAGACTGGCTTTTGCAACGATTGACCTCACTAAGTCTTTGGCTTTAGCAGTTGCTTCTTTAGGCTCATGCATATGAACCCAACTGCATTGATCACGTATGTTCGCCATTTCGAAGAGGTATATGTTTAGACCTGCTTCTCTGACAGTTTCTCTGAAGAGCGGTTCATGCGTCCTAGGCGTACAGGATGCAACTATGACTCTGTTAAGCTTGTGCTCTTGTATTGTCTCCCGTATTTTCTCTTGAGTGTCCTGGGAGCATGTATAAAGATTCTGTTCAGCGTAAACAACGTTAGGTAGTTTCTTCGCATATTCTACTACCTCTGGAACCTTTACCACACCACCTATGTTTATACCACAGTGACAGACAAAGACTCCGATTCGTGGTTCTTGTTTTGAGACATCTATTTCAGGTGGGTAAACTTTAGTCGTAGTAAGTTTCCATCTCTCAGATGCGATTATACTTGTTGCTTTCGTAGCAGCACCGCTTGCTTGGGACACGCTTTCCGGAATGTCCTTCGGTCCTTCAAATGCCCCACAAACGAAGACTCCTGGCTTAGAAGTCTCTACTGGTGAAAACTCTTTTGTATAGCAAAAACCATTGTCATTAAGCTTGATGTCTAAAGCTTTGGCTAATTCTTTGGCGTGTTTTGGCGGCTGCATACCTATTGACAAGACTACGAGTTCGAACTCTTCTTCTTTAGGCTGTTCATTAACGACATACTTTACTTTAAGATTCTTCGAGCCGGGAATCTCGTCTATTGATGCAACTCTTGACCGGATAAATTGGACATTATATTCGTCTTGAGCTCTCTTATAGTACAGTTCAAAATCTTTTCCATACGATCTTATGTCCATAAAGAAGATTGTACATTGAACGCCTGGTGCATGCTCCTTAGCTATTATAGATTCTTTCATTCCGTACATACAACAGGCTGCAGAACAATAGTTATTTCCAACCTGAGAGTCTCTTGAGCCAACACATTGAACGAAGGCTATTCTCCTTGGAACCTCGCCATCGTATGGGCGAAGAACCATTCCTCCGTATGGACCAGAGGCACTCAGAATCCTCTCAAAGTCTGTGCTAGAAACAACATTTGTAAAACGACCATATCCATATTCTCTCTTCAATCGGGGGTCGAATCCCTCAAAGCCTGGCGCCAGCACAACGGAACCAACATTAAGTACAACATCTTCTTCCTTATCATCATACATTACTGCTTTGGCTCTACAGACTTCTTGACAGGTTCCGCATCCGATACATTTATCACGATCGATGAGAAAGGTGAGGGGGACTGTTTGAACGTACTTTACGTATATGCTGTTTCGATTCATGAGGCCTTGATTGAATTCGTCTATAGCTTCAACTGGACATTTCTCAGCGCATACACCGCATCCAGTGCATTTCTCTCGTATTACGTATCGTGGTCTTCTTCTTACACTGACATCAAAGTTTCCTGCTTCGCCTTTGATTCCAGTGATATCTGCATTGGTGATAAGGTGGATGTTCGGGTGTCTTCCTGCAGCTACTAGTTTGGGAGCAAGGATACACATTGAACAGTCGTTTGTTGGGAAGGTTTTATCAAGCTGAGCCATTACTCCGCCTATTCCAGGGGATTCGTCCAAGAGATAGACTCTAAAACCTGAGTCTGCCATATCTAGAGAGGCTTGAATACCTGCTATTCCTCCTCCAACTACTAGTACTGATCCTACTTTATTGGTCATTATCTAACCTCCAAAGACATGTAAATTGGGGTTGTTCCTTCAATTCTTTCTACTCCAAGCATTCCTTTCTTTCTCATAACAACAATATTAGTTAGCACATCTTGAGTACTCAAATCTAGACGTTTTGAAAGCTCTCTAACTGATAAAGATTCTTTTTCCAGCATATTGTAAATCCTATTACGCGTGTATTCGGTTTTGATTGCTTCAGAAAGTAGTTCATCAAGTTTCTCTTGCGGAACTTTTTCTCCATAAGCATTTTTATCTTCCACTAGTTCACGCTCTCTACCGACTATTACTCTAAGCCTGAAATCTCCTGCGGTGCGCTTAGCTGCCAGAAGATTCTCTAAAATGACTTTATTTGGGTTCTCTCCGGAGATTGGTGATGGACCCAGTTTCGTTATTCGATCTGTGAATTCCTTAACGAGCTGTGCAAATCTTGCACCTTCGGAAGCAGATACCCATTCAAGATGCATCCGCTCTGGTTCCAACCCCGTTTCGGCAATTAAGTTCCTAAGCATCTTGGCTTTACGCTCAGCATGGAGATTCCCTTCTATGTAGTGGCAGTCTCCTGGATGGCAACCCATGACTAAAACCCCATCAGCGCCATGGATAAGGGTTTCTAGAATGAAGTCGGGGTCTATCCTTCCGCTACACATTACTCGTACAATTCGTATATTTGGTGGATACTGAATTCTACTCACCCCAGCCAAGTCTGCTCCAGCGTAAGAGCACCAATTGCACAGAAATCCAACTATTTTAGGCTCAAACTCCAATAGTAATCATCCCTCTAATGCAGCTAGTGCTTGGGCAGTGATCTGATCATCTGTAAAGTGACGCATGGTTATCGCTTTCTCTGGACAGCTTGCTGCGCATGTACCGCATCCTTTACATACTACTGACGTTACTTGAGCTATGCCTATCTCATTCTTCTGTATAGCACCATATGGACAGATTCTCACACAGGTTCCACAGCCACTGCAGAGATCTTCGTTTATTATTGATGTAATTGCATCCGCCCTAACATGCTTGTTAGCCATTGGTATAGCTGCTCTTGAGGCAACGCCTAAAGCCTGTGATATGCTCTCAGATATATCTTTGGGACTATGAGCAGAACCACATACAAAAATTCCATCAGTCGCAAAGTCAATTGGTCGTAGCTTGACATGTGCTTCAAAGAAGAAGCCGTCTGAACCTAAAGGAACCTTTAGAATCTTTGAGAGTTTCTCAGCGTCCTTTTGTGGAATTAGAGGTGTTGACAATACAACTAAATCGCTTTCTAATTCAACCATTTCCTTAAGAAATGCATCATACGTTTTTATTGTCAATTTTCCCTCGGAGTTAGAAGAGACTTCAGGAGGATTTGATGAAGTATATTTTATAAAGTGAACCCCTTTTTCTCTAGCCTCAGTATAACAAGCTTCATATTCCTGCCCATATGTCTGAAGATCACGGAAGATTATGAAAAGTTCAGTTTCAGGATACAAATCCTTTATTATTAGAGCATTTTTAATCGCAACACCACAACATATTCTGGAACAGTATTGTCTTCCTTTCTCCTCTCTCGCACCGACGCATTGAATCATAACAACTTTATCTGGTTTCCTAAGATCTCCGGTTTTTAGTAGTTTCTCAAGTTGCATCTGTGTTAAAACATTTTCATTAGACTTGTAACCATACATATTAATGGGCTCAAAATTTTCAGCACCCGTCGCAACTACTATTGTTCCTTGGTTAAGCTTAAGTGGCTTATCATCTTTTTTAACAGTCACATCAAAGTTTCCAATAAAGCCCTTAACATCTTCAACCTCAGAAGAAGTCAACACGTTTATCTTTTGATTTGACTTCACTGCATCGACTATTGAGCTTAAAGCTTTTGACGCATCTTCAAAGTTCGGGCATAACATGTGAAGTTTTGCAAGCATGCCTCCGAGCTCTGGCTCTCTCTCGACAATGTTTACGTTGAAACCCTGATTAGCCATAGAAAGCGCTGCAGTCATACCCGAAATCCCACCGCCAATCACTAGTGCGGACGGTGTGACATCAATTTCTGGTTCATCTTGTGGTTCAAGAAGCCTCGCTTTTGCAACAGCCATCTTAACAAGGTCTTTGGCTTTGGTAGTGGCTTTTTCAGGTTCATGCATATGCGCCCATGAACATTGATCGCGGATATTTGCCATTTCGAAGAGGTACTTATTCAGCCCGGCTTCTTCACAAGCGTTTCTGAAGAGGGGCTCGTGCGTCCTAGGCGTACAGGATGCCACAACAACTCTATTCAAATTGTACTTCTTTATCGCTTCTTTAATCTTGCTTATTCCTTCAGAAGAGCAAGTGTAGAGGTTTGCTTCGGCATATGCGACGTCAGGTATTGTCTTTGCGAATTCCACTACTTCCGAAACCTTCACCACACCGCCTATGTTTATTCCACAGTGGCATACGAAAACGCCTACACGCGGAATTTCCTTCTTGGGTGTTGCCATATTATCTTTTGCCTCTCTGAGTTGCTTGTATTATGGTTTCTGCAGCTCTAGCCGCTGCTCCACTTGCCTGTGCTACTGAGTCAGGAATATCCTTTGGACTTTGGCAATAACCACATATGAAGATTCCTGGAATATTCGTATCGATTGGATTGAGTAAGGAGTCCTTAGCTTTAAAGAAACCCAATTCATCTAGTTGAACGTTCATTATCTTTGAGAGCTTTTCATTACCCTTTCTTGGAATGAGCGCAGGGCATAGAACCACGAGGTCTGCTACAATATTCTTAATGTCTCCCTCAACCACATCTTCATAATGAACCTGAAGATTCTTTGTCTTTGGATCTTCTACGATTCTACTTGGATGACCTTCAATGTATTTTATTTTATACTCATCCCTAGCTCTATTAATAAACTCTTGAAAGCCCTTTCCAAAAGCTCTAAGATCTATATAGAAGATGTAAACTTCGCTCTCTGGATGATGTTCTTTTATCAATATTGCTTCTTTAGTCGCGTACATGCAGCATACGCTTGAGCAGTATGGAAGGTCTTTACTACTCCTTGAACCAATGCACTGGATGAAAACTATTGTATTCGGAACCTTACCATCAGCTAGTCTGACAAGATTGCCTCCTGTTGGCCCTGAGGCTGACAGCATCCTCTCAAATTCCATACTTGTAAGAACGTCACGATATCTCCCGTAACCATATTCGCTCTTTTTCGTAGAGTCGAATAACTCGAAACCAGATGCGATAATTATCGAGCCAACGTTCAGATTTATTGTTTCGGGTTTCTGATCAAAGTTCACTGCTTTGGCTCCACAGACCCTTTCGCAAAGTCTGCATTTTAGACAATTCTCCTCGTCAATAAGGTACTTAAGAGGGACTGCTTGGAGGAACGGGATATGTATCGCTTTTCTAATGCCTATATTCATATCGAATTCGTTGGGGACTTCAACTGGACAACTTTGTGCGCATGTCCCGCATCCCGTGCACTTCTCTTCATCCACGTATCTTGGCTTCTTTAGGATCTTCACCTCAAAGTTTCCTGCTGATCCCTTGACTTCTTGGACTTCGGAATAAGTGAGTAATTTTATGTTCGGGTGACGAGAGCACTCTATCATTTTTGGGGCTAGGATGCATATTGAGCAATCCATCGTCGGAAAAGTCTTGTCAAGCTGAGCCATCCTCCCACCAATACTAGGATTTTCATCTACAAGATATACATTCATTCCGCGGCTTGCAAGATCTAAACTTGCCTGAATTCCGGCAATACCACCACCTATAACGAGCACAGAATCTGCCATTGTTTATCCCCATGAGAGGCTACATCATCACCATAGTAATAGTAAATGATAGGCTTCTCACAGTTGTAATCTGATGATTAATAAGTTTTTCCAAATCAAGCTAATAGGAATTAGATATTCTTAATTTTTTCCTTTTTAAGAAAATTCCGATAAAAAGTCTTTTTCAGTTAAGGTATTATATTGAGATAGATTTCTGGACTCCAAAGAGACTTTTAAGAAAGGAACTATTGAAAAGAGATTTAGAAAACAAGACATGTTTGAAAAAAAATTTAGAAAATTGAATAAGTCAGATTTATATAAATTTTTGAATACTAAAACAGAGTTCGTAGTACTTATAAGAGAGATAATTGAAGAAGGAACAGATTGACAAAACTCATTGATAAATCTAGTACATCATAAAAGAAGGAATGGTCAACATGAGTGAGAAAGAAAATCAAACCAGACGAACAAATGCCTCTGCCGAAGCCTTAAAGACACCACGGGTACGATGGATTGCAGGAAGATCTCTGACACAAGTAGAGATAGAAAGCAAGAAGTACAAGAAAGCGGTGGACTTAATAGTCGAAGAAGAAACGGAACGGTGTATGATAATTGGGGCAATAAAAGAGAAAGGCCCTCTCACAGTGGAAGAGATTTCCCAGTTAACGAATTTGGAAAAAGAAAAAATAATGCAACACATAATAGCCCTTAGAAAGAAAGGGTCAATAAGTGAAGCGGGAGAGAGAAATAATCATTATATATATCAGCTCTCTTGAACACGAGAACACCATAAAGATTTTTCATTCTATAAATATCAATTATTGTTAATGGCTAACATATCGCGCGCGTAGTATAACCAACATTTAAATTATCTGCTTTGGCTTTACATTTGCTTTATTGATCAATTTCCAATTAAGTATAGCGCCCACTCAGCTAGTGTTAGTTAAAAATCATCAAGTAGTGATAAGAGAGATAAAATAGGGAATACATTTACCAAAATACCAGTTCCCATTCCTAATTGAGAGAGGGAAAATTAAATTTTAATCCCAAATCTAATTTCTTGTCTATTCTTCTTCTCTTCTTCAGGTACATCAGACATATCACTGATATCCCGCATAGAGCATATATTACACAGAAAGGTTTTCCAATGATTAGATAAAGACTAATATGACGTCTCAAGAGGAAAGAATAATTCATTTTGTTCATCAATGATGAATAGGGAAATGTATTATTAGTTCTAAAAAGGAAATATCAGAAAACTTAAGCACCTAGCGGTCCATATACTTCTATAGATGGGAATTACATCATGGTTGAGTATAATGCAAGATGGGAAGAGTTTGAGAAGGGCGTCATAGAGGCTGAAGAGAAGGATTATCGACAAGTCGGAGACGATCCAGCTAAAACCCTGCCAATCACTACAAGAGCCACTTTACTAAGCAAATCCTTTTCAATATATATGGACTGGCGTGACCGAACCCTACAAGAAGGTCTCAAGATGCTCGAGGAGGAATCGACTTCTATTACCGGAAGCGGGCAGCGCGCTAGGTGGTCCGAACATTTTTCGAAGAAAGGACAAGAAGCCCTAAAGATAATCCTTGATTCTGTAAAAGAATATGATAAGGCTCCTAATCTTCGCAAATTTGGCGAAGAAGCTGCGGGTCAAGAATCGCAATTCTTTGCTCAGCTGGCCCGCGCTCCGCTGGCGTGGGTTCAAGGTCAGCTTCAACAATACACAAGAGAATTCTACAAGGAGATGAACAACCTAGAGGGAAAATGGAGGACACTGGGAGATCAAGACCGGTCAATAGATGATAAGATTAGGGAAACGTCGAAAAAGATTCTTTCAATTCAGCAAGACGCAGTAAATGAGTTCATCAGCAACGAACGTGGGCTTGAAGACACTACCAAAACGCTTGTAAATAAGCTAAAGGATGCGCCTTCCGGAACTGTGCCACCCTATATCAAATATCCCCTACAGGTAGTAGATTGGTATCTTGAGCGACTGAAGGCGCTGCGTATAAGCACAGTGGAGTACACAGGTAAAATTCAGGAAAACTACAGGTATGAGGACACGATTGTCGTCATGTTCACGCAGACACGTGAAATGGTAAGGGAATTCATGGACAAAACCAATCTTGCGACTGCGGTGGAGGAATACAATGAATCGTGCAGGAATGCTCTGGATATGGCAAGTCAATGTCCTACATCAAGGCAGCGGGATGATGCAAAAAAATTCGTGGAAAAGGGGATCTCAAAGGTCGAGAAGTTTCTAAACAACTTCAAAGAAGAGTATAGCGAATTTGTCAGTGATAACAAGGGGATTTTCGTCGGTCCTGTAAACGATAAGACTTTGGAGGAGCTATTAGAAATCCAGGAAAGAAAGCGAACCTGGGAGGAAATCGAACATTTCAACATACAATCCAAGCTCCAAGACTTGTACAAACATTCCATTACACTGTTTGAAGTGGATGTAGAAGGGCTCAGCGAGGAGCAGAAGAAGGAGTTAAAGGACTTTTTCAAG
>JAUPKU010000123.1 GCA_030837285.1 Thermoproteota archaeon | reverse complement strand
GCCACCAGCTAATGTTCGCAATCAAATAATTGCTCTGCACCCATGTTTCACTAAAGGCGGGAAGGTCATTCGACAGGCAACGCCACCAACTCTTATAAATCTCAATTGATCGAGTTTTGTCTTCGCGATTGATCCAAAGAAGAAACCTTCTAACTGAATCCGTTGACTGTGACTTCCTAGATAGGTAGGTTCTCCTCCCTCTGTTCCAATGGCAGGAACATCAAAGATAATGGAATTTTCCCCAACTGGAAGCGCCATCACCTTCTCCAAGGTTAACGTCATGGGCTGATCATCAGTTGATGTCTCAGTGCCATCGTCTGAGTAATTGTTTGTATCAACTGTCTTGAGGAGAAGATTCCCGGTGCTCCAAGAATCACTGGTGTTTCGATAGATTTTGTAGCCACCAGTTACTTTCACTCTCGCAACCGTATTCCATGCCAGATCAAGGGTTTTATTCACATCGGTGGTGGTACTACTAAAAGCAGTGCAGGCACATGTTTCACCTTTCTCGGTGACAATAGCTACTCGGTAATAATAGTTGTAGAAGCTACTAAATTACCATTAGCAGCTGGAATTGCAGAACAATTCACTGGCTCAACAGCCTGATCGATTACAGGACTCATTCCACATGTTCACGCTCCTCTATCAATGTGTTGATCCAGTCCCATTGATGCCCCTTCTTCAAAATGAGAACATACTTGTCCTGATTCGGTGGATCACCAAAGATTCCGAGATACTGACGGTCACTCGTGTCCTCAATCCCTCGAGCAAGGCCTTCCAAGTGAACCACATTCTCATCAGAAACCTGCGGATAGCCTCCCCAGTTAATGAATCGGACACGTCCCTTCCACCAGGTGACTCCATTACACTTAATCTCCACAAGAATGTAGTTTCTCGTATTCAGCTTGTCAAGGACCCGAATCGAATCATATACTCCACGCATCTTCAGAATCAGCAGGTCTTCCTCGCTTCCCAGATACTGTGGTTTATTGAGCTCTGCGTCGATGGGCACATCAATGACAATGCTCTCTTCCCTGATCCCTGCTTCTTTGATGATGAGATCCATAATTGGCGTTAAGTCGATGATCCAGTACCACTGATGATTTTTCGCAAGAACCTGAAGATAGAGGTCCTGTGGATACGGTGAAGATTCACTGATCGGTGTTGCAGGAGGCTCATCTGGAATTTTAACCCATGCCCACGAGTAGTTGAGGAATTCCAGTTCATAGAAGAGGCTCAGCGCGATGTCGCTTAGGGAAATAGTATCTGAAAGAAAGACTGGCTGACAAGCCATGGTAGATCAGTAAGACCAATGATATCTGTGATATAGACAACATAGGGTCCTCCTATAATTTCCCCATGATAACAGAGCTGCACATCCTTCGAGTCTTCTAGTCCTACTCTGAGGGGGACATCTTCAGGAGCATAGGCCATCTTAGACCGCCACAGCTTGGAGATTCTTATCGGTTCGACCAAACACGTTGGGTGTGCCCACTTTGAAGGCAATCACCACATACTCAGTGTTGGGATCTTCCACATAGAAGGTGTAGACTCCAGTCGAGGCATCGCTTGTGGTCTTCTGCGTGACTTCAAATCCACGTACATCTCCTCGAATCAGGTAGACCGTACAACTGCCTAAGACCACACCACTGGAATTTCGTGTAATCCCCGTGATTTTATAGGGTTGAAAACTCCCTTGCGACGGATACCCATAGATGATGAGAGGATTGGAATATTCTCAACCGATTTTGTAACATCAAAGAAAGGTGAGATACTTGTTATTACAGTTGAAAAAAGAAAGGAAATTCCTCATGCTCTAGTTAATCGTTCAGAACAACACATTAAAAGTAGAACATATTACATTCGTGAAAAAAATAGAAAGATGCTAGTAGACGATCAATTACTGAAAGTTTTGTTCACTCATAGATGACCCAAAAATATTCTGTGACTTTGATATTAAAATCCAATATTCACGAACCAATCCTAGAATAAATCCTGTTCCAAGACATCGAGTTTTTTCTCCCATATACGAATTTATCAGTTATATATCTCAACTAAACGAAGATGATGTAAAATATCTTCTTCAGGACGAGTCTAATAGATTGAGAATACTCTACGTAGAATTATTGCCGTATGCGATGTTGGGGTATCTGTCTCATACGTTTTCCAGCTCATGGCTTGTTAATGTTGAGAGGAGAGCAGGAAGTACCACTATATCGCCAATAAAAAGGGATCAGAAAGTAATTCTTAGTGAACAAATTCCTTCGCCTCCGAAATCATCAGTACTTTCCCAATTATCAGTTAGTTTTGAGGTATTCAAATCGATGTTTTTCAGGCTTACCCTTCCAATAAAGACTGAGGTTAAATTAGGTTTTGACAAAAATAAATCGAGTTTGAGTTTTATCAATAATGACGCATTCAGGTTTGATTTTACATTTATCGGTGGTGATTGGTTTAGAGGGTTTAGCGTACCAATATCAGCATATGGTGTTCTTGATAGGTTTGACGATCAAATATGCCTTCACAAAAGAAATGGGTACTATCACGCTAAACTGT
>JAUPKU010000014.1 GCA_030837285.1 Thermoproteota archaeon | reverse complement strand
CCAATGATTTCAATAATAGGCCACTTCTTGCTTCAAGCAATCCAAGCAAAAACTTAACAATAACGAACGGAATAAAGCGATATGAAGATGAATGGACTCGTTTTGATGAGTTTTATCTTATGACTGATGCTTTGGCTAAATGGTTTCTGAAGGAGTATGAGCTCAAGAAACAGCCATGGCAAATCTTGACTGAAAAAGGAAAAAATAACAAGAAATTCAGACGATGGATCGATAATCTCAGAGAAACTGGTGAAATTCGCAATGATGACGTTACTTTAATGTGCATAAAAATACAATAGGATTAGATTTAAATGTCTTGGCCTTCAGCAACAGATTACCAAGAAGTGATTCAGAGCCCAAGTCTATGTTTCTCGGATCCTGAGCTTAGAACTGGCAATACTACACTCGATGGTATGGGGCTTCCTAAACCTGTATCTGGGGCCTTTGCGATCGTGTATCAGCTCAACTGTGCTGGTCACAAATACGCGGTGAGATGTTTCCTTCAGTATAATCCCGACAGGGAGCATCATTATAAGGTAATCACCGAATATTTGAAAAAAGCAAATCTTCCTTACATGGTTGACTTCGAGTTTTTAGATCAAGGCATCAAAGTACGGGGTAAATGGTATCCAATCTTGAAAATGGAATGGATAGAAGGCGACCTCCTCAATATCTATATTCAAAGAAACCTTAATGACCCCCGAGTTATTGACAAACTAGCGGAGAAATTTCTTCACCTTATCATGGATCTTTCCAAGAATACAATTGCCCATGGTGATTTGCATCCTGCAAACGTTATTGTCCAGAATGGAAGTCTGAAACTGATAGACTATGATGGAATGTTTGTTCCCGGACTTGAAGGACCTAGCCACGAACTAGGACATCGCAACTTCCAGCACCCAAATAGAAATAATAATGATTTCGGATCATATCTTGACAACTTCTCTGCCTGGGTGATCTACGTCTCACTAGTCGCACTTAGTATCTCACCTGATCTATGGCAGCGTATTGGATGCTGCGATGATTTCCTCCTGTTTCGCAAAGAAGACTTCGAGAATCCTGAAGCATCATTCATTTTTTCAAACTTACGCGATATCAACAATCAGAGACTAACAACATTGATCGAATTGTTTGAATCTTGTATTTACAATTCTAATTTAACCGAAATTCAACCTATTATCAATTCTGCTTCAGATCTACTGAGTACATCCACAGAAATCATATCAGAAGAAGTACCTTCCCAGGTCATTGGAGCCTCATGGGTATGGGATCACGTAAAAAACCAACCTTTTCACCTTGAAGTAAACACTAGATTTGAAAAAATTTCATTAGCTCTCTTTTGTGTGTCTACAACTCTATTATTATATGCTATTAATATGGGAATTCCCTTAACTCTGGCTACTTTAATTCTTGGAGCAGGCTCTTTTGTATTAATTGGAGTGTTCCTTAGGAGATTTCGTGTTCTTCCTTCAGCATTAGAGAAATGGCGAATAGATTCTAATATAAGCAATTTGGTAAACCAACAAAAACAAGAAGAAAAAACCATTACAGAACTAAACAAAGAAATAGTCAGACTAAACCAAGAGGAGAACCGAGAAGCAACTAGGATTTCTGAGAAACAGAATGAAAATGCACGCAGAGAGAAATCTGAAATAGATGCTGTTGACCTAGAACTAAATAAATTCTTGGCATACAACAACACACAAAGACAGTCGGTAAACCAAACGGAAGCTAAGGAGGTTAATGACCAATTATCAATTCTTCAAAACAATTATCTGTACCAAAATCTCTCGAAGCATAGTGTACAATATTCAAATATTCAGGGAATAGGGTCTGTATTCAAGGATAGACTTGTCCAGAATGGGATAAGAACAGCAGTTGATTTCACAGGTATTAAGATTAGTAGTTGGGGTGATACAGAGGAAGCTCTAATCGTAAAGCGTACTGGTAGTTCAGTTCACGTGGAAGGTATAGGACCTAAAAGGGCACAAGAACTGGAATCATGGCGACAATCGCTCGAAGCGAGATATCGACAGCAAATGCCTCGAGTTTTGCCTCCAGATCGAGTATCTTCAATAAGAGCAAAATACCAACCCAAATATCAATCACTCAATGCAGTAGAAGCAGATGCCAAGCTGAAATCGAAAGAAAAGAAAGAGACGGTTTTTGCTAGATATAGCTCAATACATAGAGAGTTATTGAAAGAAATGCATAATACACGGCTAAAATTTACTCAATACAGAAATGATAATGTAAAAAAAGTTGCGAATACCAAGAACGCGCTTTCCAAGAATATGTGGGAGATTGCTCAAAAGCGACAAGAATTTGGTTTGTATCGAGAAATTACTTTCAAAGCATATCTAAAGAAAATCTTTACATCTTAGAATTGAGTTCGTGCTAGACTACATTAAACCTATTTATGGTCAATATCAGGATTATTCGTCTTTTTCTATTGTAGTTGGTCAAATCTTTTCAGCCCAGTCTTTGCATATTATGTTGGCTTGTTCCAATACGGTGTCTGTTGCCTTCTTTTGCTTGTCTGGTGGGTAACCGTATTTTCTGAGGATTCGTCTTACCATTACTCGCAT
>JAUPKU010000122.1 GCA_030837285.1 Thermoproteota archaeon | reverse complement strand
TCCTGTCTCCTTTTTTTTGAGCGTGCGAGCGATTTAAAATGCCTTTATAGAAAAATATAGGGGGTGTTGAATAGCGAAATATGTAGATGGTTTACTTGTTATTAACTATTGAACTTTAAATGTTTACTATTACAGGAGGGAGATGGTGTGAACTAAGCGTATTCGTTAAAAACTAGGAAAAATGTACTATTAACTTTAACTTTGATTTAAAATGTTGATTTTAAAAAATAGGAAAAAGAAGGGGTGCTTATTCTTCGCCTTCTCCGCCCATTCCACCCATTCCGCCTGGCATCTTAGGTGGCATCGGTCCTCCGCCAGTCTTTCCGGAGGCTATGACGTCGTCGATTCTCAGGATCATTGAGGCGACTTCGCTGGATGATTTGATCATCTGTTCTTTTACGACTAGGGGTTCATAGATGTTGAGTTTAGCCATGTCCTTGACTTTTCCTTCTATGACATCAACTCCAGCCCAGACATCGCCTTTCTCGTGGCGAGATCGTAGTTCCACCAGGATGTCTATAGGGTCGAGTCCAGCATTCTCGGCAAGCGTTGTTGGAATAACTTCCAGTGCGTCGGCGAAGCTTAAAGCGGCTAGCTGTTCTTTTCCAGAGAGTTTTTCAGCCCACTTTCTCACTCGGGATGCCACTTCAGCTTCTGGAGCTCCACCACCAGCGACGACGAGCGGTCTTTGAACTATGTCACGGACTACGCAGATTGCATCATGGACTGAGCGTTCAGCTTCATCCACTACCTTGTCAGTTCCACCTCTAATTAACAAGCTGATTGACCTTGGGTTCTTACAGCCTTCTATGAAGACCCATTTGTCGTCTCCTACCTTGCGTTCTTCTACGAGTTTTGCTGCGCCCAAGTCTTTTGAGGAGAGGTCATCTATGCTAATTACGATTTTTCCTCCGGTCGCCTTGGAAAGCTTCTCCATGTTTGATTCCGTCGCCCTTCTGACTGTTAAGACTTTATTCTTGGCTAGATAGTGTTGTGCTACATCATCAATGCCTTTCTGGCATATTACGACGTTGGCTCCAGCTGAGGCTATTTTGTCCACCATTGCTTTAAGCATGCTTTCCTCTTCTTCGAGGAAGGCTTTCATCTCTTCTGGTCTTTCAATGTTGATCTTCGCTGTGAATTCCGTCTTCTCAATCTCTAGCGCACAGTTCAATAGGGCTATCTTCGCATTGTCAACTCTTTTAGGCATGCCAGAATGGACTACTTCCTTGTCTAGTACTATGCCATCTATGACTCTCGTCTCGTCCATGGATTCTCCAGCTTTCTTGTCGACCTTGATGTCATCAATTTCCACCTTGTATCCATCTTCAGTCTTCTGAGCCACTTTCAGAACAGCGTTAACTGTCAGATCGGCCAAGTACTCCTTGTTCTCAGAGACAAGTTTTGTCGCCATTGATGTAGCGGCTACCTTCTTGAGCATTTCCTTGTCAGTCGGCGAAACTTTTATAGCGATTTCATTAAATGATTCAAGGGCTTTATCAGCAGCGGCTTTGTAGCCGTCCACAATTATCGTTGAATGAATATTTTGGTTTATGAGGTCTTCAGCCTTTTCAAGAAGTCTTCCAGCTAGAACCGCAACGGAAGTAGTTCCATCTCCAACCTCGTTATCCTGAGTCTTGGAGACTTCAACTATCATCTTAGCGGCTGGATGCTGAATGTCCATCTCCTTAAGGATGGTGGCTCCATCATTAGTAATCGTGATGTCTCCTAGGCTGTCCACGAGCATCTTGTCCATGCCTTTCGGCCCTAAACTGGTTCTTACAGCTTCAGCAACGACTTTCGCAGCCATAATATTGGCTCTCTGCGCTTCCTTACCTCTACTTCGGCTGGTTCCCTCCTTTAAAATCAACACAGGTTGACCACTTATCATAGCAGGTACTGCTTCAGTCATGTATTTTCCTCCATTTTACGTTTTAAGGGAAAAAAAGAGTTTTTATTTAAACTTAACGCTTACAAATACGAAAATTCCACTAAATAGCAGATTTCTGTTTTCATATTGTATTTGACTTACGCCTTGTATGTGTTATGTACAAGAACATAGCTGAGATGAGAGATATTACTGCCATTGTAGTGTACATGTATAGTGGTCTAGGTGTGGTACCGTCTCCAAGGATGCTGGTGGCCATATACGGTCCTATGGCAAAGCCTATGAATCGTGCTGAATTGAGTATCCCCATTGCTGTTCCCTTTCTTCCCGATTTTCCACCGAGAAGGTTGGGGGGAACACCTGCTTGAACTGAGCCTATTATGATTCTGAGCGCTATGAACTGGTAAGGATTGGTCACAAACGAGGTCATTAGGATTACCGCAGCACTCGCCACTGACAAGATGGGTAGAAGCTTCTCATTTGTCATCTTCGTAAGGAATGGAGTTGCAATGCCGAATGCCAAGCCATTCAGAGTGGTTGTGAGCGTTGTGAAGAGAACGAGTTGCTCTGACGGGATGCCAAGCGTGTTGAGGAACCATGGAATAGTCGGCGTTATGAATGTCATACAGGCATATACTAGGATAAGAGCCACTGCATCAGGTAGGATGACTTTAAGATCAGAGACTCCGAAGTGGTAGCCTACCTCGGTTTTACTAGTTGAAGAAGGCATCTTTATCATGAATATCATGGGGACTAACGCTAGGAATATGATTGAGGAGGCTCCCAAGGCGAAGCGATATCCGAAAAATGATACTAGTGTTCCTCCCAGTCCTGGACCTACAAGCTGTCCCATCGTCATAGCCGCCATCTGATAGCTCAGTGCAGTTCTAAGCTCTGTTGGAGGTACTACCAACGCGACTAGTACGAACATGACTGTGCTAACGCCACCGAAGGACCCTTGTAGCGCCCGAAAAATTATGATTTGCTCAATGTTAGTCGACACGGTCATCCCCGCGTAGGCTGCGCAGTTGCCTGCTATAGCCATGATCAAAACCTTCTTTGTTCCAATGCGGTCGCACATGAATCCCCAAAAGGGAGCTGTTACAGCGTAAAGGCTTGAGGAGACGAGTTGGCAAATTCCTGTCCATTTCGTCGCCTCGATAAGGGTGTAGTTAAGGTCTTCATGTATGAAGAGGGGAAGAAAGCTGCCCATGAGATTAAAGGAGACTGACATGAGGAATTGGAGAATTAAAGCTATGAATCTGATATCTAGAAAGCCAGTTCCTTTCCCTTTCCCATTTCTTTCACTCAAGGAATTCCATCTTCTCGGAGAAGGAGATTCCAGTTCATCCATCTCCGTATGTTAGACAGCCAAAGGTTGAGGGGAGTATTTATTCTTTAAGAGATCTTTTGGAGTGGCTACAATCTTCCTTACCTTAGTTTAACTTTGAGTTCAAAGTAACCAAAGAAATCTGTTGATTAAGTTTCAGTTTTCTGAGGAACTTGTTTAGAAGTTTTCTGTGTGTGAGTTAAATAGATGAAGGCGGCGGTGAAGAGAGATATTACTGCCATTGTAGCGTACATGTATAGTGGTCTAGGTGCTGTGCCATCTCCGAGGATGCTGGTGGCTGTATATGGTCCTATAGCTAGACCTATGAATCGTGCTGAATTGAGTATCCCCATTGCTGTTCCCTTTCTTCCCGATTTTCCTCCAAGGAGGTTGGCTGGGATTCCTGCTTGAATTGAGCCTATGATGACTCTCAGGGTTATGAACAGATATGGGCTTGATGCAAAGTTGGTTGTGAAGATTGCTAATGCGGATATCACTGATAGGAGAGGTAGTCTCCTTCCTGTGGTAACTTTAGTGAGGATTGGGGAGGCTAAGCCAAAGGCTAAACCGTTGAGGATTGTTGTGATTGCTGTAAGAGTTACAAGCTGGATGCTTGGGACACCTAGTGATTGAAGGAACCAAGGAACTGTCGGAACTATGAAGCTGATACTTGCATATACCAAGATCAGTGAAATAGTATCGGGCATAATTGCTTTAAGATCTTCTTTAGTGAATTGTCTCTGTTCACCTTTTTGGCTAGTTGGTGTGGGCAGTCTAAGTAAGAGGACAAGAGGTATCATGCCCGCGTAAACAGCTGCCGCAGTTACAAGTGTCAGGCGATATCCGAATAGTGATACGAGTATTCCCCCTAATCCTGGGCCTATAAGCTGACCCATCGTCAAAGCTGCCACTTGATAGCTGAGGGCCATCTTGAGTTTGTCTTGCGATATGATAAGTGCTATTAGCGTGAACATGACGGTGCTTACGGGTCCAAAGATTCCCTTCAATCCCTGAAAGAGAACGAAGATTGGCGCATTGTTTGATACAGTCATCCCAGCGTAGGCTACCATACTGCCTGCCAGTGAGATGAGAAGCACAATTTTTGTTCCAGAGCGGTCGCACATGAAGCCCCAGAAGGGTGCTGTCAGCGCGTTTAGACTTGAGGCTATGAGCATGCATATTCCCGCCCATGCCGTAGCCTCGATGAGAACGTAGTTTAGTTCTGTGTTGATGAACAGAGAGAGAAAACTGTTCATGAAATTAAAGGCAATAGACGATAGAAGCTGGATTAAAAAAATTATAACCTGCATATTCCGGTTGCTAAGGTTTAGAACACCAGTGGCTTTATTGGATATTCTTTCCAAGAGTTCACTTTCCTTCAGTAGCATAATTGCAGTCCAAATAATTTATGAACTAGACAGAAATTTCTATTATCTATTTAACTGTTTCAAATATCAAGCAACCTTTAACCAACAACTTTTATTGAATGAACTCTGGCGTCTATGCCTTGCCGCTACTCTTTATTTCGGATTCTCTTGAATTCTTCCTTTACTCCCTCGCAGCCTTTAGTCTGTTTGGCATACACTATTGCAAAAGCCTGTTCGGCCGTCAGCTGCCCTGCCTCCTCCCGTAAGCAGTCTCTCATGAGGAACCTTGCGGCATTAAGAGTTTCACCGTTTAAGGTTGCATCCGTGGAATCCGCGAGGAAGCATATTAGGGCTTCAATGGTTCTGGGACTTATGGGTCCCGCTCTTCCATGATGGGCAGTAACCGCGTGGATAACATCTAGAGAAAAGTCTCTTCGAATCAGCTCTGAAACGATAAGAGTTAGATGATCCATTTTCTCTCCAAGCGGTGAAACCTCAAAGCTCCCATTCTCCTCTACGGCGTAGGTCAAGGGCTTCATGGAATCGTGGACTAGTGTAGACGCCAAGACGATATCTCTGTTAACTCTACCATGATAAACCTTCTCAACGATGTCACATAGGGATAAAGCAATGGTTGAAGAGGCAATCATATGCTGGATAAGCCCCTCAGAGTAGGCGTGATGCCTGGTTTTCCCAGCAGGAGTAGCTTCTAGTGAAAGTCCTTTGTACTTTATCTTTTCAATCTTAATTGTCGGGTTCTCTATCACGTCCACAACTTTCTTCCTTAATCTTTGATCCTTGATTTTGTCCACGAGATTCTTCAATTCCTTCCTCATCTTCCCCTCAGCCCTCTTTTCCTCTTCTATACCCTTTTTAGCCGAATTTATTTACTTGTTTCAGTCCTCTTTGCTGTAAGTGACTTCTACATTTTGAACTTTGATATGAGGAGAGATGCAACTGGAGATTCCTCCCCAGACTACGCTCTGTGTCGCTTCCTTTGAGATTCCACTGATTCTCTTGAGAAGTTTTGGAAGGCTATCGTTTATTCTGAAGCTGTTTGGAAGCAGAGGATACTTTATTGCTCCTTCTTCGATATAGAATGTGTTTCCTCTATTGGTAGTGGAGAACTCCCCGACCGTCGGGTTTATTGGATATGTGTACCAGATTCTTCCAACCAGGATTCCCTTCTTCGTATTCTCTATAAGCTCGTCTAAGGGGTCTCTTCCTTCTTTTATGACAAAGTTTGTTGGCTGAATCCTGGGGACAGAGGAGTGGCTTCTACCTGGAATCGCCCCGAATCTGAAGCCATTCCCAGTGGATTCGAATTCTCTTACGGAGGAGCTTAGCTTATTCGAGTAGTAAGTGTCGCATAGGAAATTCCTCAAAACTCCATTTTTAATGAGTTCAGTTCTTTGAGTTGGAACGCCTTCATCATCAACCTTCTTGGAGGCTATTCCCTCAGGGTGTCTTCCATCGTCAGACAGCGTTAAGGAGTCGCTAGCAACTTCTCCTCCAAGTTTGCCTCGGAAATAGGAGAAGCCAGCTTCAACTGCTGATAAATCAAGACCATAAGATAGAATGTACTCAGTCAATTCAGCACATGAATCCGGTCCGAAGATAACATCGTATCTCCCAGGCTTAATTCCTCTTCCTCCAACACTCTTCAAACAAGTCTCAGCAGCATCTCTAGTGGCTTTAACAGGTTCAAAGTCTTTTTTATTCTTCGAGCAAGTCTGACCTATTCCAGAAGCCTCTTCGCCCTTCTCAGCCGTAATAGAAGAATATATGAACGTGCTAGCATCTGACGCGTCTATTCCCAAGGAATTCACAATGTTGCATTCCTCGCTTATCACATTTATAGAGCCCGAAAAATCAATCTTAGGATCTACTTCCTTGCCAGCTCTGAGGGATAGTGATCCATATTTGACAGCCTCCTCCACTTCAAGATCATTAAGCTCCTCATCAAAGCTTCCCTTAAACTCCTCTACCCTTTTCGGAGTTGGCAGTGATTTGAAGTCAGGATCAGGCTTTTTAGATTTAGCGATGTGGTAAGCGGTTTCAACGATTTTTTTAAAAGCTTCTCTAGTGAGTTCCGTGCTGGAAGCGAAGCCAATCGAATTAGCCACAATGAGTCTCACACTTATGCCTTCTGTGACTAGGCTCTTGGCTTCTGCAATTTCGTTCACAGCCATTCTAATTGTTATAAGTTTGTTCTTAGAATAGTAGGCTTCGGATTGGTCAACATTATACTTCTTTGCTAACTCCATTATCGTGTCAGTAGCATTAGACATAACTTCCTCACCTTGGTCCAGTGACCATTCCGATTCCCCTCATGTGAGGACCGCCGTTTCCAACTCTCATCGTTTGCATTGGTTCTCCTTTTCCACAGTTTGGTATGGGGAAGATGATTAAATCATCTCCGATAGCGTCTATACTTGATAGAAATTCCTTGGAAGTACCTGTTAGAGTAGGCGAACGACGCAGTTCGGATAATTCGCCGTTATATATCATGTATGCCTCTTTGGCAGATATCTGGAAGTTGTATCTCCGCGAGTCTATAGATGGAATCTTCTCTCCCTTCAGGTAGATGCCTTCCTTAATTCCTTCCAGCATCTCATCGAACTTCCAGTCGCCCTTCTCAACATATGTGTTAGTCATACGAATGAGCGGCGCAAACAAGTAAGACATAGCCCTCATGGTTCCATTAGGTTCCACATTGAATATTTTAGCCGTTTCTCTACTATGGAGAAAACCCCTTAGAAAACCTTTATCGATGTGGACGATTCTCTTCGCAGGAACGCCTTCATCATCATACTTGAAAGAGCCTAGATATCCTCCTAGAGTAGCATCTGAGACAACTGTAAGCTTGTCCGAGAACATTTTCTCACCCGTTTTTCCATTCCACCATGACCTACCAGCCCAAGCTGCCTCTTTGCCAATAATCCTGTCAGCTTCAGAAGGATGTCCCAAAATTTCATGAGACAATATTGAAGCGAATTCTTGATCCAGAATGACCGGGAGCTTCTTCGTTGGCGCTGGTGGTGCTTTGACGAGGGCTACAGCCTTTTCAGCTATCTCTTCCGAGTGTTCAACCAAATCGTATTCTTTAAGAGCCTCAAAGCCACCAACACCACCGGTTGTATGAGAATAATATTCAGAGGCATTACCCTCAACAGCTTGGGCATGAAGTATTCCTAAGACGACTATCTGTGACTCTTGTATTACGGCTCCTTCAGACGAACTAAATGTCTTATCTGTTGAGAGGGATACTATGGCTGACGAAGATTTCTTGACCGCTGGATCATATTTGATTATCCTATCACTTGCCTCAGTGCAGAAGTTCATTTTTTCTTCTAATGCGATTCCTTTCGGATCAATCTTGAACTTGGCCTTTACAACATCCTTAAACGGTTTAACTTCAGCCAGTTCTATCTTGCTGGATGAGTTTTTAACCGCCTTAGCGAGCTTAACCGCATCTTCGACAGCTCTGAGAATGATCTGATTCTCAGTTTCTTCTTTGAGTTGCATTGCGGAGAATCCCCATGATCCCCCTGCCAATGCCCTTGCTCCCACTCCATCTTCTATCGAGAAGCTTGCTTCTTTGGGTTTTCCATCTTCTGACATAACCAACTCTGACTGTTGCTTTTCCACTCTGACATCCACATAATTCGCTCCTAGTTTTAATCCTCTTTCCAGAGCTTTTCCTATAATGTCAATCATGAGAAAAAACATCTAATGAAAAATTATAGCTTGCGTTGCATTATTCTTTTAAAGATCGGGTTTCACATTATCCTCAAGCAGTACTTTAGTGTAAGAGAGATATTCTTAATTCTCATTCTCCTTCTCTATCTGAATGCGAAGTTGTTATATTCAATCTGATATAGTAGGAAAACTAATTTTATTAATAAGTACATAGGTCATATGCTCCCAATACAAAAGAGTGGTAACATACCAAATGAAGGATGATTAGTGAAATACTTTGTATGTTGATAGAATCAGCAAAGGATTCGTTTACATAATCGGCTTAAATATTCTGCAATTCTTAATCGGGCTGAGCTTCTACTCCGTCGCGGCTAAGATTCTCAACCCAACTGATCTTGGAATTATTTCATCACTGACCTTCATTTACTCCATCTTCGTAGTTGTGGTTCCCCTTGCCCTACCTGTCGCGGCAACGAAGTATGTAGCAGAATATATTGGCAGGGGCGAAATTGAGAAAGCCTCAAACGTGGCTTCATCCGTTATCAAGTTGGTCTTAAAGATTTCTGTGATATTCTTAATCTTCTCCTACTTGGGATATGTTATCATCTTGCTGAGATTCGAAGGAGGATACAGCTCGGCTTTCTTCATCATGGTGACTCTTGTCGCTTCCTTTGCTGCTGTGATTAGACTGACTTATTTAGCTCTGCTACAGGGTTTACAGCGCTTTGATAGATTTGTGATCTCAAATTCGTCCACTGCGATTGTCTCTCGTCTGGCATCTTTAGCTCTGATCCTTTCTGGATTTTCCTTGAATGGGTTTGCTCTAGGGACATTCTTTGGAGAATTGTTTGGACTAGTGCTGACGATGATCTGCTATCGTGGGCTATTGCCTAGAGCAAAAGATTCCTACCCGTCTAAACTCCTTTTGAGCTTCAGCCTTCCAGTTTATACTTCTAATGTTTCCAACGTACTGTCGGACTGGGCTGACCGAATACTCCTCCTAGCAGTTTCATTCAATTTAGCTGCCTTAGGCGTTTACGAGCTGGTTCTAAAGGGGATCGGTCTTCTATCAGTGATATGGGGTACTATAGATGTAATATTACTACCTGTATTTTCAGAAGCTTATGGTCAATTGGGAACGGCGAAACTCACGCCTCTGCTAAAGAAGGCTCTTCGCTACTTATCCTTTTTATTCTTCCCTGCTGCCTTAGGTTTAGCCTCAATTTCTGAATCTCTTATGATACTTTTATTCGGCTTAGAATATGCCAATGGTGGTTTACCCTTAGCACTAATATCAGTCTTTTCCATATTCGCAGCCTTCAGCATAATTATGAGCTCGACATTGAAGTCAATTGGTGAAACACGGTTTTTTATTTTCGTATCCATTTTCTCAGTAATTGCTGACAGTTCATTAGTTGTAATATTAGCTCCATCGCTTGGTATATTTGGAGCTATTGCTGGGAGAATTGCTGTTTACATCATAACCTTCATCTTTATTTATAGCAAACTAAGGAGCAGAATTAGTTTGGAAGTTGACATTAGAGGATTATGGAAGAGTTTTCTAGCTTCTCTATTCCTTGTAGTTGTGGTAAAACTCTTCCAGAATGTTTACATGTCTCTTTACACGTCTCCTGTTTTCGTTGTTGTTGAAATCGGTTTAGGCTTAGCTACCTACATTCTGGGGCTTGCCTTACTACGGGCGCTCAACTCAGAAGATTTTATTCTTCTTAGGAAGATGTTGCCTAAAAAACTCTCAAAGACGATAAGTCTTTTTGAGAAGATACTTGTACGCTAGGCATTTGAGATAAGATATTTACTTTTTCTTACCTTGTGGGAGCGATCTATTCTTCTTTCAATTTAAATGAATTGTTATAGTATTTCTTAGTGGATAATTACAATAAACAGCATTTAGAACTTATATTCTAATTCTCGCTTTTTGTTCTCCAATTGTTTTTTGTTGTTTTTCTACACTCAACTTTTCTTAAGTAAAGGAGGTTGCCTTATCTCTTTGGACAAGAGATGATTTCTAGAGGGAAGTGAAAAAGAGGACGGATTGATGAGAAATTCGAATTTATGGATTATGAGAGAAATCAAATTGAAGACATCAACTCGGAAATTGACGATTATCCTTTCTAGGTCGTCGCATTTTTTGAGAATGTAGGTTTCTTGGTAAATAGAAAGTTTGTAGATCTTGATATGAAAGGATTGGCTAGGTCCATACCTCGTTACAAATTGAAAAAAGTTGATGCCTTGAATAATTTCTATGAGAAAAGAAAAGAATGATGAGAAGTTTGGAGAACATTTCCAACTGCTCTATGAAGAAATAATCAGATAACGCACGCGGTGTAATCTACACGACAAACGCTACATGTGTGTGAGGTAAGGTTGGTGGGGCTGCTGGGATTTGAACCCAGGATCTCGAGAGCCCGAGTCTCGAAGCCTAGACCAAACTAGCCGACAACCCCTTGTTGATTCATCGTTGTTTTGAGTAATGGGACTATGATTAAGGTTATTTGTGTTTTGTGTATAAGTTGTGTACAATTGTGGTTATTTGTGTATAACAATCTTGTATTGGTCTGGTAGTGATTTCTCAGAGCCGATGTAGCACCAACTATGCTTCTTTGTTTCTAAATCGTAATGTTGAATCATATAATACTTGTACACATGTCCATTCGACTTGGATTGGTTAAGACCTAAAGTTCCTAGTTTATTACACTAGTTTATTACACTTAATGTATGTAACTTGCATTCTATAATCACTTAATTTAGTTTGTGTAACTATAGACGAGGCGGATGTATCTCTGTTATAAGTTTGGTGCCATAGTTATATCGATAGAAAATTCTCTGCTAGTCTTATTCCCATTATGTAACACGCACGGATAAATGTAGCCTACTAAACTCACAAGAATATTTCCTAGTAATTGATAGATATTTTTAATATATCTTAACTCTACAACAAAATATATACAAAAAGGACTAAGTACTTATTCTCACCGCCGATAAGTTTGAAGATATGGAGTTATTTTTTCCATATTTCCGCTTACTCGAAGAATGATTAGAAGTTGATAGAACTGCGCCCAAGAAGGGATATATCGAAGGAGAGCACGGTTACGGAATCGAGATTGAGAAGACATTTGACGGTATCCATCCAGATGATTATGATCTATGTTGATTCCAGATGGTTCGACAGATGGAGCCCCGTCAGTGGTTAGGAAGGACATCAGGGCTTAAGTAAGTTCTGATGAGATAGAAAAGAAATCGTAGATGATTAGTCTTCAGCAAAGGCGATGTGGCTTCGAGATTAACATATACAGTATTGACACCATTAGTGAAGCCAATTGCTGCCTCAGGTTGCTTCAAGTATTTCTTCCAATCAGGGTTGAACATATTAAATTCCTTGATGAACTCTTTTGCTGACAGCACTTTTAGACTTACATCGAAAAGTATAGTTTCTTCTTCCTATTCCATGTAAAAACAAGCATTTCTGGAAAATACTTTCACAGAATTCTTTGACCTTTCTTCCTTTATGGCTTTAGGAAGTTCATCAAGATATCTTTCCATACGACCATATTCACAAAGCTCACCTAGGCGTTCTATATCTTTCGGCATGACACTTCAAGTCCTCAAAACGCGAGATTTTTCCCTGAAAGGATTGAATTTAACTTCCTTCTTTCCAAAAAAAGACATATTTTATCAAATTTACCAATTCATTAAATAGCAGATAAAAGCCTTAGGCAAGGGCACGTATAAACTAACCTTAAATCTATTTTGTTCTAAGATATTCCATAGTGATTTAATGGTAGATAAATGGGAATATAGAGTACTTAACCTAAATGGAACAAGAAATGATGAAGTAATATTAGGTCGATTAGGGGATGAAGGGTGGGAACTTGTCGCGGTGACCACACAAAGTCTAACTTCAAACTCTGTCGCGTATCTAAAGAGGAAACGGGATTAAAATCCGATTTTCTCTAGCATGCACTATGCTATCTACTAATTCGGAACACTCTCCATTAGCACATGCTCCCTTACAGATTTACTAGAAGATGGGCGCATATTATTTATGTAGCCGGTGAAAAAATGATTTTACCCCCTCGATGACTAGACTTATTACATCACCTTTTAATCCGAAGAATTTTTGGATTTTTCTGAGAAGAAAAAGATAAGATTAAATCTGATGTTTGTTTTAAGAAATGTCAGCTACATGATTGTCTGAGTATCTGAGAGCAATGATTGTAGTGTCAGGTAGAAACCCCGACATTATGAAAAATCATTAAATAGAAGGTTATTGTTAAGGGCAATATGAAAACAAATTTATAAGGAGACATGAAAAAAGGTGCGCTCGCGATCTTATCTACCTTTTAAAATTGCCTCTGGAAAGAAGAGTAAAGCTTCAGACCGCACCAAAGATGGATTAATCGAGGACTTACTTATATTTTTGAAGAAACCTAGGTCAAAAGAGGATATTAAACAATCATTCCCTTTGACTAGAAAGACTGAAAAAATACTGAAAAATTTGGAAGATATGAATATAATTTTCAAAAGAAGGTTCACCTTAAGTGGAAAAGGTGTTAAGCACAGGTATAATGCGCTTGCTCTTTTTGGAGATTTAGCATTTAAGACGTATTATTGTAGATACGACTCTGCAGATGAGTTTGCAACTCTTATTTTAACCAAGAGACAGCTGAAAGGTAATAATGATTTAGGTTTCAAGCGTTCTCTGACTTCGCACCTTAAGAATCTGCTACCAAGAAATGTTTTCACAATCGTCCATGCAAAAATATTAGCACAATCTCGCACCTAACTAGAACTATGGTCAGCATGCTAAAGATAGTACAGAAACACTGCTTAGCCATCAGCACAAAAGCGCGCGTTTATGCAGATAGAAATCCTCCGTCTACAGGGATTAATGATCCATGGACGTAGCTGGACAGGTCGCTTGCTAGGACTAATGCTATAAGTGCGACTTCATCGGGTTGGCCAAACCTTCCCAAGGGCAACCTATTCCTGAATTCTATGCCTGTTTTTATAAGACCAAAGTTAAGTTTCAGAACTTCTTTTGCCGCATTCTTTGTTCCTGAAGTAATTATTCCGCCTGGAATAATAGCATTTATTCTGAAGCCTTCTTTACCGTAGTCCTTGGCTAAGGCTCTGGTAAGTGCGATGACTCCAGCCTTGCTACTATCATAATGAGCCATCCCCTCCTTAAAAGGCAAGACAGCCTCTATTGAGCCTATGTTGATGATGACACCTCCTTTGTCCATCCGCGCTCGTATCATATGTTGGCACATCCAAAACGCGGAGTAAAAATTAATCTTCATAACCTTCTCTAAGAAAGCTTCATCAATCTCTATGAAATTCTTAAAGGGGTATATCCCTGCATTATTAACCAGTATGTCAGGTTCCCTTCTGTCGAGTTTTTTCCATAAACTAATTATTTCATCTTTCTTGGAAAGATCGACTCTGTGTATGTTAATTTCAACTTTAAAATTTGTAAGTTCATCTTTTGTACTTCTCAGCATTTCTTCATTGATGTCTACTAGTTCCAGAGCAGCTTCAGACTCTGCAAATCTACAAGCCATGGCTTTACCAATACCTGTAGCAGAACCGGTGATTAAAGCTCGTCTACCTTTCAAAGAAACCAGATCTGAAATAGGCCTAAGATCTTCAATTTTGGTAGTTTTAAACATAATTTAATCTAAGGCAAAAGTCATTAATAATATCAATTCTTGTACATATTAGTTATTAAGCTTCCTTGAAGCACGTGCGCTATCGACTGAGCTAGCTTGTAAAGGCACTATATACTTCTTGAAGTAATGAAAAAAATTTCGAGATGAGTTTGATGTGAGTAGAAAAGCTGTACTTATTTGCTTAGATGGCTGTGGAATAGATTATCTTAATTCAGCACTTTTTCTCCGAAGATTGAGTATTCAAGGATATTTTGTAGAGGGTAATTCGATAATCCCTTCAGTGACTAACGTAAATAATGTATCTATTATCACCGGGGAATATCCCGATGTGCATGGAATAACCAGTAACTACTACTACGATAGAGGGACAGGAAAAGAAGTCTACATGGAGTCTCCCAGTTTTATAAAAACTCAGACTCTCTTAGAATGGGCTTCTAAAAAAGGTCTACAAACCGCGTTACTAACCGCTAAAGATAAATTGCGTACTTTAATAGGTAAAGGAGCAAAAACCTCTTTTTCAGCCGAAAAACCTGAAGATTGGGTGATAAAAAAGATCGGCGAGCCACCTAACATCTACTCCGTAGACATAAATCTCTGGCTCTTCAAAGCAGCTAAAGAAGTAATTTTGAAAGAAGCCCCAGATTTTACCTATATAGCCACAACGGATTATGCCATGCATAAATATGCCCCCCAAGAAAGTGAATCAAATCGTCATATACGAGGAATAGATCAATCAATTAGCGAGATATCTGAGATATTCGAGAACAATGGAACGGAAACACTGATCTGTGTAACCGCTGATCATGGCATGTCTAAAATAAGCACAGCCGTAAACCTAGAGTTGATACTTAAAGAGCATAGTATTAATTCAAAAATGAACACTATCATTGCCGATAGATACATTGTACATCATGGTAATCTAGGAGGGGCAGCCTACCTATACTTGGAGGACATCAGAAATATTAGTAAATCCATAGACATACTCAAGGATACAAATGGTGTTGAAAGAGCTTTTACAAGAGAAGAAGCATCAAAACTCTACCACTTGGATCCAAATCGAATAGGCGATATTCTAGCTCTCGGGGAAAAAGGATGGGTTTTCGGTTTGCAAAATGAAGTAATCAAAGAAGTCAACTTAAGATCTCATGGTTCCCTAAACGAAATGAAAATCCCTATTATAACGAACCTGTCAAAATCTGAATCAAGTCAATATCCTAAAGAAAACAAAGATTTAGCTTCCTTAATTAAGGAATGGTTAGAAAAAGGCATATCCTCGTCAAACTTGAATCTGTAAAAAACCAATAAATCTAACGAATGTAAAAGGACGGGCTGTTAGCGCGCGCCAGCTTGGACAGTTGTGTTCAACAATGTAAATTCTCCGGACATCAGGTCAGGTCTTATGAGCTGAAAAAGAGCATAGCAATGAGCGCACTTGTATTTATCCGACCCAACGGAAGTGACGACAACAGAACTACAATAAGGGCACTTAATCAAACTAGTACTCATAATACCATCTTCTTGCGGGATGTCAAGTGACTCTTCTGTAGTCAAGACGTGATAATTTAAAACTTATGAATTGTACAGTTCGCGTTTCTGCCAGTTCTAGTTCATTATCTAAGTTGCATCTTGTTCCATACAAAGGAGATTTATAGGAGTCCGACTTTACATTTTAAATACTGCGGGATAATAATTCTCACCTTCCATTAATCGTTGGTGATTAATTTGAGTGAAAGAGAGACGATTGATAAAGTCAAGTCAAAACAGAGCATATTAACCAAAATACAGGACATTATTCTCTTTGGAAAAGGTACAAGGGAAGACTTGAAAGAATTTGACATGCGCTTACGAGAAGACTATAATAAAGAGATATCCAGCCTCCGCCAGAGATGGCAAGAACTCTATCTAGAAGTACTTGAGTCTAATCAACCATCGCTTAATCGAAAATTCAAGAATGTGACTCAGGCCATTGACATAATTAAGGAGCAGGTTAACAGAGGCACGTACGGTTACGCACCCCTGTTCAACAGGTCAGGTCATATAAGAGAAACCGAGCTTGCAAGAGTCTTCAATTTCGATAAAGAGTTCGCTGAGTATTTGGATCGCATAGGTGAATCAGAGGATAACGTCGCAAAAAGTCTTAATTCAAAGGATTGGAAAGCAGTATCAGACAGTGTTGATAACGTAAAAACAGCTGTTGATGGTGCAGAGAAAAGATGGAAGGAGCGAGAAAAATATTTCAGGTCAAAAGAAATTTAGGAGGAAAAAGAAATGCCCTTAGTTGAAGCTATATCATGGCAAAATGCCACACCTGACCAAATAGCAGTCAGATATCCAAACGTCTCATTGAGATTTGGCAGCCAGGTTATTGTTATGGAAAACCAGTGGGCGGTCTTCTTCAGAGATGGAAAAGCTCTAGATATCTTTGGTCCCGGTCGTCACACAATATCCAGCAATAATGTTCCTCTTCTGACGGACCTGCTCCAACGTCTTAGACTAATTGGAAATATATTCGAATGCGAAGTAATCTTCGTTAGCAACAGTCAGATGCGCGCCAACTTCGGTGGTAAAGCATATTCAGCCCCCAGCGGTCAGATTCAATACCAAGCAGAGATAGGCTTCTTCGGCTATTCTCTCTATAAAGTGGAGGATCCTCGCCTATTTGTAACAGAATTCTTTGGCAACCGAAACGCAAGTACCTCAGCCGACATTGAGAACTATATTCGGGGTTTTGTAATCGAAAGAGTTATCGACGCATTCGCTGATTACGACACTGCATCATTAGTTAAAAATGTCGATGAAACCACTGATAAAGTCGCATTAGTTATTAATAATGAAGCTCGAAGAGTAGGCCTTACCATAGTCGATACAGTATTCGAAGGTGTGACAATACCTGAGGAAGCTAGAAGATTCGCTTCGGGAGTAGGTCAGCAGGCTATGGCTATGCAGTATGCCAAAGAAACAGCTGCTGTTCTGCCCGCTGATGGAGGTGCAGCCGGCGCTGGATTAGGAGCAGGATTAGGCCTTTCATTGGGTGCTCAAATGATGAGGGCTGCCCAGCCAGAAACTCAGCCACAGCAGGTGGTGATCTGCTCCAAATGTGGAAGTCAGAATCGCGTTGGACAAAAGTTTTGCGGAAACTGTGGTACCAGTTTAATGCCTGCTCGTACAATAAAATGTCCTAACTGCCAAGCTGATAATCCCGAAACCATGAAGTTCTGTGGAAACTGCGGAAAACTCCTTCAATCAGTTGAACTTAAATGTCCTAAATGCGGAACACCGTATCAAGTAGGAACTAAGTTTTGTGGCAATTGCGGAGAAAAACTATAGTTAAACAAGTGCAAGTCATGAAAAAACTTTCCCCTTTTCCTTTGAAAAGAACCAGCAAAATAAGTAGGTATCTATAATGCCTTTCTGTCCAAGATGTGGGACTGAGGTAAACGAAGAAGCTAGTTTCTGTCCTAATTGCGGACACGCATTAATAGCTTCGACAATAAAACCTCTTCCTCAAGTACCAAGTGGGCCAGAAAGAATCACTCAGAGACCAACTGGTATAACAATAATTGCAGCTCTAAACGTCTTAGGCGGACTTATCTTTCTTGGATTAGGAACACTAGTACTTTTAGCTGCAGTTATACTGGGAACTGGTTTTAGAGCCGCTGATTTTCCAATTTTCGCTGGCATTTCAGGTGCAGTCTTGGGGATTATAGGTGGTGTACTGGTGATAATTGGACTGATAAACTTCGTTATAGCCTATGGCTACTGGATTGGGAGCGGATGGGCATGGACGGTCGGCATGGTCTTCGCGGTACTTGAAATACTACTTGGTCTGCTTGCACTTCCACAGGGAGTAGTATCTATAATATTAAACGGGTTAATTGTCTATTACCTAACAAGACAGCATGTAAAAGCCTTTTTTTTAAAAAATAGTTCAAGTTATTTATGATATAACTTGTCCAAAGAACATTCACTCTTTAGTTGACTTAGGTTTCTAACATCTTTACAGAAATACATTGTAGTCAACTTCGGCAAGATTTTCTTTTGTAATTACACAAAAGCCTTATCTTGTTTTAAAAGCTATTTCTACTTCCTAGTGAAGATGACATGGATGCGGGTGAACTAATCCGTTATACTCACAGTGCCCGAGGAAGATACTTAAAGATGCTAAATGAACTGTCTTGGAGTGAAGTTGTTAAAGACAGAGGGGCAAGTTTTTCTTCAATAAGAGATATACTTCTGCACACAATTGATATGGAAGATAGAACAATAAGTCATACCATACCTGCAACACAATCTACGTTAGGACATGGTCCTTGGAAAGAATTTGAGGACGTAAAAAGTATCGAGAAGAGAATAAATGAAGTAGAAGAGAAAACCAAGGTGTACCTTGCAAATCTGTCACAAAGTGAACTAGACAGGGAGGTTACGATTCCTAGACGAGTGGGCACTCCATTTCTCATGAGAGTTGAAGACATTCTAGTCCAACTTGCTATAGAAAATATCTCTCATTTTGGAGAGTTGATAGCTATCCTTTGGCAGATAGATGTACAACCGCCATTCCTTGGCTGGGCTAACTTCCTCGATCATAACATCTAACCCTGAATACTTTTTTTACAATTACCTGATCTTGATTATCTGTTAGTTTTTACTTAAAAAATCTAATGACATGGAATATGAAGAAGGTATACTGATGTTGGAGTTGGGTTAGAATTATGGATAAAAATGATTTTAAAGTGACAATAAAAGCTTTAGAATCAAATAACTTTGAAGCAAAATTAGCAGAAAACAGAGATGAAGCGTTAAAGCTCATACTAGATCTTGTTCCTAGAGACGCAGTTGTCGGCATAGGAGACTCAGCAACAATAAGACAAATCTCTATCTTAGAAGAATTGTTGAAAAAAGAGAACTCTATCATCAATCCCTTCACAAACGAGTACATGATAGATAAACCACAATTACGAGGAGATATTCAGAGAAAAGCCCTGATGAGTGACGTTTTCATAACAGGCTCGAACGCAATTACGTTCGATGGCAAGATAGTGAATATTGACATGGTTGGAAACAGGGTGGTTGGAATGATTTTCGGCCCTAAGAGAGTTATAATTATAGTTGGGCGAAACAAGATTGTTAAGAATGTAGATGAAGCATTACTTCGTATTAAAAATATTATTGCCCCGTACCATGCATTTAGGAAGAAGTTCAAAACTCCCTGTGCCACTACGGGGAAGTGTAGTAATTGTGATTCACCTCAGAGGATCTGTAATGTAACTGTAATTCTTGATAAAAAGCCAAGGAGGATAGATTCCACAGTTGTGATAATTAATGAAGATCTGGGACTTAGTTGGGATGAGACATGGCCTATAGAACGCATTGAAAGAATAAAGACCAACTATGATGAAGTCACATGGATTTTCAAAGAATAAAAATATCTCTAAACCTGCAAAGAGACAATCGCGTACGCGAGAGTATGCAATAAGTTCGTTTTCAGGAAAATTCAACTGGGCTATTTGTTATTTTATTTATACGTATTTTAATACTCTTCGTTTGCTTAGAATTAGTCCTTGAGATGTATTGTTCCAGTAGGCTAACAGATAACTAAAGATAGATATACGGTTATTATCTAAATTTTAATCTGACTTGAAGGGATTCTTTTGAAAATAACAAGTGTAGATGTTATTCATAGTAAGAAGCAAGTCTTACTTTCCGAAGACTATAAACCAGCTTGGCTGGAGCCTGAAGGCAAGCCAACAAGATCCTTCGGCTTCTCGTACTACAAGATTCATACTGACGAAGGAATAACCGGTATAGGCCCTTATGCAGGAGACCCAGATTCCTACGTATTGTCAGCTTTGGTAGGGATGTCTCCTTTCTACATTGAGTGGTTCTGGAGTACCTGTATGGTTGGACGTGAAACAGCTTTTAACAGAAACAATTATGGCGGTCTTGAAATAGCTTTGTGGGATATCATTGGAAAGGCTTCTGGGAAGCCCATCTACAAGCTTCTGGGGGCTCATAGAGACAAGGTCATGGCTTACGCTGCCACGAATAGGCTTCTCAAGACTGAGGAACACGTCAAACAAGTCTTGGAGATCATGAGCTATGGTTTTAAAGCTGTTAAGCTAAGGTTGCACAGACCAAATCCCAAAGACGATCTGAGCACTGTTAAAGCTGTAAGAGATGCTGTAGGAGATGATTTGATAATATTGGTTGACGCTAACCAGAATAATCGATCTCTATGTTATAATTACTGGTCTAGGAAAACAGCCTTATGGATGGCTAGAGAACTTGACAAGCTCAATGTGTATCTTCTGGAGGAGCCTCTAGCAAGGCGAGATGTAGAAGGACTAGCTGAGCTGGCTGATTCTGTCGATATGCTCATAGCAGGAGGAGAGCATTCAGCCAACATATATGAATTTAAAGATCACCTCTTTAAAGGCTCCTTTGACGTCCTCCAACCAGACATCAGACTCGGTGACATAGGCATCACAGGAATCAGGAAGACCGCCATCATCGCCGACTTCTTCAACAAGATTTTAATCCCCCATGTTTCCTCAACCGGCAGTGTCGCTCTAGGACTACCCGCTACCCTTCAGGCAGTAGCCACTATAGAGAACTGTCCAATGATAGAATATCCCCTTGATCCACCACTCCTAACCGCCGAAAACCAACAACTAATTCTGAAGGAGCCAATCCTTATCGATAAAGATGGATTCTTGAAAGTTCCAGAAAAACCAGGAATAGGCGTGGAAATAGATGTAGTAGTGTAAGCAGAGGAATTAACTCCCTTCACCTATCGATACTCTATGGAATTCAAGGCAGTTTATCAACATAGAAGGACTTAATAAAACCAGTGAAAGTTGAATATTTTAGATTAGTTATGTTTTTCGGTTTCCCTGCTGATTTTCAAGTAATCATAAAGAAAATTATTAACAACTTAATTCGCTCACATTTATATAACTAATGTCTAATTATAGTCAACAATTTCTAATGAATCACGCCAATTCACAGGTGGAGACGTCTGTGGCTAATCTAAGTCAATCTCAAGAATACAAAAGACTGCATCGACTAGAAAGGATGCTCTTACTAGCTGCAAAGGACGGCAAGAGAGCAAGTATGGACGAATTAAAAGATAAGACGAGGCTCTTACCTGCTTCAGTTTCAAGGGCAGCTCTGTGGTTATCCTCTAAAGATTTGGCTAAGATTGACGAAGAACAGCGAACAACGATATCCTTAGGCTCTGAAGGAGAGAAATTCCAACAGAAGGGCTTTCCCGAAAGGATTCTGTCTGAAGCAGTTCTTAAGGCAGGAGGAAAAATCCCTCTTGAGAAGGCCTCCGAAGTATCTGGACTCAGTAAAGAGGAAGTGAACATCGCCCTAGGCTGGGCAAGAAGGAAGAACTGGCTCCAGTTTTTGAAGGATAAAGGAAGAACGTTTCTATCTGTGGAAAAAGAGCCGGTTATAGATGATGATGAAAAACTCATTTCCTTCCTTTCAAAAAGTTCAGCTATAGTCAACGAATTAGATGCTAAATTGACTGAAGGATTAAGGATACTAGCAGAACGACCAGATGTCATCGTTCGATCAGTAAATGTCCGGCGCTTTCTCACTTTGACGCTTAGTGGACTGAATTTAGCTAGGCAAGTGAGTGGAATAGTGGAAGAGTTAAGCCAGCTCACACCTGAACTTATAACTTCAAGGAAATGGAAGAGTGTCTCACTCAGGAAGTATGACATTAAAGCTCCTGTTTCGAGTGTTTGGCCTGGGAAGAAACAGCCTTACAAGAGATTCCTTGACGAACTAAAGCTAAAACTAGTCGCCTTAGGCTTTAAGGAGATGGAAGGCCCGATTGTCGAATTTATGTTCTTCAATTGTGATGCATTGTACATGCCTCAAGACCATCCTGCCAGGGAGATCCACGACATATACTATGTGAAGAAACCTAGCAGAGGTGATCTCTCGGACTATTCTGCCCTCATCAGAAAGGTGAGAGAAACCCATGAAAACGGGTGGGAAACTGGTTCTAGAGGATGGGGATATAAGTTCTCCTCTGAAGAATCAAAGCGCTTAATCCTACGAAGTCAGGGGACACCCCTTAGTGTCAGGATGCTCATTAATGAGGAGTTGGAGATCCCGGGGAAATACTTCTCTATAAAACGCTGTTACAGGCCAGATGTTGTAGATAGGACGCATCTTACCGAATTTAATCAAGTGGAGGGAATCGTGGTGAGTCCTAACCTGACTTTTAGAGATCTCCTTGGTGTCCTAGAGAAGTTCGCTTTGGAGGTAGCTGGAGCTGAAAGAGTAAGATTCAAACCTGACTACTTCCCGTTCACTGAACCTAGTGTTGAACTCGCTGCTTACAAGAAAGATGTTGGCTGGCTGGAATTCGGAGGTGCAGGAATGTTCAGGCCGGAGGTAACATTGCCACTAGGAATTAAAGCACCTGTTATTGCATGGGGTTTAGGTGTGGATCGCCTCTTCATGATGAATGCTGGGATAAATGACATCCGAAACCTCTTCACCCAAGATCTTGAATGGCTGAGGAAGCAGAAGGTGACTTAGAAACGCCTACTATCCAAGTCTTATTCAATGACCTACAACGTTTACTAGGAATGAAACTTTCCAGAGACTTAGATGAACTAAATGACATGCTCTGCTATGTAAAAGGTGAAGTGGAATCTCTTATTGAAGATGAGCTGTCAATAGAGATTAAAGATGGAAATCGCCCTGATCTGTGGAGCGTAGAAGGAATAGCTAGAGAGCTTAAAGGAGCCCTCGGGATAGAAGAAGGCTTCAAAAACTATAATATCGAAGGCTACTCTGGGGTGGAAGTCCTCATTGAACCTCGTCTCCAAAAGATCCGACCCTATATAGCTTGTGCCGTAGTTAAAGGCGTCCACCTCGATGATGAGATAATCAGAGAGTTCATGCATCTCCAAGACAAGCTAGACCAAACCTATGGCAGAAAAAGAAAGAGAACTTCCATTGGACTCTATAACTTCAATCTAATAACTCCGCCATTACATTATGGAGCGTCAAAGCCAACAGCTTACCGTTTCATCCCACTAGAGGGAGATAAGGAGATGAGCCTCAAAGAGATAGTTGAGTCTCACCCAAAGGGAATCGAATACGGTCACATCATAAAATCCTTCGAATACTGGCCGATTCTACATGATGCAGAGAACCGGGTTCTCTCTTTTCCTCCGATAATTAACTCTAACGACTTGGGCAAAATCAAGGAAGATGTGAAAGATATATTTATCGAAGTCACAGGAACCTCATATCTAACAGTCTTGAACACTCTCACTATGGTCACCCTATCTATAGCCGATAGAGGTGAGAAGATCTTCTCAACCAAAGTCAAATACCCCTATGGCAAGAAGAAGACAGATGTAACTCCCAAACTTGAAGAAAGAAAGATCATATTAGAACTCGATTATGCTAGATGTATCCTAGGCTTAGACTTAAAGGATAAAGACTTCCTAAACTTACTCAGAAAAGCTCGATATGGTCTCCGTCAAATAGACTTGAAAACAATTGAAGTCACAATCCCCAGCTATCGCGTTGACGTGATGCACCAAGTCGATGTAATTGAAGACGCAGCTATAATGTTCAGCTACAACAAGATAAAACCCCGATGGCCTCAACTAACAACATTCGGGGGAATAAGCACTATAGAATCTCTCTCCAATATCGCAAGGGAGCTCATGGTCGGACTTGGATTCCAGGAAATCCTGACTTTCTCCCTGACCAATAAGGAGTCCTTGTTTGATAAAATGAATACGAAGCCCGCGCATGTTATTGAAGTCTCAAACCCGATGCTTTCAAAGTATTCCTGTCTAAGAACATCACTCATGCCGGGTTTAATGGAGTTTTTAAGTAACAACACCCACGCTGCTTATCCACAGAAGATTTTCGAAGTCGGAGAGTGTGCTGAGCTTAATCGAGAAGACAGAAGGGTAGATGTGGAGGAATCTAGGAAACTCGCTTGTATAGTCGCTCATGCTAACACTAGTTTTAGCGAAATAAAATCAGTCTTAGATGCCTTTCTGATAAACATGGGTCTACGATGTGAATTGGACGAGCGGGTTCATAAAAGCTTCATTGAGGGACGAATTGGAGTAATATTGATTGCAGGAGAAGAAATTGGCTTCATTGGTGAGATAAGCCCTCAGGTTCTTGAAAACTGGAATTTAGAGAATCCAGCATCTGGATTTGAGATAAGTATAGACAAAATCTTAAAACTAAGATCTGCACTTGAACGAAGAAACTAATTGAGATGATATTCTGAATATGGCGGACAATAAATATCGAGTCTTCATCGGTCCAAAAACGTCTCCACGTGGCGCCATTTTTTTCCTAATAATAACGACAATCACAATGATCATGTTTGTGGACTCTACAACAACGCGTATGGAATCCATCTATATAATGATTCCCATAATGTATGTTATAGTAATATTCTTCGGAATTATGGCGCTATTAGGCGTAACACATAGACTCGTCTACGAACTTCAAGACTCAACTTTAGTTATTCGACAGGCGTTAGAAACGGAGAAAATCCCTTATAGCAATATCGAAAGTGCTCAACTAGATGAGACAACACGTCGGGGAATCACAACATATCTGTCCAGCAGACTGAAGCCTTGGTCACCCACCTCAAAAGCATTATCAAAACTTACAATCGCGAGCCTCCAAGTCGGCATGAACTTGACTGGTGGATCAGTACCCTGCATATCCATAAAACTAAAGAATAACAGAACTTGGCTCATCGTGTTCCCAGAAAATCGCGAAAAAGAATTCTACAATACTCTTCTCAAACATTTAGAGAATAATAAGAAAAGAAAAGGATAACAACGACATCTTAAAACTCTAAAAAACATCCAACTGCCAAACACACTTATGAATACCTTATCCGATCTGTTAGTTCTTAGAATTAAAGTGGCTCAAAATCTTCTGATTCTTCAAGAGTTGATCTGCAATTCAGCCAAGTTTATATGCGTCCCCCAATAAATCTAGCCCTTGGCAAGTGATTTAAATGGAGAGACAGAGGACACCCCTTCCCATCATTATATTCTTTATAATGATTTTCTTATTTGCATTTGCTAATGCATTCAATCTACCCCCCCTAGTCACACTTGCAATGCTGATATCTATGATAGTTATCATCTTGTTCTTTAGCCTTCGGCCACGTACCCAAAGAACGCGAAATATTCCCCCCGAGTTCGAAGGAATACCTTTTCGATCTCGAATAATACCACGAGTAGGACGATGGGTAATCATCCCAATAGCAATCGGAGGCCTCATTATCTTCATTCTATACCAGAATTGGTGGTTGAGCGTCAAAATCTTCGAAGAGATGTACAAAGTTAAAGCAGGAATTGACTGGTGGGCAATAAACTTCCTAAACAACTTCTATTTCTACGCCTGCATAAGCATTGGCCTCCTAATAGCGTTGAGTGACCCTCGAATAATAATAGACAAAGACGAGACTGGGCAGAGAGAGATTTACCTCCACAGTAAGCTATGGGGGGCTGTAAATGCATTTTTCACACAGGTATTCCAGTATAGCGGCGAATCCCCATTTTCCACACACGTGAGAGAGACAGTTTGGGATGACAAGATTCCTCTGAAGAAAGGAATCCTCTGGAAGTCTTTTGAATTTGTCATAGGAGCCATCGTGATAGGACCTTTGGTAGCCCAAGATTTAGCTTTGAAATACCTCCTCCTATCGAATTGGATTGAGTCACAATTGATCTCATGGGTGGATCTCCTTCAAAGAGCGTTTTCAACACTTTCTACAATTTTCTTCACTTCAGAATATGCATCAGGAACAATATCAGGAGTACCTCTTGGAACATGGCTAATTGAGAACTCCCCCGTCCTAGAATTTCTACTCTTCGCTAGGACAATCATAATTATCTTTGGAGTAATATGGATAATCCGACTGATAATTTCTTTCATCTTCGAATTACGCAGGGGAAACATCGCAGGATGCATACGGTCTATAGCTTTAATATGCCTCCTCCTGCTGACGCCAGTTCTCCTCCAAGTGCCAACTCAGGCTTTTGATATAACAACTCCATTTTATGTCAGGACTCTGATAATAGGTGAATTCATCTTAATAATTCTAGCAGTCTTCTTCAGCCTGAAAGGACTATATGTTAAAAGTGCCATTGGCATTCTCTATGCTCGTAAAATCATCTTAGCCTTACTAATTATTTTGGTTGTGGGCAGCCTTGCGGCAGGTCCAATAATCGTTGCTGTACAATACGGACCAGCTATGGGAGGCCACTACGAAGAATACCTTTGGAATCCAAAGTATCTACCTAACGTCGAATACACCCGATGGGCAACTGGTGTTGAACAGATAAGAGAGTCTGACATCAGCTCCGCTATTAACACGGGAACAAACCTAGAAATCCTCAGCAAGATACGAATCTTCAATGACGCCGCAGCCAAGCTTAGACTAACCCCTAGCATCGGCGTGAACTGGATGACTTTCCCCACCCCCGTGGCTCCTGCTACTACCTCTGTTGATATAGTCTATGTGAATGGCAGAGAGTATTGGTTAGCGCCTTTGACAATAGTTATGCCGACTGGCGGATCTAGCGATGAACAGTGGCGTTCTTCCCGTCTGCTTATCACACATTCTGAACGCATTTTAGCCATGGACGCTGTCACCGGGGAGATAGTGTCAATACAGTCAGTATTCAACCTCACCAAACCTTATTCCATTTATTATGGGGAAGGAGGCTTATTCGAATCTTCCCCTCAAGTGTACATACAAGTATCCCCCGACATTAAGGAGAACTCTCTATCCGACAACTATGTACCTTACAATAAGACTGTTGACTACACTCTTAGCGGATTTGACAAATTCTGGTTCTTTTCAGGGATATACGGGCAAGAGCAGATTAGATTAGACTTTGCCAGAGGAGACTTCGGTGATGTAAAGACTCTCTTCATGAGAGATATTAATCAGCGCCTTTCACAGATTCTCCTCCCAGGAATGACCCTAGACAACGACCCTTACATAGTATCCGACGGTAAAGACATCTACTATTTACTCTATGTTTACATAGACAGAAGTATGCCCACCCAATACTTGGATTACCCTGCTAATCAAGACAATTTCTGGCGAGTATTCGCAACAGTTCTGGTAAACGCTTATGACGGAAGCATAAAAGGCTACTTACTTGGAAATAGCGAGGACAACTATGTCTTAGACTTCTACCGAGGAATGTACCAGCAGCAATGGAATCAGTCTGTACCAACATGGCTGCAATCGCAATTGCGATACCCTGAATTCCTCTTTGACAGGCAGATAGACTCTTATAACACGTATCATGTCTCAACCCCTGATTACTGGCAACGAGGAACCGATTTCTTCGAGTTAACTACCGACTCTCAAAAGAAGACTATTGAGGATGTGAGATACGTCTCCTTCTACCTCAATGGTACAACGTATTGGGCTACTGTCCGTCTGGTAGAATATGCTAACGCAGCCGGAAAGAACCTTGCAGGTATGTATGTAGCCTTAAACGGGAAAGACATAGGCAACGTCTTTCTCCTCAGAACCGGAAACACCACACTAACAGGGCCTCAGACAGCCCTAGACGCTATCAATAATTATGGTCTAACAAAGACTCAGCTGACACTTAACAACTGGCAGAGTGGGAACATTTTGATGTACGTCATTAATAACAACCCATACTATTTTGTCCCCTATTACGGTGGCGGGACATCCACAACACTCTCGCCCGCCATGATAGCCGTCGTTGACGCAAATTCACAGAAAGTTGGCTACTACTTAATAACGAATCCACAGAATTCAGCGGAAGTCAGCTCAGCACCTCAAAGAGCATATCTAAACCTCATAGGCTCAACTGTTGTGCAGACAGCCGAAGCACGCAAACAAAACGTAATCAACGAGTTTGCGCGACGGGGTTTCGTGGTTAAAACGCCTACAATTCTTAATCCGTCGGTTGGGTTCTCATTCACTCAAGCGCCAATCAGCTACCATAACGACTTTGACTGGACTGCAACCAACTCTACAATATCATCCTTCATCACGACGTTCAGTCTTACCTCACAGACAACCACTATCGTAATGTGGGAAACAGCACCCCTCGACCCGCAGTACTTGAACCTCGGCGTAATCATCAACGAAGCTGGCGTTCCAACATTTCACTACATGGCCTTCGACTACAGCTAGACGAATACTCTTCATATTCTAAATCAAACTCTCCTTTTTCATTCCGGAATCATAATATGCTTTCGGAAGTTAGTTATAATCCACCCATTAAAAGAAGTAGATAGTGAAATTGTATTATAGATCCAAAAAAGCATGAATTCATCTATCTACTCATATCTAAGATTCTGTAAAAGTTGTCGATGACAAACAAGGATGAGGGGAGGCTCTGATTTCACGATGCTATTTTTCAGAAAAGTCAGATCTTAAGCCAGGAGGGATAGCTTCCGAGCACTTCCATTACCTCATCATAACCCTGTCTATGTAACATAGTCTTTATCTCTTCATTCGATTTACGTTTAAAAGGTAACTCTTCTATTGTTGCCATTCGAAATAGCACCCTGGCAAGGTTGGCAGAAGCCTCCCGCATATCACGAACATCCACTTTATCCTCTGTGTCAGCCTTAGTATGTCCCCAACCCCGCGTGCCCGTGGAAGCTGTGAATCCTATCCCTCCTACTAAACTAGCAGTCTGAATCCCCCTTAAAGCGAAGGGCATATGATCACTATAGATGCCGAAATTCACATCCACGGACATCGGCTGATCCATGTTTCTAGAGACGTTCTTGAAGAAAGGTATCGCGTCAGGCCATCCCTGAACCATAATTCCTGGTCTCGCCGCCCTACCAGCCCCATCTAGATTGAACATGAACTTGATTTTATCCAATTCCTTTAAGTGTTCCATAACGTAGCCCGCTGATCCGAAGCAGCCTGTCTCTTCACCTGGAAAAGCGATGAATCGAACAGTTCTTTTAATAGCGTTCTTGTGAATCGACAAGAGCCTGGCAGTTTCTAGTACGACACATACTCCAGCTGCATTATCCATCGCGCCGACAGCAATGTCATGGCCATCCAAGTGACCTCCAACAACAATGACCTCATCAGGCTTATCGCTGCCTTCGACTTCACCGACGACGTTCCATGTCAATGCAGGTGCAGAAGTGTGCTTCGCCGTGATTCTAACACTTACTTTCCCCTTCTCCCTTAATCTTGTTAGATACGAGGCAACTTCCTTCGATGTTCCTACTGCCGGGAATTTGACGATCCTTCCAAGAGTCTCTGGTGGGTTCCAGCTTGCCACCCCCGTCTCACAAAGTAAGCCGGGGTCATTCTTAGCATAGATGAAACCTGCCGCACCCATATTCTCTGCTCTGCAAAGTTTCTCGCATCGGTGTTGTCCCCTCATCCAAGGAGGAGTGAATGCAGATGTCATCACGATCTTTCCCTTCACATCATCTCTGTGAAGTTCATAGTCAACGTAAGTTCCATTACCGATGTTAAGAAGCTCAGCTTCAAGGCCTTCCTTAGATGTGCTAGGTGACCAAGGAAGTCCAATGCATTCAAGCTCTTTCGACTCGGGCTTCGTCACCTCTAATTTTGCTATGCCACGTTTCCAGCCAAGATACTTCACTTCCTCTCTGTGGGGTTTGCTAAGATTATAATCCTTCATCTTTTGCAGCAGATACTTGACAGCTTCTTCTTCACTAGGCGTACCTGCAAAACGACAACCAAAACTGCATAAAACTGCTAGATTTTTCCTTGTTTCATTGGAGAAGTATGCTTCTCCCAGAATTTCCTTTTCAATCTCTTCAAGATTCTTACTCATCTGCATCCCAACTAAATATTTGTGAGCGGTCCGTGAACTAATAATCCTTCTATTAATCAATCTCACATTTAATCTCTCAATGGTTAAAAACTGGAGAAGCACTAGCGTACTTATGTTATAAAAATGTTAATCGATCGATTGATGGATCTTCAGCCTATTCTTCTCAACCTGATCCATCACGTTAGCATATAAGTTGTTGCCAAAAGAATCTATCGCTACAATGAGTGGTCCAAAGTCTTCAACTACCAACGTCCATAATGCCTCAGGCATACCGAGGTCAAGCCATTCCACCGACTTAACCGCTTTGATTGCTTTTGCTGCTAAAGCACCAGTTCCCCCTGTAAAGGCACAGTAGACAACACCGAACTTTTTCATTGCCTCCACTGTCTTTGCTCCCATGCCACCTTTCCCGATGATGATTCGGATGCCAGATTTCTCTATGAATACTTCTTCAAATACTTCCATTCTAGCGCTAGTCGTAGGACCCGCCGAAACAACTTCATACCTCCCATCCACTTCTCTAACGAGAGGTCCTGAATGAAAGAGAGCCACTCCATTAGTGTCAATTGGGAGGTTTCTTCCTTCTCCGAAGTACTCCAAAGCCCTCTCATGAGCTGAATCCCTAGCAGTAAACATGACTCCGCTGATATAAACTACATCACGGATTTTCAGTTTCCTCACGTCCTTCTCTGATAGAGGAGTCCAAAGATGATACTCGACCATCTAAATCAGACACTCTTAAATTCGATGCGACAAGTATTCTACTTTTCCATCAAACAGTATTTTGGCAGAGGCTCTTCTAGAAGCCCAGCACTGGAACATCACCGCTACAGGTAGACTTGCTGGGTGCCGATGAGCGTACTCCACGTTCACTCCCAGAGTTGTCGTATCTCCACCTAATCCCATGGGTCCAATTCCAGTCTGATTTACAAGTTCTTCCAATTCTCTCTCCAGATCTGCAACAATGGATTCATTGTGACGACTGCCTATATTTCTTAGAAGAGCCTTCTTAGCCAAGTTAATGGCGATGTCTGCTCCTCCTCCAATACCAACGCCCAAGATAGTAGGTGGACACGGCTTTGCGCCTGCATCAATTACAGTGTCAACAACGAACTTCTTTATTCCTTTGATTCCAAGACCTGGCTCCAACATTCCTAAAGCGCAGGCATTCTCGCTCCCCCCACCCTTAGGAAGGGCGGTTATTTGAAGATTGTTTCCTTCGACTATTTCCCAATGAATATAAGGCATAGACTCTCCTATATTGTCGCCACTATTCTTTCCTGTAAAAGGGTTAACAGCGTTTGGGCGGAGTGGAATCGCCTCTGTCGCATGTTTTGTAGCATGCCTCAATATATCTGGAAGCATAGATAAATTGGAGAATTTGTCTCCTACCATAAGGTAGAAGCTTATTGTCCCAGTGTCTTGGCATATGGGCACTCCTATCTGCTCGGCTAACCGAATATTCTCGGTCATAGCCTTAAGCTGAGCTTTTGCGGTCTCGTTTCTTTCTAGCTCCGAAGCATTTAGAAGTGCCTCCTCTACATCTTTTGGCAGTCTGATAACGGAAAGCCTAAGGAGGTTGACAACGGCTTCCTCAATCCCTTCTTCAAGCGATCTTTCCAGTTCTGATAACTCCTATTGTTTCCCATAATAGGATAGGGGAAGAATCAGGTTTTCCTTCATCAAGGTCTTTGTAACCCTCTGGCTCCTCTTGAGCGTAGAGGAGACAGCCAACCGCAGACTCTGTCGACTCATCTTTCTTCGAGCAACCCCTTGCTCCATCCCCTTCATGCCTACAGCTACAGCCTCCTCCACGAAGACGCCCATCTCCTTCATCGTTGGAATAATGTACTCTTCATTTATCCCCTTCTTCTCAGCATAATTCGCTATTGCATAAGCTGCAGCAATACACATCTCATCCGTTATCTTCTTAGCCATAACGTCAAGGGTACCCCTAAAGACCGCTGGAAACCCTATTGAATTATTAATTTGATTTGGGAAATCCGATCGCCCCGTTGCAACTATTTTAGCGCCTGCCTCCTTTGCATCCCACGGCCAGATCTCAGGTAAGGGGTTTGCCCCAGCAAAAACTATTGCATCACCCGCCATTTTGGAGATCCACTCTTTCTTTATGGTTCCGGGAACAGCCTTTGAATAGGCTATACACACGTCGGAATCCTCAAGTGCTTCTGGTATGCCACCTACTTTTCCTTCTACGTTTGTTTTCTCGCAGATCTCCCATTTAGCAGGGTCATTCTTCTCAACGTCAACCCTTTCTTTGCTGAGAATTGAGTTAGAATCAGCCATAATGATGTTTCCTGACTTAACCCCTGCTTTCATAATATACTTTGCTATACTAATATTGGCTGCTCCAGCTCCAATCATAGCAACCTTGACTTCTCCTGGCTTCTTGCCCACGATTTTCAGTGCGTTGAGAAGCCCTGCCAAAGTTACTAGCGCAGTTCCTTGTTGATCATCATGCCAAACTGGAATGTTGAGTTCTTCTCTCAACTTTTCGAGAATGTAATAGCATTTAGGCTTCTCGATATCCTCTAAATTTATACCGCCGAAAGTTGGAGTCAACCATTTAACAGCTCTGATAATATCCTCAGCATTCTTCGTGTCTAAACATATGGGGAAGGCATCGACCCCACCAAAATACTTGAAGATCAGCGCTTTTCCTTCCATCACTGGTAATCCGGCTAAAGGACCAATATTTCCCAGCCCAAGAACTCTAGTCCCGTCAGACACAATAGCGACGAAATTCCATTTACCTGTGTACTCAAAGACGGCATCATTGTCCCGCTTAATAGCCATACAAGGCTCAGCAACCCCAGGTGTATACCACATAGCCAAGTCCTCGAGCTTCTTGATGGGTACTTTCGGTTCTATCTCGATCTTTCCTCTATAAACAGGATGATACTTCATCGCCAACTCCTTTGGCTTCTCAGCTTCAGCTAGGAGTTTCTTTACATTCGTATCTCCACGCATACTTTACTCCTCAACTTAAAGAATTACTAACAACTGAAACTCTTCTTGTTACTTAAGATTTTATTTTCTAATGGTTAGAAAATAGTCTATCTGATAGAATTGGATTTATGTTTGCTAAACTTCGGTCCTATCAATCTCTTTTTTAGACGCAACCTGCCAATCAATTGTAAATATGGGTATAAATAATGTCCTAAATAGTTAATGATGAAATGCTTCAGTGCTTCCTTTTTGTGTCACTAGCTTCATCTTCCTAATAGAAATGACCAAGATAGCATTGAATAGAAGAATTGCCGCTGCACTATAGAATGGAAATGAGGGTCCGAGATTGTCGTACATAAAAGCAAACAATATAGGTCCTATGAATCCTCCTAGATCCATGAAAGTTCTATACAATCCGATTGCTCCACCTCTGACATGAGGAGATACAACTTCAGACAATAATACCAAGAGGCACGTGAAGACCATCCCTTCTCCAAGACCCATCATGAGAGCGGTTAACATGAAAAGCTCGAAACTCGAAACATTAGCTAGAATCAGCATGCTTGCGCTTCCAATCAAGATACCAACAATAATTATGGGCTTTCTCCCAATCCTGTCGGACAAGTATCCCGAGGATATTGACGAGATTATGAAACCTACACTTCTAAAACTAAGAACAATGCCTATAAGGCTAACGCTTAACATAATACCCTCATTAAGATAAAGCTCTAGGACTGTATTGGTTATTCCCTGCATGATGAGCATCCTAGAGAATGAACAAATACAGATCACTGCCACTCCTGTATTTCCAAACAAAAGAAATACTTCTTTCAGGGAAACAGTGGATTTTGTGGTTTTTACTGTACTTACATGTCTGATTTCCTTTGACATAAAAGCTAGGGTGAAGGCTGCCAGTATCAATCCAAAGCTGAGATAGAAAACGAGATTATAACCTCTAACAATAGAATTGCCTATGTTCTCAGCTATGAATGCTCCGAATGGCGCTCCTATAAAAGATCCTATTAGTTCGATTGATTGAAACGTACCCAACGTTCGTCCTCTTACACTCGGGTCGAAGAGATCCATAATTAACGCAGAATTATTCATGAAGTATAATGCCGTCCCGAGACCCCATATCCCCCTTCCAATGATGAGCATATAGATAGAATTGGATATGGCGCATAGAAAAGCACCTGAAGCGCTTAAACTAATACCTACTACTAGAAGTCTTGATCTTCCAATTCTATCTGAGATGATTCCTGACGGGATTTCAATAAAGACTCTTGAAAGAAACCAAGCTGAAACAACAAAACCAGCTATTATGCCCGAGGGATCAAGTTCCTTCGCGAAAATCGGGAGGAAAGACTGTGCCAATCCCTGACCTAACACAATTGCAAAACCGATGATAAGGAGTTCAAAAAACACCCGAGGATATGACTTAAATGCCATGCTGTCTTTTCTTCCCCAAACTCTTGTTTTGGATGAATAATGCCTTCAAAGACAAGTGGATCAGTATTTATGGTTTCCGACTGAAAAATGATGTTTTAGTCAGTTTAATTTATGGTTCTCTTTTGTCATTAGGGTTGTGAAAATCCAAAGTTTTTCTTGTCTCAAACTGAAAATTTCCTTAATTGTAGATGTTTTTGCTAAGTAGTCTGTAAACTGTAAAATTCTTTTTCAAATGGCATCAGCCTTAAGAATAGACGAATTATCCATATTATTGGTGTTTGAAATGAAGCCTGGTGAGAGTAAAACAATCCCTGAAGACAGAATTATGCTACCAGAAATCGCCCATGTGTGTCTTGTAGTAAAAGATGTAGAGAAGACAGCTGAGAATTTTTCAAAGAAATTCGGAATTGGCCCCTTCAGAATAAGCGTAATGCACACTCCATCTACTAGAGCAATGGTTCATGGTAAACCCGTGGATTACACTTTAAAGTTTGGCAACGCGAAAGTAGGTTCTATAAGACTCGAGCTAGTTGAGACAATCGAAGGAGAAACAATTTACAAAGAGTACCTAGAGAAGCATGGTGAAGGAATACATCACATAGGCGTCTACACGCCACTTCCATTCGAGAAGGAGCTTGAGAAGTGGAAGAACGAGGGGATAGATCCATTACAGGTTAACAAGATGGAAGCGCAAGATCAAGGATGGGCATACATGGATACGAGCAAGTTGGTTGGCTGTATCATAGAAATCTTATCCCTTCCGCAGAGATAAGACTCTTCTTTCTTTTCCCTTTTTTTAATGAACCTGACTTTTCGCTTTGGCCGAGGAATAAAAAAAGTCGCGCAGGTAGAGACTAATTCCTAATAGTACAAGTCTTAGAGGCCATAAAGAGGAAATATTTTGCCTTTAACCTCTACAATTGTCTCTTGTACTATCCTGCGAACTTCATTGCTGCACACTGGAGATTCTCTGTCGAACAATCGATTATATCTCTCTATTGACTCTTTTGGTAGAGCTTCTGAAATTGTTGTGAACATTATAGCCCAGCATTTAGCAGTATTATTGACGCCATAGCCTCCTCCACCTAAGATCAGAAGTCTTCCATCCGAAAATCTATGTGCCAGATCATGCATTATCTTACTGATTCTCTCATACCCTTGAGTTGTCAATGCTAACCCAACCAAGGGATCCTGATAGTGGCCGTCCACGCCAAATTGATTAATGATGATCTCCGGTTCATACTTCTCAATCAGTGGCGGTACCACTTCTTGAAACGCGCGCAAATAAGATTCATCGTCAACATCACCCGGAAGAGGAATATTGACAGAATAGCCTTTTCCAGCTCCCTCACCAATTTCTTTAACATAGCCTGTTCCTGGGAAGATACCAACTCTCTGAAGAGAGATCTTCAAGATATTCTCTTTATAGAATATTCTTTGGGTTCCATCCCCATGATGGCCGTCTATATCAACAATGGCAATTTTTCTTAGATCGTACTTCTTCTGTAGGAACCTTGTTGCTATAGCAATGTCGTTGAAGACGCAGAAGCCTGATGCACTATCTGCCTTCGCATGATGAAGTCCTCCACCAGGATTGAAGGCGTGATTGACTTGCCCTCCCATAATCAACTTTGCACCTAGGATTGAGCCTCCGACTACAGAACATGCGCCCTCATAAAGCCCTTTTGTAGCTGGTGTATCGCCCTGATCTAAGTATCCATGCCCCTCTTTGCACATTTTTTTAACGAAATTAATATATTCCCTAGAGTGGACAGAGAGCAAGTCCTCTTCAGTCGCAGGCTCAGGCTCGTAGTATTTCATCTTTTCACCGAATACTCCCAATTCTTTTAAAAAGTCGAGGGTGTACTTTTCTCTTATAGGTTTGAAGGGATGTTCTGGCCCAAATTGATACTTTAAGTAGTCAGGGTGATAGATGAATGCGGATACTCCAACCATGATTTATCACTACGCTTTTCTTACTAAATCAACATTGCTATTCGACCTTCAATATCGAAGATTTCCTATCTCAGAAACCTGATTCAAAGTTAGTTTTAATACTCTATTTCAAGTGAAGAGCATTTACTATAAAGGCAAAGAATTATTTGACATAATGTGACAAGTATATTTTCTGGTTTCGTCATTGTTGTCTAAATCAGATTGGTTTATCTCTACGCACTTCCTTTTTTCTAGTCTTAAGATCATGTGTGGAGAATATCTGATTTAATGACTGGGTTATTGGAGAACTTTTTGGCTTTAGGATATTTGGGAATTTTTGTTTCATCGCTAGTATTGAATCTAATCCCTTTCATGGGTCCCTCAAATCTAGTCTTGTCTGGCTTAATAGGAAGTCTTCTTCCATCATTTAATCCTCTTCTCATAGGTCTTATGATAGCCTTGGGGGCTTCCGTGGCCAAGACGGTTCACTTTGGGTTATCCTTCTTCTTGAGTGGCATTGTAAAGAATAGATTGAAGAACACGTTTGAAGACAAGCGTGGGGGAGGTTCTCATAAACTGGGGATGATAGCATTATTCATAGCTGCTGCAACTCCAGTTCCTGATGATCCAATAATCATACCATTTGGTTTAATGCGATTTAGTCCAGTCAGATTTTTCGTAGCATTCTTTTCCGGAAAAGTTTTAATAACTGTTGCAGGAGCGTATTTCGGTCAGAAGTTCAGTCTGGCCATTGAAGAATATCTGGGACAAAGTGTGACAATAATAATCTCGATTGTCTCTACAGTAGTGATAACAATTGTCTTGATGAAGAAGCAGATCATTCTGGAGAAATTAGGATGGTCTCACCCTTCAAAGGAAAAAAAGTAGTCTCCTACTATTGTCCTTCACTTCTACAGTATTGTCTCCTTAGTCCACAATTTGATAACTTCCTCGCAACTCCTTCGCACTTCCTTATTCAACCTTTTCTTAACAAGCGTTTTGAGGAATTCCACGCTCTTATTGATTGTTTGTAGCTCTCCTCTTTCGTAGTATTTTTCGCCTGATAAGTAATCTTTCATCTGCTCAGTCTTCTGAACTATAAGTCGCGCTCCTTCGACAGCCTCTTTTATCGTAAAACTGTTTAGCCAAATTGTAGCCTCTGCTTCTCTAAGCTGACTGACTCCATCGATTTCTATAATTTGCCTAATGTAGGTCCGGAGGTAATTGTAGTATCCAGCCTTGCGTATGAGCTTTAGCATCTTATCAACTCTATCCTTGAAGACGGTGCTTCCTACTATTCTTAAGCGGTGCCTATAGCCTTCTTCAACACATTTCCTCGCTTTCGTAAATTCTTCCAATGTATAAATCCTCTTAGGAAATCCCAAAATACCTGCTCCTTCTTTCTTATTTTTCAGTTATTTGTAGAGAGTTGAAATGATATGTTAAGATTATCTGATTCAATGGGTCGAAGTCCGGACTCCATTTCTATTTTCTTCTCGTTTAGTGTTGCTGGTGCTGTCTATCTCTCTGAGGCTGAGGCTCTCTTGTTTTGGATAGTGGAGGGTCGGATACGCTGTTTTCAGTCTTTATCTGGGGAATAAGCCGTTTTTATAGCTTAGCAATCTTGTAAAAAGTGCAAAAATGCATGAATTCATGGGATCGTGTATGGAAACGGACTGTTATTCATTATGATTTTTCATACAACTCTTCTATTGTTTTCTAAGACGATCTATAGGGTATTGCGTTCTCTCGGTTTCTTATGGAAAGAAAAATATTGAGTCTCCGAAACTACTAGCTTAAAGAAACCAGAGGTGTAATGAGGTTTACATGACGAAAATCATCAGTTTTTATTGTGCACTGTATATGGTTGACGGCGATCATTCCATTATTACATCATGATCCTCTATGACTATTGCTTTCACGTCAACCACATTAACTATCAGGTACAATTGGATCAGAATGTTCTCTCAATTACTGTGGCTTCAAAAAATGGCATTTTCGAGTAGGTATGAAATTAAACTATATTTTGAATTTTTCGTGGTTCTCAGGAATGGTTACTTCAGTGAATTCGCTGATTTTTTTCTCTAGTGCTAAAATTTGATCTGGATCACCATGTACAAGGAATGTTCTTTTAGGTCTGATGGTTTTAACGAATTGGACTAATTCAATTTGATCAGCATGCCCGGAGAGTTCAATTTGTTTCACGTCAGCCTTCACTTCCACTGATTCACCATCATTCTTGATTACTCCCTTCTCTTTTGCCATATTTAGAGGGCTGTCTTCAGGCAGATAGCCTGTATTTATTATGATAGAATTATCTTCATCTTCAGCCCATTCATAAAGCAGTTCACGACTGATTCCTGCCTGACCGAAGCCTGGTGTGCAAATCACCATAGCGGGCTCACGGATTGCGTCTACCTTCTTTATGCTCTTAATCCTCTCGTACCTAAACGGATCCATATCGTCTTGTAATGACTTTTTAAGAGACATTTTATACTCGCCAAAGTATTCCGTAATCCTTTCGGCTAATCGCGAGATAATGTAAGTGTTGTAACGGGGGAGTATTTTCATCCCCATTGCGGTGTCTATTCGTCTAGCCATCTCTTGGATCCTATGGAAGGCAAAGGTTGGTATCAGGATATTTCCTCTCCTCTCCATCGTTTCAATAATGCTCTTGAAGAGGGTGTTAATCAATTCCTCTCTGGTAGGTCGCACTATACAGCCATAAGTTGATTCCATAATGAGAACATCTGGCTCTCTAGGGAAAGCACTCAAATTAGCCCCATCTAGAATCTCTGTATCATGGAGACAGAAGTCTCCGGTGTACAGAACTTTCTTTCCTTCAGCTTCAAGATAAGCCATCCGAGCTCCGAGTACATGTCCAGCTGGATAGAGCGAAATCTCCATTCCCGGAAGGGCTAGTTTTTCTCTGCTGATCCAGAGATCCGTTATCTTATTCACGTCTTTATAGCTATAGGGAATATCGACTCCGTTCAGTCTCTGAACTTTAATTAGATCATTTAACAACTCTGACGACACGTCGCGAGTGGCTTCTGAGCCAACTATTGCCGTGTTTCCATCTGAAAGGGTTAAGAGGTTTCCTGAATGATCCAAGTGCGCGTGTGTAATAACAACGGCGTCCAAACGTTTAGGTGCATCATATGAAAGTCCTTTCTCAACTTTTATTCCATAATCCAATGCGACTCTATTATTATCATTTTCAACTAGAATACATGAGCCACCAACTTCCTTGGCGCCTCCATGAAAAAGTATATTCAAATATATCACTTCCGAATTTCTGTCAGCTCTAGAAGAACTTCAAACAAGGAAAATTTTCTTCAATAGAACTCCCGTTTATCTTAGAAGACTTCTTCGAATTGTACAGCATCTTGAAATGAAAGCGATCAATATATTAAGTTATTGTTTTCAGTGACAACTAATACTGGCATGCTGTTTAATGAGGGAAAATAAAAAAAGAGCATGATTTTAAAAGAGCGTTACTTTTTCCTCTATAATATCCTTTGTAACTTTCTTAATGCCAGATAACTTCTCATCGACGATACCTTCAATGTCTCCAATAACCTTCTGCAAACTGACGTTATCCTCCAAGAGAATCTCAACTCCCGCTGACAAGAGCTGGTCAATGGGTTTCCCAATCTGACTGAGAATCTTAACGCAGACTTCTCTTATTCTATTGACCTCTTTGTATACTGTATCTGCTATGTTTACACCCAATACATTGTAGATTTTTCCCAACATGACTCACTGGATTCTAGCGCGGCCTATAGGAATTTGACAGAGTTTTCCATTTTTAGTATTTGCGTAACCGCCTTTCCAGCAACGATAACTCGAAACGGTTCATCGACTTCTCCTCCCCGAAATAAGTATGAGCTTTTTCACCTACAATCAATGCTTTATCGACATATAATGAAGAACAATACCAAATTCCTAAGTAATACTTGCATCGGGCTCTTGATACTGCCTCTGAAACGCCGTCGGCGATGTAGTCTGGATGTCCTCATCCTTTTCTTTCAATAATTTCTATATCACGTTCCTCTATGAGTGTTTGTGTTATCTTTTCAACACCTATTACTCTATTCATCTCGGGGGGTACTCCTACGTTAGGCTTACTAAAATTAGTAATTTAATTCTTTTGTACTCCCAGACATTAAAAATTACTTAAGGTAATTTGCTAGCATTTACACAAACATAGAGAATGTTATTTCCTCGAATGAAGACGTTCCCGTAATTGGCAACGAGGTTTTCGTCATCAAATTCAGAGGCTCCTTCAAGGAGCATATTCATGTAGGTGTCGCATTTTACCATACGTCCTTTGTAAGACAGATTATTCTTCAACTTCACTACTATCATGTTGTTGAGACTTCTCATAAGGATATTCAAAGGTCTTCGATTAGACTCCAAGTTTACAATCACACTCATCTGGCTATTCATCTTATTCTTCATATAAAAATCTTTTCAATAACTAGCATTTCGTTTTATGCATACATGTACATAATCTTTTAACTGCCCATCATTAAATGATTTTGAAACATTTAATTCACAGTTATCAAGCCATTTGGTCAAGTCTTTTTCTTCAAAAATCCTCTTCTGCCATGTAAGAACAATTTCTGAAACATCTTTAGCAATCCTAGTAATCTCAAGAATAGTTTGTTTGGGCTGTGGCATATTTTGGAGGAGCGTGATGGCAAAGATCTTGTTAATTGTTCCATCTCTCAAGGGAAGGAAGTCAGCATCCCCGCATATCAGTGAAATATTCTCCAAACCCCTACAAGTCTTCTTTGCCTCTTCCAACATTTTCTTTGAAAAGTCGATGCCAATTGTGATTCCATTATTCTTTCCGATCCTTTGAATAAGCAAGCCTGTTCCGCAGCCTATGTCCAAAATGTATTCTCCCAGATTAATTTTAACAATGTCTAATATTGCATCATACTTGCTCTCTTGTTCATCACGATAACGGAGGTTATAAAGCTGAGCTGATATATTATATCTCTTAGCAATCTTCTCCTTTTCTTTCCAGCTTTTAACAAATGGCATGATAGAGAAAGCATCGACTTGTGATATTTAGAAGTATTTGTCGAAAATTAGAGGTGTCTGCCTCTGTCAAAGACGGAGGTTATTTAAAGGTGACCGTAGATGGAATAGAGAAGAAATGGAGATGGTCGTTGTGGCAGAACCAATTTCACGAAAGAAGATGCCTTCCATAGCAAATTACTTACAGCATTTGAATCAAAGAGACTTCGCAGATGCTGAAAGAGAATTAGAAACAATAGGCAAGGAAATGAAAACAACTCCTTGGCATAAAGGCTACTGCAACGCCCTCGAGGGGATGTTTATTTCCCTTAAATCAAATGATAGTCGCTATTTGTACATTAGCCGCGTCAATCTTGATAACGAAAAGAAATTGGATGAATTGCAACGACAATTCGCCAGAATGTCGAAGAGCTCTCTACAAGAAGACTTTGACCGAGGATTCTTCGCTGCATGGGTAGAGTACTTGAAGATATTAAGATCAAGCAGATCTGACGCAAAATCCCTTAATGGATATCTCAAATGAGAACATTTTTACTTCATTTTAAGCGGGGAATTTTAAATTATACTAAATATGTGTTGAGGAGAGTCCAAATAGTAATCCAAGCTAGTAGAAATTCCAGTAATCCAGTTGTGTAAAACTTTAATTTGCCTACTTCCTCTAAGTTAATCTTCAAGACGTAATTGAATAGAAGAAACGAACTGAGGTAAAAGCCTAAACCAATAAGCAAGCCTATTACTTCTACTCTAAGAACTGCACATATGAAACCTGCGATGATTCCTAAGAAGAATCTAGACCAGTAAATCAGGTTAGATGATTCACTTTCCCTTAATATCCGATTTATCCTGTCAAGCAATCTTAATGGCAAATCCTATTCTCCGTATTCTATGACTAGCACACGCAATACTTAACACGTATACTAAAAAGGATTCCGCAAAGTAACTCCTAGCGCATGCGTCATAGCCATCTCAGTCATGAAGCCCCCGAATAAGACTCAGCATTTGAGGAATACTTAGAAACAATCATTAATAGAGTATTTGCTTACTTAAACTAAGTGATATCTTCGATTTTGCTTCTATTAAGAGTGTTCAGTAAATCATTTTCAAAGCATTACTAAAAACTTTCAATATGTTTTATTTGGTAATTAAAAGAATAAAATTCTACGATAAAAAATAAAGCCTTTTT
>JAUPKU010000121.1 GCA_030837285.1 Thermoproteota archaeon | reverse complement strand
TTCTTGAGAACAATAGTTATGCCAGATGTAATATTTGTGCTCGCTTCACCAATTAAGGCTACTTTTCCACCGTTCGATATATTCAAGGCAATTGTCACTTGATCCACATAATAAGACATTGAACCTCGATCAATATTCTCAAATATATCAGCAGTTCTATTCACAATCTCCGCTACTTCTTGGCTCAACGTGGAAACCTGTATTTCACATATCTTTGAAACGGCCTTTCTAGCAGTTGGAAACATTGAAGACACATCTGTCTCAGTTGCTGTTTCGTTTACAATTACCGGTATATATTCTTTTGTCATATTGATCCCCCTTTTTTGTTGAGTGTCAGCAATAAAGGCCCCGTGCGGAATTTCTCAACATTGGTGATTCTTCCTTGCCTCTGTGCCCAATCACTTGTTGGACGAATCCACTCACCCCAAATTTGCGCGGAAACTTTCTATATACTGCTAACGGCTTAGAACTAAACTTTTCCTTAGAAGTCAGGAGCCAGGAATCAGAAGAAGGTGTGGGCTATTTTGAATAAGAAGTTCTTTTACCTCCTTCTGACTTCCGTCTCTGATTCTTGAACAAAAGTTCAATATTTACCCGTTTGGAGTATATTTTTTCTATGGAGATTAGAGCGGTCTGACCTCGTTCATTCCACATGCTATCCTCAGTTCGCCGCCGCTAACTGTTCAACGTTCAATTTACCGCTGTACCTATTTCTTGTTGGCTTGTTCCCATCTTAATCATCGGCAGCAGGAGTAATGCTTCACAGAATAAAGGAGTAGCTTTTGCCTTAAAACCCCCCGCACCATTATTTCCGGTTTCTGGTGCATCCGCCCCATTTTTTTCATTTTCTAGTTCATCTGGAGCTTTTCCTAGTGCAGAAACCGGTACCACTTTCACATCGATAAATGTATTTTCAAGGTAAGTAAGGATTGACGCGATGTTGAGTGCAACTCGCTCTGCTGAAATGCTAGTTTCTTGATCTTGTATCTGTTGTTTCGAGAGATCTTTAATCGCAGTGGCTGCCTGATCAGACATTTCATTAATACCATTTAATGCAGCTTCAAATTCATCGCTCACATTACTGCGATTAAATTTCCAGGTAGACATATATGGAGAATCATTGTCAGTGCCAAGACGCTTCAAATACCCAGCCTTTGTAAGATTGCTAACCCATCTATTGAGGAACATGCCTTCTTTAACATACAGATCACATTTAGGTATAACCAAAATAAATGAACGTTTGATTGGTAGTTGTTTTTCACCGCCACTTGCAGTAACTAATCGAGCTACCAACTTTATTAGTAAATCGCGGCTGTCAGCAACAGCGCGACCAACTTTTGCATGCCTTTCACCTTCTCTCAAGACTTGATCCCAGTTACCTTGGTCACTAGTGTCCTGCAACAATGCTCCCAATTGTCGAAATGCAACAAGGTCGAACAGAAAAATTACATGACGGGCGTAACTAAGAGGAGATTGAATTACATTATAGTCCTTCTCGACTATAAGCATTTCTTCAAAATGTTCTCCTGCAATGTCATTGATAACTAAGTGAAAAACTTTATTTGGATCATTTGCTTGTCTTAAGGAAATTTGGATCGAAGTTCTATCACCACTTTCTGTCGCACCATCCCAACAACATCCGTCAAATCGTTGTTCGTAATATTGAAGAAGGAGGCTACTTAATGGGGAGCTTGTTTCGAACACCATGCCCAAGTTGGCTGCGGCTCGTTTCACTTGAACAATTGTAGATTGAAGAAGAGTCGTTTTACTAGATGCGGTACCTCCAACGAGGAGCAAACTTTCTGTAGTTTTTTTCTTTGGTATCCATCCGCAAACTTTGGATTCAACCATATCCGCAATTTCTTCTTCAATCTTGCGCTCCACTTTCATATTCTTACGCCGAGCGATTATAGTGGCATCCTTAGGGATGCTTGCTTTTTTTCCTGAACAAGCAAAGTCGACAGTATAAAGGACAACATCCTCAAATTGAGGAATTTCTGATTTCCATTGTTGGAATTTCTGTACATTATCAAAGCTACCGAGTTTGAGGCTATCATCATTAAGAGATGATCTTTCTTCATCTTCTAATTTCTGTAAATACTGGGTAAAATCAGGGAATACATTTTGTAATGCTGAAACGTAGTAATATGAGGTCAAAAGCTCTCCTACACTATGCCAATTGCGCAATTGGGCGTAAGTGCCAAAAGTGAATTCCTTAAGATCTGGAATAGAATCACTGTTGGCTTCATTTCCGAAGTAAAGGATTAAAATAGCTAACATACGCAATAGAGAATCATCAATATTTGTTTCTATTGAGATCAGGTACTTGCAATAACTTAACAAATAAGGAAATTCCATTAATAGATAAGAAAATACAGGGTTGCCTTGATGCTGCTCATTTTGAATTTTAGAATCATTTATTGTGACATTTCGAATAACATCTAAGAAATCAGAAGGCTTATATTTTGAAAATATTGCTTCTGTGTTTGGTTGGTCAAAAGCAATAACATTTAATCCAGCAGCTAATGTTGGAAGCTGAATTAGTTGAAGTAAATCTTGTGAAGTAATCTTTTTTGATTTTTCATCA
>JAUPKU010000120.1 GCA_030837285.1 Thermoproteota archaeon | reverse complement strand
CCCATCAGTTCCTTACCCATCTTGAAGAGTTTTCTAGCATCATGCTTGTATTTTGAATCTGCTACTTCTTGGGCTATCCAGAACCTTGTCTCATCATCCATGAGTGCGAAGACGTACTTCATGTCTCCATTAACCTTAACCCATAATTCGTCGGCTCTCCACGTGTCTGAAACATTCAGCTTCAGCTTTGTAACGTACTCTTCCATCAATGAGACATACTTCTTTATCCACATGAAAACCGTCTTATGAGAAACATCTACGCCTAAGAGTCTCAAGGATTTTTGAGTGTTTCTTAATGTTTCTCATGAGAAGTAGAGTTGCTTGGCTGTTGTTACTGCTTTTGGGTTGTGCTTCATCTTCTCAAAGCCCAAGTTGAAGGTGAAGTATCTTCCACATGCCTTGCAGTTGAACTTCTGTATGTCTCCGTACTTGTTCTTTCGTACTCCATCTCTAACTATGTTTGTTGAACCACAGTAGATGCAAGTTGAAACGTCGGTTATGGGTTCTATCTTTCTCGCTTGAACTTCCTTTCTTAGCTTCTCCGAGAACTCTACTGCATAGATGTGTTTGCATTTCACTTCTCTGTAAATGAAGTCAGGGCATCCGCATATCCAACCGTGTTCCGTACTTAGAACTTCATAGACTCCGTGTCCTGATTGGGATTTGACCGTGTAAAAGGAATCATCTATTCTCTGTATTTGTCCGTCTAGCTTGGCTATTTCTTGTCCTTTTTGTTCTCTTCCGTCTATCATTGCTATCGCCATCTAACCATCTAACCATATAGCAATATAACTATATAAGGCTTTCCATCCATACCGAAAACCTTTTAACCATCTAGATAGTATGCTATATTGGTGGTTAAATGGGAAAAGTAACTCTCGTCTTAAACGACGAATTAGAACAAAGATTCCGAGATGCAATCTACAAGTCAAAAGGTATGAAACGAGGAAACATCCAATCGGCAATAGAAGAAGCAGTAGAACAATGGATTGAAAAACAAGAAAAGAGGAAAACCTAATGGCTCATCCCAACATAGTCATTAGATGTGACAACTGTTCTGCGGATTTCCAATATCCCTTCCCAACATCATTACTATACCAAGCAAAGTGTCCTATATGCAGTGAAAAAAACCTTCGCTACGTTGGAAACGATTCAGGCGTACAGAAAATGCTTCTCGCACATTATGGCGTGACAAAAGACATGGAAGAGGAAATAGCTAACCTGAAAACACAAATCATCACACTTCAAAGCAGACTAGACAGTGCAATTGCGGATTCAAAGGACATTATGACAACTGCCTTACTTACGGCTGTAGAGGAAACGATAAAAGAACACGTAAAACAATACCACAACTTCGAGGTCAAAAAATGAACGATGCCTTCGATGACCTCTTTGAAGAACGCATGAAAACAATCGACACCAGACTACGACTAAACAAACTAATCGCCCTCAACCTTCAATTCTTCAATGCCATCCAAACATACGCACGACAAAACAACATACCACTTCCTTATAGTCCCCAAATCATCCAACTAATACGAAAAATAGAAGAAGACATAAGCACTAGCAAACAAGAAATAAGTTACAATCATATCCGACGAAAAGTAACAGAAGATGAATCCGACGAAGACGTAACAGAGCCTTTTAGTAGAACCTATTCATTCAGCAAAACTACTTCAGACGACATACGCTAAATTTATGTCTTGTCATCTCTACCCATTTGGAGATCGGAAAAGATACATATATGAATAAACAAAAAGTATGAGACCTTGCTTAGCGTTGCTTGATACGATATTCTCCATACTTTCGATCTCCATAACATGTAATTTTAAGTCCTAGGTATGGAAAAACTCTTTTGGTTATATTCTTCACACTTAAATATTCGTTAAAATTATTCTCAAGCTGTGCCAAGGAACACTCTATTGAGTACTACAATGAGAGGTGTAAAAATAGTGCCCTACTATAATAGTAGGGAATAGTAATAACTACTAAAATTAATTTTGAGGCTCTTTCCCCATTTTTGGGGTGTGAATGATGGATTTCAAACTTATATCGCCGTATTGCATGTCATCCGGACAAACTGAGGCTGTGGAGAAGCTGGTGAAAGGCTTCTCAGAGAAGAACGTGCAGACCCTCCTCGGCATTACTGGTTCTGGAAAGACGTTTGTGATGGCTAACCTGATTAGCAGACTGCAGAAGCCTGCTCTTATAATTGCGCATAATAAGACGTTGGCTGCTCAGCTCTACTCGGAGTTGAAGGAGCTTTTCCCGAACAATCGTGTAGAGTACTTCATCTCATTCTATGATTATTATCAGCCTGAGTCCTATCTGCCTGCTACGGACACTTACATCGAGAAGGATTCTGACATAAACGAGCAGATAGAGAAGATGAGGATGCATGCTGTCTCAAGTATACTCAGCAGAAAAGATACAATTATCGTCGCTAGTATAAGCTGCATCTATGGTCTTGGAAACCCAGAGGATTTCAAAGTTATGTCCATGGAATTGGCTGTGGGAAAGGAAATTCCTCGGCAGCAACTCCTCCGCATGCTTGTGGACATGCAGTATGAGCGAAACGACAATGCGATTGAGACAGGTAGATTCCGCGTACGCGGTGAAGTGGTAGATGTCATACCCGCCTACGAGAATGATATCCTTCGCATAGAGTCGGAGGCTGGCAAGATCAGGAAGATAAAGGCGGTTCACCCGATAACGGGGGACGTAAAGGCCGTAATTGACAAGGTAATTCTCTACCCCGCGAGACAGTTCGTTGTCCCCGAGGAGAAGCAGAAGAGAGCTCTTGAACAGATAAGGCTGGATCTTGAGGAACAGCTTCCAAAGCTTCCACCCCTCGAAGCCCATCGGCTGAAGCAGCGAACTAACTACGACCTTGAGATGATCAGGGAGATGGGCTATTGCACCGGAATCGAGAACTATAGTAGACACTTCGACGGACGCAAGGCTGGAGAACCTCCATTTGTTCTGATAGACTATTTTCCAAAAGACTACCTGTTGATAATTGACGAGAGCCACCAGAGCATACCGCAGTCTCGCGCGATGTACAACGGCGACTACTCACGTAAGAAGAACCTTGTTGACTTCGGCTTCCGCCTACCCTGTGCGTACGATAATAGACCTCTCAAGTTCGAAGAGTTTGAAAAGAAAATGGGCAAGACCCTCTTCGTCTCTGCGACACCAGCGGAATACGAGTTGAAGAGGAGCGGAACGCCTGTGGAATTGATTACGCGGCCCACTGGTCTTCTTGACCCTGAAATTAAGCTTCATCCCATTGAGGGGCAGATGGGGCATCTGATGCAGGAGGCAACGAAGACCATTGAAAGAAGAGAGCGTGTTCTCGTTACGACGCTTACGAAACGGATGGCTGAAGATCTGACGGACTATCTGGTTAAAGAGGGCTTTAAGGCACGTTATATGCACTCCGAGATAGAGAGTTTGGAGAGGATAGAGCTGATTAGGCAGCTTCGAATCGGAGATTTTGACATTCTTATCGGAATCAACCTTCTCCGCGAAGGATTGGATCTCCCGGAGGTGTCAACGATCTTCATTTTGGACGCGGATAAGGAGGGTTTCTTGCGCGATGAGAGAAGTCTTATCCAGACAATTGGGAGGGCGGCAAGGAACGTGAATGGTAGGGTGATACTCTACGCGGACGTGATAACTCAGTCTATCAAGAGGGCAATGGAGATTACAGCGTATAGACGAAAGTTCCAGATGAGGTACAATAGTCTGCATAATATTACTCCGCGGACAATTGTGAAGAGCGTCTCCCAGAAGGAAGAAACAGCCGTGAGCTTCAAGAGTCTTGTTAGCTCTGAGATTCAGAAGGAGATAATTGTTCTTGACGCTAAAATGAGGGAGGCGGCGGAGAAACTTGAGTTTGAGAAGGCAATCCTGCTCAGAGACCAGATCGAAGAGATGAAGAAGATACTGAACAAGAGGAATGAAGTTTTACAAGAAGGGTGAGGGAGGACGGGAAAACAAGAGAGTTAAAATAGGCTTGTTTCATCGATGTATCGACTTGAAACGGGTAAGAGTGATGAGAGACAGCATTTTCATTAAAGGTGCAAGGGAGCACAATCTCAAAGATATCGACGTGGAACTGCCTCGAAACAAGTTCATAGTAATAACTGGTCTCTCAGGCTCAGGAAAATCCTCCCTCGCGTTTGACACGATATACGCGGAGGGACAGCGGCGTTACGTTGAGAGTCTCTCAGCATACGCACGGCAGTTCCTTGGCTTGATGGAGAAACCTGACGTCGACTCCATTGAAGGACTTTCTCCAGCTATCTCGATAGAGCAAAAGACCACCAGCAAGAACCCGCGCTCGACAGTGGGAACCATCACGGAGATCTACGATTATCTTAGACTTCTTTATGCTCGTATTGGCACGCACCATTGCCCCAAATGCGATAGCTCAATACGACCGCAGAGCCCAGAGAACATTACAAGCCTCATCATGTCTGAGAAGGGAAGGACGCTCGTAATACTAGCCCCAGTGATAAGGGGGATCAAGGGGATACATCAGCAAGTCATGGATGACCTCAAGAAGCAGGGATTCACCAAGATAAGAGTGGACCAGAAACTATACGATTCTGATACTGTCAACTCAGAGTTGAAGATGGTCCGTTATGAGAAACATTGGATAGAAGCTGTCATAGACACGATTTTGATAAGCGATGAGGAACACAGCAGGCTAACGGAGGCTGTAGAGCAGGCGCTTCAGATTGGGAAAGGAACGATGATTGTAATTGACGCTATGAATGTGGATGCTGGTGAGAAGAGGGAGATTGAAAGGTTCAAAGATGAAACTGTGTTCAGCACTTTCGGGGCATGCCCGAACCACCCGGAGATCGTCTTCGAGAGTTTGGAGCCTCGGATGTTCTCATTCAACTCACCTTTCGGGGCTTGCCCAACTTGCCATGGTCTTGGAGAGATCATCGAGATCTCCGAGGACTTGGTGATTCCTGACAAAAGCAAATCCATAATGGACGGCGCGCTTGCAGTCTACGGTAAGATGGAGCTTAGTTGGAGAGCGCAACAGCTCGCCATGGTCGGTAGAAAATTTGATTTTAACATCTTCACACCGATAAAGGACTTCACCAAGAAGCAACTTGACGTTCTACTTTACGGGGATGGCGAGCCCATCAGTGGCAACTGGTCGAATGGATCGAGCATGTGGATGAAGGAGGGCTGGGAGGGCATAATCCCCCAAACGATGAGGCTCTATCACCAGACAGAAAGCGAGTGGCGAAAAACGGACATTGAGAGTTTCATGAGGGCTAGGCACTGCAACACTTGCAACGGGAAGAAGCTACAGCCACGTGTTTTAGCAGTTAAGATACTTGACAAGAGCATAATCGATGTTACAGACCTCTCAATCGAGGGGGCAGTTGAATTCTTCGCGGGTCTGCCGTCACACCTGAACGATAAGGAGATGGCTATTGCCAGCCAAGTGCTTAAGGAGATCAAGGAGCGACTGGGCTTCCTAAAGAACGTAGGACTTGGCTACCTTTCATTATCCAGAGCTGCTAGGACTCTCTCAAGCGGTGAATCACAGCGGATACGCTTGGCCACGCAGATAGGAAGTAACCTAATGGGCGTTCTCTACATTCTGGATGAACCAAGTATAGGGCTTCACCAAAGAGACAATGAGAAGCTCATCAACACACTCCATAGGCTGCGCGACCTCGGAAACACGCTGATTGTCGTCGAACATGATGAGAGCACGATCAGAAGTGCGGATTACATCGTGGACATGGGTCCTGGCGCTGGCGTGCACGGCGGCTACGTCATCTCTGAGGGACCTCTTGAAGACATTATTAAAAATTGTAAGAGTCTCACGGGAAAATATCTTTCTGGAGAGTTGAAGATTGAAGTGCCCGAGGAGAGGAGAAAGCCCGTTGGCTTCATTACTCTGATGGGAGCCTCGGAGAACAATTTGAAAAGTATTTCTTTGAAGCTTCCACTAGGTGTGCTGTGCGGTGTCACCGGCGTCTCAGGTTCTGGAAAGAGTACCCTCATGAATCAGACGGTTGTGCCTCTGCTGAAAGAGAGATTCGGGGAGAAGGTTGACAGTGTAGGCAAGCATGATTCGATTAATATTCCCGGATTCGTCAACAACGTAATTGTTATAGATCAGTCACCGATAGGTAGGACGCCTAGGAGCAACCCTGCAACTTACACCAAGTTATTTGATGAGATTAGGACGCTCTTCGCTTCCACAAGGGAGGCTAAGACGCGGGGGTATGACAAGGGGCGTTTCTCATTCAACGTTAAAGGGGGAAGATGTGAGACATGTAAGGGAGACGGTGTATTGCGGATTGAGATGAACTTTCTCCCTGACGTCTATGTTGAATGCAGCGATTGCAAGGGGAAACGTTACAATAAAGAGACCCTCAGCATCTTATACAAGGGAAAGAACATAGCGGAAGTCCTTGACATGGAGATTCAGGAAGCCGCAGAATTCTTTGAGAATATGCCTCTTCTCAAGCGTAAACTCCAGACCTTACTTGACGTGGGTATGGGATACATGAAGCTCGGGCAGAGCTCAACCACCCTCTCGGGCGGAGAGAGTCAGCGTATCAAGATCACCCGAGAACTCAGTAAGAACAAGTTAGGCCACATCATCTACATGCTTGATGAGCCGACTACAGGACTTCATTTCGATGATACAAAGCGTCTGATAAAGGTGCTAAACAGCCTTGTGGATAAGGGAAATACCGTCTATATCATAGAGCACAACCTCGATGTGATAAAGAGCTGCGACTACCTCGTCGACCTAGGCCCTGAAGGTGGAGCAGCCGGAGGAGAATTAATAGCAGAGGGAACACCCGAAGAAGTCGGGGAAAATATAAAATCGTACACAGGAAAGTTTCTTAAGAAAATGCTTCCACTGAAAGAGGCTCAAACGGCGAATAGTTCAATATGATCTCAATCTATGTCCCATCAGATTTCAGGAGCTCTGAGATACCCGCCACCCCAGGCGTTTATCTATTCAAGGACGAGATGGACGAGCTACTCTATATTGGCAAGGCTAAGAGCCTGCGTGAGCGCGTCAAAAACTACTTCTCAAAATCGGATAAACCTCTTAAGACGCAGCTCCTCGTATCCCAGATCAGACACATTGAATGGATCATCGTAGACAGCGAGGTTGAGGCCTTACTGCTGGAGAACAAGCTGATTAAGCAGTATTTGCCGAAATACAACATCAGCCTTAAGGACGCCAAAACATTCGCTTACATAGCCTTTACGAAGGAGGAGTACCCACGCATCATCACATCCCGCAAGCTCTCCACTAAACTAGAGTCATTTGGCCCCTACACTGACGGCTTCATGCGGCAGGATCTTACACGGCTGGTTGTGAAGGTCTTCAAACTCAGAGTGTGCAAGACGCTTCCAAAGCGTGCTTGTTTAAACTACCATATGGGAACATGTAGTGCGCCGTGTATAGGCAAAGTAGGCAAAGAGTATAGAGAGCAGATTGAACAAGCTCGCCACTTTCTTAAAGGCGAATACGTGCACACGATTGAACAGCTCAACTCGCAGATGGAGGCAGCCTCTGGCGAGCAGAAGTACGAACGCGCACTGGAGCTTCGCAACCAGATCTCATCCATCCAACTTCTAACTCAACATCAGGTGGTCGATACCGAGAAGAGGTTTGACCAAGACGTGATGGCCTTCAGGAGGCTGGGAGAAAAAGTCCTCGTGGTACAGATGAGTGTGCGGAGAGGCGTGCTCTTAGGCAAGAGAGAGTTCTCGGTGGACCTTCAGCCGAATGTTGAGCAGGAGTTCCTAAAAGTCTTCTACACGGCAAATAAGATTCCTCGTGAGATCCTACTTAACAAGCGAATGTGGCTTGATGGCGAAGAGAAAGCTGCACTGGAGGAGTTCTTCTCGACTAAAAGGCAGGCTCCAGTCGCCTTGACGGTTCCAACACGCTCGGATAAACTTTCACTCGTAAGGCTGGCTGAGAAGAACATTGAAGCAAACTTGGAGGAAGACAGTGTACTAGTGGACATCCAGACTGCACTTAACCTTCCCACACTCCCCCACACTATCGAGTGCTTTGACATTTCAAACCTGGGAGAGGAACACATTGTCTCAGGTATGGTTCGTTACAAGGATGGAAAGCCAGACAAGAACAATTATAGAAGATTCAGGATTAAGACGGTTGTTGAGCAGGATGATTTTGCAAGCATTAATGAAGTGGTAAAGAGGAGGTATAGGCGCCTCCTCAATGAGAGAACACAGATGCCTGACCTCATAGTAGTAGACGGAGGATCTGGTCAGATAAATGCTGCTGACGCAGCCCTTCATTCACTGGGTCTTCAAATCCCGCTGATTGGTCTAGCCAAGAAGTTTGAGGAAATCTACTTACCAGGGGAAACAACTCCTAGACGCTTTGACAGGAACAGCAGGATGATGCTGATCCTTGAGCAGATAAGAGATGCTGCACACAACTTCTCATTAAACTACAACCTAAAGAGACGGCAGATGAAGATGCGAATGGAATTCAACCCAAGACATTAGCAACCAAGAATAAGATTTTAGAATTTGAGCGCGGCGTTTTCTCTCCTATTTCTTACTTTTATTATAGTATATGGTTACGCCAAACACAGCAGCGATTGCAGCGGACATAATGATGAGAAGCCATGACCACTGAAAACTTTGTGGCGTCGCTTCAAATACTGCAGTTAGACTGTGGGAGCTATCCATAGTCACCAAATAGGGATTGCTAGAGCCCAGCTTAACATCATCAAGTAACCAGTAGCCTAGTGTCCATCCAGGGTCTACAGTGGCCAGTACTTTTACACTAGCACCTTCATAATAGAGGGCATCTCCACTAGCATTAGTAACTCCAGAACCACTAACCCCAACATGCAAAGCATACTGAATACGCGTGAAAACTGCAGTTAAGTTATGGTTGCCATTCATTGTCACCACATATGTACTGGCGGATCCGACATTATTGTTATCAAGCAGCCAGTAACTTAGTGTCCAGCCGGAGTTAGGAGTCGCTAACACCCTGACACTAACACCAGCATTGTACAGGGCATCTCCACTAGCATTAGTAACTCCAGAACCACTAACCCCAACATGCAAAGTATTTTGAGTTTGAGGAATCTGTATAAACACTGCAGTCAAATCATGGTTGCCATCCATTGTTAGAGTGTAGGGGTTAATGTTACCCACATTAACAGTGTCAAATAGCCAATGATCAAACCGCCAGCCAGAATTTACAGATGCCAACACTCTGACAATCGCGCCTGAAGTATACAGTGCGTCATCGGTAGCGTTCGTAGTTCCTGAACCCACGACCTGGATGTGTAAATTGTACTGATTCGGAGGAATCTGCATGAACACCGCAGTCAGGTTATGATTGACATTCATCGTCAGCGAATAAGGGTTAGCAGAGCCAACATTGCTGCTGTCAAGCAGCCAGTAACTTAGTGTCCAGCCGGAGTTAGGAGTCGCTAACACCCTGACACTAACACCAGCATTGTATAAGGTATTGCCAGTCGTATTGGTAGAGCCTGAGCTACTAACCTGAACATGCAAAGCATACTGAGTTGGAGGAATCTCCGTGAATACTGCGGTCAGATTATGAGTACTATAAACCGTGAGAACATATGGATTGGCCCCACTCACATCAGTGTTATCCAACAGCCAATGGTTGAATTCCCAACCCGAACTCGCAGTCGCCAACACCCTGACGCTAGCACCAGAATCGTGTAAAGTGTCCCCAGTAGCGTTAGTAACTCCTGAACCACCAACCTGAACATGCAAAGCATACTGAATACGCGTGAACAATGCAGTTAAATTGTGATTGGCATTCATAGTCACCGTGTATGGATTAGTACTACCCACATCGATATTATCGAGCAGCCAATGGTTAAAAGTCCAGCCGGAACTTGGAGTAGCCTGAACAGAGACAACAGAGCCCGAAGCATACGAAGCCTGATTAGGATTCTTAGTCACAGAGCCAGAACCAACAATATTCACAGACAGCGAGTATGTGATTGGATTTTCGGTGAAAGTAGCAGTGACAGACT
>JAUPKU010000119.1 GCA_030837285.1 Thermoproteota archaeon | reverse complement strand
TAAGCATATGTTTTAAGAGTTTAATGCGGGATCCATGTTTTCCAATAGCAAGTCCTGTTTCGCCTGGCTTTACTATGATTATTATTCTATCTCTTTGTTCGTCAATTATACAATCATTGGCTGTAGCGCCTGTGACGTTCTCAAAAAGTGCTATATAGCGCATTTCATCGCTTGTCAAACGAATTTTCTGTGACATCTTATTTGATATTTCTCCATTGTCATGAAACTTGAAGATCATACGTTGGATATAAATGATGTTTTTTAGGCCTGTTCTGTCTGTTCATTAGATTCCTTTATCGATTTTAGAAGTTGGGAATCTGTGAGGTTTCTTATGGTCATGGCTGAGACAATGAACGGCTTCCCACATGCTACTCCCAAGTCTTGGGATGTTCCATGATAAATTAATAGAGGTGTTTTTGATAAAGTAGCGTATTGTTGTATGTCTTTCTGAAGTTTTACAGAACAATTGGATGACAGTATCAGTGCAACGGCTTTTCCTGTCTTAGCTGCATTTTTCGTCTGCTTGAAACCTAGGTAAACTCTCCCAGACTTTAGAGCGGAGTTAATGATTCTATCTACGTCGATCATCATTTATCTCTTCCGAAACATTATTTGTTACTATTAATCTCTTTCGATTCCTCTTCGGTCTTACTTCCGTGTCCCATAAATATTTCTATTAAGCCTGTTCCGACGGGTATATTTTGGCCTACTATTACAGATTCTGTAGCGCCTTTGAATATATCCACAGTCCCTTTAGCGGCAGCGTCTACAAGGGTTGGGATTGTGATTTCGAATGCAGCCCTTGCGAGTACACTAGCTTTTTTACCACTGACACCATGCCTTCCGACTTGAAATATTTCTCCTGTTAACGTCATTATGTCAGCAACTAGCATGACATGCCTTACATCGACGTCGAGTCCTTGTTCTTCTAGAACCCCCATTGCCTCCTTGATAAGAGAGTTTCTAGCTGCTTCTATACCGAGTGTTTCAGCTATTTCGTGGACGTCATTTGTCGTTATCCTATTGGGATCGATACCTGGAATTTTTAGGACCTTTGAGAGGTTTGAACCGTCAGTATTTATTAGCCACTCTCCATCCTCAAGCGAGACTTGGACTTTTCTGATGCCGGGGACTCCCTTTATAGGTGCTGAAGAGACTTTTTCAAGAAGTTTCTTTAAGTCGCTAGATTCTTTAGGTGTTACAATTACTGTATTATCCTCGAAATTCACTTTGCAGTTAGGGAAGCTCATTGCTGTTTTCAATTCATCTTGGGTTACTCCTTGGCTTCCAAACATTGCTTCGTCTATCTGAACGACAATTGCTGTTTTTAGAGGATCAATGTATATTGAAGCGACATCTTCGACTTTTGTAAAGACTATTTCCCTAGCGACTTCTGTTGCTTTCTCTTTTCCGACTCTATGCTCTTCGTCAAGGTAGACCTTCATAATTGGGGTTGAAGGCTTTCTTCGTGCGTCCACTATTTCTATTAGGCGTGGAAGTCCGAGAGTGACATTCATTTCCTTGACTCCTGCATAATGGAAAGTCCTCAGTGTCATTTGCGTTCCCGGTTCTCCTATTGATTGAGCAGCTATTACTCCGACAGCTTCTCTTGGTTCAACCAGAGCTGCTTTGTAATTTTCTATGACCATAGGAATTAGTTTGTCAAAGGCATCTCGACTGAGTTTTGCTTCTGCAGACTGAGATCTGAGGTCTGAGATTAGAGAGGGTGTCAATTCCTTTTCAACTTCTTTCAATCTATCCTCGATATAATCTTTTGAGGTTGATCTTCCGCCTGCAGCTACGATTTTTATTCTTTCTATCAGCCGTCTTATGTTAACTGCTTTTCCATGGTCGCTCTTCGCAGGATCAATTCCATCTTCGCCATATCTGAATTCGACAATGTCTCCTCTGGAATCTCTGACAGTTTCATCATGTTCAACTCTAAGATACTCAAGGGCATTTATCAACCGTCTCTGCATGTATCCGCTCTGCTGTGTTCTGACTGCAGTGTCAACAAGCCCTTCTCTTCCACCGGTGGCATGGAAGAAAAATTCAATCGGATCTAAACCGTCTCTGTAGCAAGAGTCTACGAATCCTCTAGCTTCTCTGCTTAAGTCTTTCGGTTTAAAGTGAGAGAGAGTTCTATCTTTATATCCTCTTGTAATTCTTCTGCCTCTTACAGATTGTTGTCCTAAGCAGGCGGTCATTTGGCCAATGTTTAGGTTTGATCCTCGAGCTCCGGTTCTAGTCATTATTATTCCGTGATTCTCCATACCGAAGGAATCATCTGCAATGTTTCCTGCTTCATCTCGAGCTTTAGAGAGTTCATTCATAATGTATATTTCAAGGGATTCTTCAGGGGTCTGTCCTGGTAATCTCTGGAGAATTTCCTTCTGATAATCATCAATTAGTTTGTGAACATTCTGATCTGCTTCATCTATGATAGTGTCTATTTTGTTTCTAACCTTGTTTGGAAGATCCAGTTCATCGAGGGAATAAGTGAAGCCCTTCATGGTTATGAATTCGTTTTCCAGCCTGCTAGTGGCGTTTAGGAATTTTCTTCCAGCTTCCGTCCCATAATCCTTGACGATCCTGTGATAGAGGCTCTCCGATTTCTCTGCGCCTATGGAATTCTTGTCTATTACTCCTCTCTCAAGAATTCCGTCCTTGACGACAACGTAAGCGTCGTACTTGCAGTTCTCGTAATCACATTGTGGACATTGCTGGCAAACGCTTGACTTTAGGACGTAGTTAAATCCCTTTGGTATGAATAAGCTGAAGATTTGTTTCCCACTCCATAGTGGCTCAGGCTTCTCAACGACGGGGGCAGGAATAGGTCCTTCATAACTGGCTGCTGCCAAGAGTCTACTGACATCTTGCTTTGTCAACTTGGTAGACTTGTTCGTGAGAATGTAGGCAGCGCTGATGAAGTCCCTTAAGGCTCCTATGATTGGTCCTCCATATCTTGGAGATAGAATCTGATCTTGAACCTTCATTAAAAGGCGCGCTTCTGTTTGCGACTCTTCACTTTGCGGAACGTGGAGATTCATTTCATCTCCATCGAAGTCTGCATTGTATGGTGGACAGACGCATAGGTGAAGCCTAAACGTCTTATATGGAAGGACTTTTACCACATGCGCCATTATAGACATTCTATGTAGTGATGGTTGCCTATTAAAAATGACAGTATCACCATCTTTTAAATGACGTTCTATTATGAATCCGGGCTGTAGAGCTTCTGCGATTTTATCTCTTTCGGTGACAAATTCTAATCTAATTCGTTTATCATCCGGTCTAACAACATATAAAGCTCCCGGATAATTCGGAGGACCATTTATCACTAGTTTCTTCATTTCTTCAATGTTCCATTGAGTTACTTTTTCAGGAACAGTTAAGCGCTTTGCCACATCAAGTGGTACACCTACTTCATTCAAGTCGAGGTTTGTGTCAGGAGAGATAACAGTTCTAGCTGAAAAGTCAACTCTTTTTCCAGAGAGGTTACTTCTGAATCTTCCTTCTTTTCCTTTCAACCTCTGAGTGAGAGTCTTTAATGCTCTTCCTGACCTATGTCGAGCAGGTGGGATTCCTGAAGCTTCGTTGTCAAAGTATGTTGTAATATGATATTGGAGTAATTCAGATAAATCTTGGATGATTAAAGTTGGAGCCCCAGCTTCCTTATTTTCCTTAAGTCTTTGGTTTATCCTAATAATATCCACTAGTTTATGGGTTAGATCATCCTCTGATCTTATTCCTGATTCAAGGGTTATTGAGGGTCGAACATACACTGGAGGCACTGGAAGTACTTGGAGAATTGTCCATTCCGGGCGAGCAACCTCCGGATCTAATCCTAAAACTCTTAAATCATCATCGGATATTCGCTCAAGTCTCTCTCTTATCATATTAGGAGTAAGTCTATTTGTTCCACCTTCTTCAAGCTCTTCCTGAAAAGTCGTAGGCTTACTGAAGCTGACAGATAATTGTCTTGTACCACAGTGAGGGCAAATAGCGTACTTCTTCGTTCTCTTCTCTATATCCTTAAAATGCTCATCAGACGGTGTTCCAAGAATCTCTCTTTCAACTGTAATCTTCTTCTTGTACTCTTCGATATCAACGGGTGTGAGTAGAACTCTCCCACAGTTTCGACAAGTTACTTTAAGAAGCCGGTGGATGAGTTTAGAGAAACCAGTGTGAATCACAGGTTCCGCTAATTCTATATGGCCAAAATGACCAGGACATCTAGCAGCTGTGTTACCACACGTTTTACATCTCTGCCTTGGTTCAAGAGTGCCAAAACGACCGTCCATTAGCCCAGACGTTATTGGTATCCCGTCCTCGTCGTATGTGTCTGCCATCTGAACCTCTGCTACCGACATCTTTCTAATGTCGTTAGGAGAGAATATTCCAAATTTTATTCCATCAATGATCTTGTATAGTTCCTCTTCAACTAGTGTCATATTAAGCCCTCTCCTTTAAAATCAGTCTTGGCGGAATACATAATGCTGTCAATTCTTGAATTAAGAGTTTAAAGGCGTAGGATATCGTGATTGGGGAGATAGTGGAGTCTTCACCACAGATCTTGCAAACATATCTTCTTTGTTTGAAATCATAATATGCAAAGTAGCCACATTTTTCGCAGACATATATAACACTCTTATCAGATTCCTCTAGGAGTCTATCCTTTAGAAGAAGAGCCGCACCGTGTCCTATCAAGCAATCTCTCTCCATTTCTCCGAATCGAAGTCCACCCCCTCTAGCTCTGCCCTCTGTAGGCTGCCTTGTAAGCATTTGAACCTGTCCTCGTGCTCTAGCATGAATTTTATCAGCTACCATGTGGTGGAGTTTCTGATAATATACAATTCCGATGAAGATTTCTGTTTCAAACTTCTCTCCGGTAATCCCATTGTACATTACTTCCTTTCCGCCATAGTGAAATCCAAGTTTCTGTAGAGTTTCTCGTATTTCTTCCTGTTTCTTGTTACTGAATGGTGTACCATCTACTATTTCACCTTCCAAGGCGGCAGCTTTTCCTGCTATGGATTCAATGAATTGACCAATAGTCATACGAGATGGAAGAGTGTGAGGATTGATTATCGCATCCGGAACTACGCCTTCTTCTGTAAAAGGCATATCCTCTTGTGGAACAACCATACCTATAACACCTTTCTGACCATGGCGAGAAGCAAATTTATCTCCTAATTCTGGGACTCGTTGGTCTCTAACTCTAACTTTTACCAATTCACTTCCCTGAGTTGTTCCTGTTAGAAATATGTCGTCTACAATACCAAGTTCTGTCGGTCTCATAGTGATGGAAGTGTCTCGTCTAGTTGGTCCTTTCACTTCGAATTCTCTATATTCTTCTAAGAATCTCGGTGGACTTGTTCTTCCTATAAGAACATCGTTTCCGTCTATGTATGATTCAGTGCTGACAATTCCATCTTCTTCAAGTAATCTGTAAAATTGTTCACCTCTAAATCCTCTAGTTCCAGACTCAGGCATCTCAAATTTATCTTTCAATCCTCCAAGGTATCGACGACCTTCGGCCTTATAGACTCTATAAAAAGTAGATCGAGCTAGACCACGTTCGATGGATGACTTGTTGAAAACGATAGCGTCTTCCATATTGTATCCTTCAAAAGACAGAACGGCTACAACAAAGTTCTGGCCTAAAGGTCTATCATAGTAACCAAGGACGTCCATTGGCTTTGTCTTTACAAGGGGTCGCTGTGGATAATGTAATATGTGGGATTGAGTGTCAACTCTATTAGCGAAGTTCGTACTAAATACGCCTAAGGCTTGTTTAGCCATCGCAGCCTCATATGAATTCCTTGGTGATTGATTATGTTCAGCATAGGGAATAGTTGAAGTACATATTCCAAGTATCGTGTATGGTGCTATTTCCAAGTGAGTATTTTCAGAAGTTAAATGATTATTATCTAATGCAACCGAAGCATTCTCTTCCTCTTCAGCATCGAGGTATTCTATTATTCCGTTATTGACAAGGTCACTCCACTTTAGGTCTCCTGAAACATATCTGGAAATGTGTTCTTGCTTAAGTTTAGGCTCTCCATTCTCAATTATTATTAATGGGCGTCTAACTCTCCCTAGATCACAATTGACGTAGATTTCCTGTGAAATGCCTTTTTTATCGCTTTCAGTGTACTGAACAATGTTAGCTTCAGAACTTATTTCATGTTTCCTTCTCATGTTCTTGAAAGATTCAACTATTAACGCTGTGTCGCTACAAAAGCCTATTAATGCTCCATCAAAAAAAACTTTGGCAACTCTACTCCCTGTGTTGACAATTGCTTCTCGGGTAGGTATGACTCCAAGTTTGTAGAGTACCTGCCTAATCTCTTCTGAATTAGTATTTACCGAGATCGTTGCCATTAGAGAGAGATTCTTTACGAGTCCGCAATTGGAGCCTTCGGGAGTCTCGCTTGGACATAGTCTTCCCCAATGGGTCGGATGTAAGTCTCTTGCTTCGAAGTTTGGTTGACTACGACTTAGAGGAGACTGGAGTCGCCTTAGGTGGCTCAGTGTGGAAATATGATTAGTTCTATCAAGTAATTGAGTTATGCCAACTCTTCCATGCCCCCAGTTTCCAGTTGCAAGAGCGTGTTGGACACGTTCAGTGATCATACCATGTCTTACTGCAGCGGATATGGCCAGTTTTTTCCTTCTAATACTCGTTCTCTCTAATTGGTATTTGATATCTCGGCAAAGATTTCTAAAAGCCACTCTGAATAGATCTGCAAGTAATGAGCCTGCTAGTTTTAGTCGTTTGTTAGCATAATGATCCTTATCATCCTCTACTCTTAAACCCAATCTTAGTTCAATGATTCTTGAAACCATTTCGCCTAGGAAGTATGCTTTTTCCTTTCTTTGCTCTGAAGTGTTTCCAATGTGCGGCATGAAATTTCTGTCCAAGACGCTTTGAGCTCTTTTCAGTCTATATTCCTCAACTTGCCCATGGGCAACTCTGTTTCCGATATAGACTATCGCGTCTGCAATGCTGTTTATACCCAGTGTTTCTTCAAAAGAAGAGTCGAGTTGGTCTTGGATTTCCTCATTAGAGGATATTGTCTCTGCAATATCTTTATCTGATTCAATACCTAATGCTCTCATTAATACAACAAAGGGGATATCTGTAGGGACTCCTGGAATGGTTACTTCGATACTACTATTGGCTTTCATTTTACAAGTGATTCTTGCTCTGAAACCAGATGTTGTTGAGAAGACTTTTGCGCGATACATTGGCTTGGTGCCGCTGTTATCTATGTCCACCAGTATTCTATTTGGTGCTAGATCTTCTAGTGCTACTATTACTCTCTCGGATCCATTAACGATGAAGTATCCTCCTGGATCATTTGCATCCTCTCCAGCTGCAATCAATTCATTGGGGGTATAGTTGTGGAGAAGACAGAGTTTAGATTTTAGCATAACAGGTATGTCGCCGATGTGGACAGTTTCGATTGATTCTTCTTTGCCATCTCTCATATAACTCATTTCCAGCATGAGTGGAGCAGCATATGTTAAGTTCCTCAATCTTGCTTCCATAGGATAAATTGGATGATCGGATCCGTCAACTTCAATAGTCCTCGGTCTACCTGTTTCAATTCTTCCAAGTTTGACTTTGAAAGGATAGTCTGGTGCGTCTATTTGGATCTCTCCGACTTCATTAATGATCTTCTGTAATTCATTTTCTATAAAATCATCGTAGGAATCCAAGTGTTGTCTTGCCAAACCTTCTTCCTCAAAGAAGGCTTTCATTAATGTCCAAAAATCTGAAGCTGAAATTGTCATTTATACAAACACCTTTTCCTTTTAAAAGAAATTCTTATCCTTCAATTACATACCTATATGCGATAGCTTCCCCTGCAGTCTTGCTTTTTCTTACTATCTTTAGTACATCCCCTGGTTGTGCTTTGATTGCCTTTGATCCGGGGTCAGAAGCCTTTATAAATGGTAGTTGATGTGGCTTTATTCTATATTTCTCAAGTACTGCTTCAACTTCTTCTTTACTAAGAAGAATATGCTCAGGAACTAATTCATGTTCAAACAAATCAATTCTCTTTTTCTCAGTCAAGCGATTACACTTCTCCTTCTTATCGCGCTTTCCGAAAAGTCATCAAACCCAGAATTCTGGATTCCCAAATTTGAGCGGGGGGTATCATAAACTCAAACAGAGTATGTAGCAAAATAAGGAACAATATAAAGTTTGCCCAAGTTACATTGTTAAACTAAGTTTGACAGCGGGTTTTTACTATTTCCAGACAAGTGATGCGAAAAGGATTTTAGGTTAATCCTATTCGATTACATAGATAAGCGAGGTTAGTCTAGCCTGGTCTAGGACACAAGCCTGCCACGTTTGTTGCGCGGGTCCAAAATCCCACATTATCTTGATGTGAGATGGAATTCCCGCACCTCGCACCATTAATATCTGAAATCAGAGAGTGAGTTGATTAAGCTATGAAGCCTTTGAAGACTTCTCCAAAAATTGCTTTAATATAATCATGAGGATTTTTGAACCCTCTTATTCTGGCAACTGTTCTTATTGCTTTGTATGAACCCGATCCATATTGGGCTGCTTTCTTAGGGAGATAGATAACATCATCAGGCAGATTAACCATTTTGGCAGTTCTCCTTAATACTTGTTTCCTTAGAGTGTCCATACCATCAACGACTTTAAGTTGAGGCGGAAGACTCATTGCTAAATCAACTACTTTCATATCCATGTATATAGGGAGCAACTCAATGTTGCTAGCTTTTGCTATTGCACTATCCCTTTGTAAATTCACTTCGGACATCAGAAGAATATCTCTCCACATCTCCTCATCAAGTCTTTCATAATTGCTTTTCTGAAGAATACGCTGATACTTAGAGTATCCTCCGAAGAGTTCATCCGATCCTTCTCCAGACAAGACTAATCGATTATCCTGAATACTTGCTAATTCCGCCGCAGCGTATAAGGGGAAGCCAACAGTGACACTCATCAGTCTCTCTTCTTCTATTGCATAGACTACCTTAGATATGTATTTTTCAACGCTACTGAATGCAATGGAGTTTGTGTAATGATCATATCCTAGTTCATCAGCCACTTTTTCTGCGACATCAATGTCATGAGAACCCTCTACACCCGCAGTATACAAAACAACGTTTAATCCCAGGTCTCCTGCCATCTTGGCTACTAGCGAACTATCTATTCCGCCAGAGAATAACACTCCGATTTCATCAAGTTCTCCCAAATATGTAGTAATAACTCGTTGTAGTGTACTCTTCAATTCTTGAGCTGCATTATCTATGTTCATATTAAACCTAGAGGACTTCTTCAAAATCGAAGGCTGGGAAAAAATGCAACCATTCTTGCTTACTAATGAGATATTTCCTGGGGGAAAGGCTTTAACATCTTTTATACCTATTCGCCATAAGGCTTTCCTCTCAGATGCAATAGCACAGCAATCCTCATTTTCGCCCCAATATAATGGTTCTACACCTATGGTATCTCTCGATACAATGATTCCTTCTTTAGTTAAGATAGCTAGAGAGAAAAAGCCATTGATCCTTGAAAGACAATTTGTCAACCTCTTGAGGAGGTCTATATGTTCTTCTTCAATGACGTGCGCAATGGTTTCTACAGTGGATATGGCATAATTACGATCTTTTAATTGGTTATCTGATCGGTCGAAATAGGTTCTTCCTTCCCCAACGATGAATATTCGTCCATCCTCTCTTTGTAGAGCTTTTATAGAATATTCCCCTTTTTCATTCGGATAGCCGCAATATCCAACACTCATTAATCCTTTGGTATTTCCCTGTTCGAGTGATTTTGTTGTCTCCTTAGATATGATTTCTTCATTTAATGAAAAAGCTGCAATAGAGTTTTTGGTGTGTGTCATAATTGCGAGCATATCAACTATTTTAGAGGATATTTCTTCCCCTTTCTTGCTGACTATACCCGCGATTGCCAACTTATCCACCAAAGTTTTCCAAGATGACTATTCAGTATTTTGATATATTACTTCTTATAAATAATTCAATAGACTATCTGTAAAGAAAAGAGAGTGTATATTAGTAAAGTATTTGTTTGAGATGTTGAAAATGGTGGTTCTATGAGAGCTTTAATTTTAGCTGGCGGATTCGGGACAAGGTTGAGACCGTTGAGTTGTACGAGACCTAAACTAATGTTCCCAATTGCGAATAGACCACTACTTGATTGGGTTTTAGAACGCCTATCAAAGAGTGGAGTAACCCGAGTTGTATTGGCTGTCAACTACATGGCAGATGTTCTTAGAGAGAACTTTGGCAAGTCAAAGTATGGTTTAGAAATTGTGTATTCTCTAGAGAAGAAGCCACTTGGAACAGGAGGACCGATTAAAATGGCTGAAAAGTTCCTTGGGGACACAGATGAACCCTTCTTTGTTTTGAATGGAGACATCCTTTCTTCTATGGATTATTCAGAGTTGCTAGCTGCACACACCAGTCATAAAGCTGATGCTACCCTTGCACTTCATGAGGTCGATGATCCAAGCCGGTTTGGTGTTGTTGAGATGAATGGAAATGAGCAGATTCTGCGGTTCGTCGAGAAACCTAAGAAGGAGGAAGCCCCAAGTAAGTTAGTGAATGCTGGGGTGTACGTACTAAATCATACTGTCTTTGACCTCATCCCTTCGGATAGGAAAGTATCCATTGAGCGCGAGGTTTTCCCAGTGTTGGCGGGAAGTGGAGGTCTTTATGGGCATAAGTTCAATGGTGTCTGGATAGATATTGGGAAGCCAAGTGATTATATCCAGGCTAACAAGATAGTGCTTGATGAAATAGCTTCGGAGAAGCCGTTCTTAGGGAAAGGCGCAAAAGTTCGGTCTAGAGTAAAGATCATACCCCCAGTAGCCATTGGTTCAGGTGCGATAATAGAAGATGACGTTTGCATTGGTCCTTACGTTTCTATTGGAAATGATGTTACCGTAGGTAAAGGTTCAAGAATCCAGGATTCTGTGATTTATTCAAAAGCATGGATTGACAAATTTTCATCCATCAAAGGAGCTATAATCGGCGAGGGCGCTATTATAGGAAGCTGGGTTAAGGTGGAAGAACAGTGTATTGTTGGAGATCATGCCGTTATCAATGATAACGTAACTCTAACTCAGAAAGTGCAGATTTGTCCAAGCAAGGAAGTTGATGCTAGCATCTTTGAGCCTTCAACAGTCATGTAAGAACTCTAATTCTTCTTACTAACTATTAGCTCCATTTTCCAGGGTATCCTTAGTTTGGTTCGGAAGTTTAATGCGCTAAAAGGTTAAGAATCTCTCAATTAGAATGACTAGTAAATGTGTCGGAGAAGAGATGAATGTCTAGTAATGTTCTCTTTGGTACTAATGGAATTCGGGGGATTGCCAATTTAGAGTTAACTCCAGAATTTGCTACTAAGGTTGGATTGGCTATTGGCACTTATTTTGGACAGAAGAGAATTCTTGTAGGTTATGATTCAAGGACGAGTAGCCCGCTAATTTCAAGGGCTGTTATTATTGGGTTGGCTTCTGCTGGCTGTGATGTCTTCGATGGAGGGTACGCCCCGACTCCATCTATTCAATATGCTGTTAAGCATTTCAAGATGGATGGGGCAATTCTTGTCACGGCTAGTCATAATCCGCCGGAATATAATGGTATAAAAGTCGTCGGAGGAGATGGCGTTGAGATTCCTAGGGAAGAAGAGATAAAGATAGAGAATATTTTCTTTGGAGAGAAGTTCACCCGTAAAAGGTGGAATGCTCTTGGGTCGATTTCGATTTTTCCTGGAATTATCGACGTGCATAAAGACGCTGTTAAGAAGCACGTTGATGTGAAGTCGATAAGTAAAAAACGCTTTAAAGTTGTGGTTGACGCAGCTAATAGTGTAGGCGCCCTGATAACCCCATACCTGCTCAGGGAACTTGGATGTGATGTTGTGACATTGAATGCTCAATTAGATGGGAACTTCCCTGGTCGCTTACCTGAGCCGAAGCCTGAGACTTTGGGAGATCTGGCTTCAACAGTTAAGGCTATTAAGGCAGATTTAGGGGTAGCTCATGACGGTGATGCCGATCGATGCATATTTGTTGATGAATCTGGTAAAGTGTGTCTAGGCGATAGTACAGGGGCGATAATCATTGATTATATTCTTCAGAAACATCATGACGGGATTGTAGTTACGCCCGTTAGTTCTTCTAAGATGGTTGAGGATGTAATAACAATGAGAGGCGGGAAAATCGTGTGGACAAAAGTAGGTTCTACCACCGTCTCCAAGGTAATGCAAGAGGTGAATTCGATAATAAGCATGGAAGATAATGGCGGGATTTTTTATGCACCCCATCAACCTGTTCGAGATGGACCTATGGCCGCTGCACTTATGCTAGAGATCCTTGCAAAGAGAGAGAAGACGCTGTCCCAACTGGTTGCTGAGCTTCCCAAGTATTATATTATTAAAGAGCGAATTAATTGTCCTAACGAGTTGAAACAGACTGTATTAGACAGCGTTTTAAAACAAACCGAAAAACTCAATAGCTTAACCCTTGATGGCATCAAGATCTCGTTTGAAGACGGTTCGGTATTAATTCGTCCATCAGGGACTGAAGAAATATTCAGAGTCTACTCTGAGGCGAAGAATGAAGAGAGATGTAAAGAAATGGCGGCGTGGGGTATATCCCTCGTAGAAAAGAGCATTCAAAGTTTGAACTCTAAAAAGAAATAAGAGTTTCCATCCTCCATACCAAAACATTATTAGTGGAAATTTCGAATAAAAAATGTGGGATTAGTCTCATTCTTTTGTCTAGTATCAAATTACACTTTTCCTACTACGCCGAAATTTTTACAGATTTGGTTTGAGTCCTGTTCTCTTTGACTAGTCTTTTCTTTCTCTAGGATAGTTCCATGATTTATGTTATTTTAGTAAAAAAGCTTTAATCGTGATTAGACATATTTTTGATAATTAGTTTTTAGGTGATTTAATGCTTATTTGGCTTGACATTCTAACGCCTAAGCAACTCTATTTTCTGGTTGAGTTGGGACGAAGACTTGAGACTAACGGTCATGACGTTTTTAGGACTACGAGGAACTACAGAGAGGTTACCGAACTTGTTAAGTTGAGGGGGGTAAGTGCTCTTTCAGTGGGGAAGCACGGGGGGGCTTCTCTTGAGGGAAAGCTAGCCGCAGGGGCTCAGAGGATAGAGGGACTATCTCACGTTATTAGCAAGTTGAAACCTGATTTGTCTATCGCTTTTGCCTCACCTGAAGCTGCTAGGACTGCTTTTGGCTTAGCTATTCCGCATTATACAATAAATGATTCGCCCCACTCCACCTCTGTGGCGAAACTGACTATACCTCTTGCTAGTAGACTCTTCGCTCCAAGCGTGATTCCACCGAAAGTTTGGATGAAATTAGGTGCTAGTAAGGAAATGATGGTTCAATATAACGCCCTTGATCCGATCGTGTGGCTGAAGAATTTTATTCCAAATCCTGAGGTTCTCTATAATTTGAAGCTGGATAATTCAAAACCAATTGTCGTCTTTAGAGTTGAAGAGTCTTTCGCCTCCTATCTTTTGGGCCATGTCCAAGAGGGAGAGTCCGTTACGATTCCAATCATTAACAAGTTGATGGATGCTTATGACAAATCCGTCCAGATTGTTATCTTACCGAGATATGCTGAGCAGATTTCGATTATAAGAGCTGCCTTCCATAATGACGTTGTAGTAGCAAGAGACGTTGTGGACGGTCCGAGTCTCCTCTTCTTCTCTTCAGTATTCGTAGGAGCTGGAGGAACCATGACTGCTGAGGCTGCAATGCTGGGAACTCCAGCAATATCCTGTTATCCAAGGGAGCCGACGATAGTTGAAAGGTACCTCATAGGGAAGAAACTTATTTCTAGATCGACAGATTCTGAAAAGACTATGAAGAAGATCATGGAAATCTTAGATGACTTTGAGAACGTCCACAAAATACTACAGGAGAGAGCTCGAACATTTGTGTCTGAGATGGAGGATCCAGTGGAAGTAATAATGAAAGTAATTGAAAATGAGTTCCCACGTTCCTAACATAAAACGTTCTCTAGCATCCTTAAGTAAAATAATATTTTACTCTTCCTTACTCAGATATTCGAGTATCATTTTATATGAGTCATTTTTGTTGACTTGCAGTTGGATTTGAAAGATTCTTATGCAATATTAGCAGAATGGCTTATGAGTGACTTGGCGCTAATTAGTCCATCTTTGTTATTAACTCACTGGTTTGAGCTGAAAGTTATGGTTGATAGGAGTACTAATGAAGGACTTGAAAAAGGAGATTTTGCTAGGGGACTAAGGAAACTTGATGCTATTATGCCCTTGGTTCTATGCGTCTTTTTGATTGCTTGCTATGGATTCTACATATTTAGTCTTTTTCAGTCAAGTTTAGGTCTTCTGCATAAATATGACCAGTACTTTGACTTGTTATCGACGCTTAATTCACTTTATTCTTTTGGGAAATTTGGTATTTCAGTCTTCGCAGTTGTTGAGTCGCTTCTCCTCATTAATTATCTGAAATCAGGAACTATTAGTAGAAGAAGCTTTGTTTATCTGATGCTGGCAGTCGTCGTATTCAATTTGCTTATATACAGTTTGGTTTCATACCTCTACGGCTACGTTAAGACTCTCCTCTGATGAATTACTATGATTCAACTTTTCGCAGCTATAATCGCCTTGAGCTTGGCATATCTTCTGCCGGGACTGGCAATTTCATACATCATATTTCCCTTTAGGAACAGTCTGTTAAAAGTCGAGAGGATCATTCTTAGCTTTGGCTTGAGTGCGGGCGTTGTAACCTTTGTCATGTTCTTTAGCTACTATCTCCTCGGCTCTTTTGAGGTTAGATTCTTCGTTGCTTCGTTGCTACTTGTTTTTCTTCTCTCAGGTGCATTGTATTATGTCCAGATAAGGTTTAGGAAGTCGAGTTTCGTAGGTGGTTCTTCAGTTGTTTCCGAAGACCATTTTCTCCCAAAATCGTTTGTTTGGGTCTTTATTGGAACTACTCTTGTGGTTCTCTTCTTTGTTTTTTATCACTCTTTGGTCTTTCCGATTGTGAGTTGGGATAGCCTAGCCGAATTTGCGTATTTGGGAAGGCTATACTTTCAGGTTAAGGGTATACCGACTTTAAGTGGAGCTACTTTGGGCGTTGGCACTTCTGCTAATTTTCCACCTTTTGTCCCTCTATTGTATACCTGGTTTTACTTGGTCTATGGTGGTATCGAGGAGTTGTTTTCAAAGGCTGTCTCTCCCTTGTTCGCCATCGCCGTGGCTGTAGTGACCTACGCGTTCTCTAAGTTGGTGTTTCAGTCTAAGACAAAGGCTTGGTGTGTTGTCTTCTTCGTGGTCACGATTCCTGCTTTCATGTTCACTGCTGAAGATTGTCTCTCAGATATTCCAACGATGTTCTATTCAGCTTCCTCGCTCTACTTCTTGTATTTATCGATTAAGGATGAGAAGAGAAGAGACAGGGCGGCTATAGCTAGTGGTCTTCTATGTGGTCTGGCTGCTTGGACCAAGTATAATGCATTGTTCTTGGTATTTGTAGTATTGGCGCTTTTTGTATTGAAGAAGTTTGCTTTCATGAAAGTTGATGGGATTTTTTCATTTAGGCAGCTGTTTCTCTTTCTTGCATTCTTCGCGTTGTTGGGTGCGCCTTGGTATGTGAGGAACTGGGTTCTGGTGGGCAATCCTGTTTATCCTGAGCTCTATAAAATATTTGGAGGAAAGGGAATTGATTCCTGGCTTATGCAGAATAGTTTTGATGCTCACTTCACCAAGGTTCGAGATGTTACCGGCCTGAGTTTCTCTATTAAAGATATTCTCCTCACGTATTTTACGGTCTTCTTCAAGGTTCCGCCGTTTGAGATTACTGACATGGGCCCTTTTATTGGCGCGTTCTCGCTTGTCGGCTTATACTTCATGCTTAGGAAGCGAGAGAATCGTGATATTTTCCTCATAATCTGGGTTGTCGTGTACTTTCTAGTTTGGAGATTCGCTATAAACATCTTTCTGCGATACTTACTACCAATCACACCCGCGTTGGCTATGATTTCAGCTCAAGGTCTTTGCGACTTATATTTTTCCCTAGCTAGTCTACATTTCCATTTTCGAGGTATAAGAGGGATTTCGCTGAGTTCAGTGTTGCGGGTATGTGTCTTCATTCTTATTTTGGGAGGAGCCTTTCTACCCACCGCGATTAATGCAGTGAGAGGGTATAAGATTGCGATGTTCGTGAGTCCCTTCATTAGCAAGGATGATTTCATGGAGATTCGGCTTCCTGGCTGGTGGCAAGGAATTAACTATGTGAATCAGCAAACGCCCTCTGACGCGATTATACTGACATATGACCATAGCATACAATATTATGTGAATAGGACTTTGGTATTCATGGATGAGCCTAGGATTAAAAATACTCACTTGGCTAATAACACTGAGCAGATGATGTCAGTCCTAAGAAGCCAGAATATCTCATACATATTTGATGCTACATATAGTGAAGATATATTCGTGTTACCAAGCAGGTCATTTCTCTATGCGAACCTGAATGATTCTAATTATTTTACTACAGTCTTCAACGAGAGCTTCGTACAAATTTTCTCAGTCGAAAAATAGATGAATCCTAATAAAAACAGGATCACAGATTCGCAGAGTCTTAATACGAGCTACACCTGAGCTATTTTCCAGTTAGTGAGTAGTGGTTACTACGCTCGGTCCTCTTTGACTCTCTCTTCTATCCACTTATAGGTTGTAACAAGTCCTTCTTCAAGATCTATTTTTGGTTCCCAATCTAGGACTTTTTTAGAAAGTGTAATATCGGCATTTCTTCCTCTGACGCCTTGTGGTGCATTGAGGTTGTACGTCTTCTCGATTTTTTTCCCTGAGATCTTGGTGATTATATCAGTCAACTCGTTGATGGATACGAGTCTTTCTGAGCCGATGTTGATTGGTTTGTCATAGTATGACTCCATCAGTCTGACGGTTCCCTCGACCGCATCATCGACGTAACAGAATGAGCGCGTCTGCTTTCCGTCTCCCCAGATTTCGATTGTCCCTGGGTTTGTTGCTTCTGCTATTTTTCTGCAGAGGGCTGCTGGCGCCTTTTCTCTTCCGCCCTTGAACGTGCCTTCTGGGCCATAGATGTTATGGTATCTTAGGACTCGGATGTCCATCTTGTAGTCTCTTTGGTAGGCTTCGCAGAGCTTTTCTGTATAGAGTTTCTCCCAACCGTAGAAGTTGTCGGGGTCAGCCGGGTAAGCGTCTTCTTCTCTTAAACCTACTACTTGGGGGTCTATCTGGCGGAAAGTGGGGTAGACGCACGCTGAGCTCGTGTAGAGATATCGCTTAGCCTTGTTCTGTCGAGCTGCTTCTAGCATGTAAGTGTTGATGAGGACATTGTCATGCATTACCTCAGCGCCAACTTCGGTTATGAAACCTATGCCACCCATATTCGCAGCTAGATTGTACACTTTATCCATTCCCTTTGTTGCAGTAAGGCAGTTTTCGAGTATTCTTAGGTCAAGTTGAGATTTCTCGTTGCAGTATTTTTCACGAATGTAATCCTCGAATTTAATATCGGCTATTCTGACGAAGTCGCCTTTCTTAAAAAGTCTTCTAGCCAAATGGCTACCTATGAATCCTCCTCCGCCAGTAATTAGAACTCGTTCCATTTTGCTATTCTCCATATTAATAGGAATTTTTTAGACTGTCTAGGGTGCTGTTTTGTGTTCTAAATCTTTTTGACTTCTTAATCTCTGCACATTAATATGTTCTTCTATGAAAGTCACTATTTCTGGTCTATACAAAAACTAGCTCCTGTAAACTATTAAAAGTCGGTTTAAAGGTTTTTTCTTGAGCGGATTTAACTCTCTAATGTTTGATATTTGATTCTTGGAAGGATTGTTATAATGCTTGGTTACGCTTTTTAATTAATTGCTGATTGAAGTTTGTTTGACTTCGATGTAGTCAAGGTATACATCTTGGGTGTTAGTTGGGTTTAATCCCTGGAATTCACCATCGATTATTGGTTTGTCTAGGGAGAATGTTAGTGTAATATTCTGCCAAGTATTGGTGTGTGTGAAGTCGAGTCCATTGATAGTTTTGCTTGCTAGTTCTTCTTTACCTCCATTAGTAGTGACGCCAATTGTAATAATACTCTGATTTGTTAGCTGGCTGACTTTGAATTTGAATGTAGCCGAGTATGTTCCTGCTGGAAGAGGTTGGTATGATGCTTCCCAAAACATGGAATTGTTGTTGTTTGATATTGTGTGTAGTAAGACTCTGTTACTTTTTGATTGGGAGTCGTCCACAATGCTTCCATCAACTAGTTCTAGATTTTTATAATCGTACGTTACGCTATACAGGTTGAGTAGGATCGGTGAGTTAGTGTAGTCTCGTTTGTAAAGAAGTATACCGTCTTCAGAGGCTAGAAGGCCATAGGTTTTGTTTGCTGTAGCGGACGATAAAGTGTTGATTGTACTGTTGAGAGAGTTCGCTACTGGGTCGGATTTGAGGTCAATTAGTATGTATGAGGCGTTGAAATTCCAGACGTATTTATCGAATTTACTGAAACTTCCATTCCACTGTGGTGGCTCTATCGGATGGCAGTACGCGTTGATTCTGCTTGAGAAGTAGGGGAATAGACTATTGGTTGTGAGGACAGAAGCGTTAGGCGGGATTAACTTCGCAATTTGAATAAGAGTTGTATCATGGTTTGTGATCTGGGGTGTCTCTCGCAGTAGAGGGCTTGCCAAGATAGAGAGTAACAGTGAAGCTACTAGTACGATTGTTAGGATGTGTTTGGATATCTGGATGATCGGTTTCGTTCTCAGGATAAAGTTACCTGTTTTAAGTTTTGCCACTCCATAAACCGCAGATGCGAAGACGAAGGGGATGATGAATGCTGGGACATGATTGTTTATCCAGTATAGTGTTCTGTAGTTTGAGAGGAGGTAAGCTCCCAGTAGTGGTACTGCTGGTATCAGCAAAGCTGGGCTTTGAAAAGATGTAAAAGCAAGGGGACCAAAGAGTAGGAGAAGATATGCTAATTTGTAAAGTCCATCATATGTTAATGCTGCAATTACTCTTTGAGGATTAGTTACTAAGTAAATTATAGTATATGGAATGTTCCAGAGGGGATCTCCTTCAAGGCCTAGGACGGTGTACCAGTTTGTGGACTTGATTTCTGCCGGGGGACTAGGGTTTATCGCAGACATGACTCTAAGTGCAATCAAGTACCATGCTGCAGAGATCATTATTGTAATTAAAGGGATGGTTATCTCTTTAGAAGTCCACTGTCTCCTCTTGATTTGAGAGATGATGTCCATTTTGTATCTCCATAGTGTGTATAAGCCCATCGATATCACGATTAAGCTTACAGATTCTGCTACTGTGAGTACAATTATTGTTGTTGCCAGGTACTGTGGCCACTTTTTCTTTGAAAGGTAATATATTGCGAAGAACAGTATTGTCGGGAGGAAAGCCTCAGGATGGAAATCGAACCAGTTCACCCTTTGGAGAGCGGGATAGAGAAGATAAATTACTGAGAACACAAGTCCAATGGATTTCTTTTTAAATTCGTCTCTGGCCAGCCAGTAGATGGGTAATGCTCCAAGGGCTATTGCGGAGGCCTGGAGTACTAGCAGTGTCTCAGGTGCGGGGTGTAAGGCGTACAATGGTAGGATCAAAAATAGTACTGGCTTGAAGTGTATTCCAAAGAAGTTTCCACTTGGATTTAGGAAGAGTTCGAGTGTGCTGTAGAATGTTTTTCCGCCATAAAGGGTAGTCCACATTGCCTGGTTATATAGACCTAAGTCCCAAGCGTAAGCATCGAAAGCGTAATATTTGAGTATTGTGAAATAAGCAAAGATGAAGGCGTAGACTAGTATCAACAAGTAGAGTATGATCTCTCTTCCGTCTCTTTCTATGATCCTTGATCTGAGGAGGTGCTCGAGCCTATCAACATTCACAGTACAATTTTTCTCCTCATAAATTTACATGTTCTTAGATGAAAGCTTGAGATAATTCAAGACGATTTATACTGTTAGTCTTGCTGGCTTAGATTGGCGATTGCTTCCTTTTAGCGTTTACGTGGGCTAAAGATTTTAGAGACTCTTATATGTGGTCGAAAACTTCTAGTTGTAAAGAGGGAAACCTGATGAGGATTGCGGTACTCCATCATAGTCTAAATCTGGTCGGTGGTGCTGAAAGGCTCTGTCTGTCAGCAATGGAGGCACTTAAGGCGCGTGGACATCGGATTTCTCTAGTTACTGTGGAGAGAACTGATTGGTCTGATCTTCAAGATAAGTTTGGAAGTCTTGTTAGACCTGATGAGGAAATCTATGTTACTACTCAGCATCCCTCTCAAAGACTCAAAAAAATACCCGTAGCTTCAGGATATTTTCTCTTTTTTGCAATGCAGCTTGCTTCTACTCGCTTAGGAAGGAAGTATGATCTTACACTGAATACTTTTGGAGATGCAATTAACTCTTTTGCAGATGTGTCGTACATCCATTTTCCACTGAAGGCAGCTTTAGAGTTCTCGCAGGTGCCCTCTTTTACGCATACTTCTTTGTGGAAGTCACTGAGCCCACTCTATAATATAGTAATGTCCACCTGTGAGGAAATGTCTCCAAGCAGGCTTCTCTTAACTAATTCAGTATTTATGAAAAATGTTATTCGAGCCAGTCTTCATCGGGTTCCTGCAGTAGTTTATCCACCAGTAGATGTGGAGTCGTTTTCGAGTGGTAAGGGAGCAAATAGGTATGATGGTTTGGTAGTTGTTGTTGCCAGTTATGCTCCTAAACGACATTTAGAACAGATTCCTCTAATCGCTAAGCAGGCTGAGGATGCCCGGTTTGTGGTTATTGGGAAGACAAATGAGTATTCAGAGTCTACTCTGAGAAGGCTTGAGTATTGGATTACTAAACTGGGTGTTGGAGAAAGGGTGACTCTTCTAAAGAATCTTCCTTTTAGAGAGCTTCTTGAGATTCTTTCGAGAGCTAAGGTGTATCTTCATACTATGCCTTTTGATCATTTTGGGATCTCGGTGGTTGAGGCTATGGCTTCGGGTTGCGTTCCAGTTGTACCTCGTTCAGGAGGCCCTTGGATGGACATTCTAGGTGGTGAGCAAGGTGTTTTTGGCTTTTCTTACGAGAGTGTGGTTGAGGCTGGAGATCAGATTGAGAGATTGATAAACGATGAGACTTTGCGTAGGAGGATCGTCGAGAAGACTTTTCTAAGAGCAAAAGAATTTGATAAATCAGTATTCATGCGTAGACTGGTGGAAGAAGTTGAGAAAGCTTTACCCTAAATACACCTCAGTTCCACAAAGATAAGTTCTATTCTCTTTGGAGTCTATGTATTTCAGATTGACTTTTAGGTGTAGTAAATTTTCAAGAGAGTTATGGCATTTAAGTGTCGTTCAAGTCTATTGTGTTATTCTTGTATTGTGTTTTGATTATTAGGGCAGGTTATGTTTGATGATGTTGTGTAATCCTTATGTATATCTTCATTTGATTTTAGTTTTGTGGTTCGGTTGCTGTCTATAGTTGTACCTACACTTAACGAGGAAGGCCAAGTAGGTGCTCTCCTTAGGTCGTTGAGAGCTCAGACTTTTCAGGATTTTGAAACGATCGTCATTGATGGTGGAAGCAGTGATAGAACCACTGAGATATGCTTGAAGGGCGGAGCGTCTGTTTCCGTTATTGAAGGGTTAGGTGAGTTCCAGTCCAGGAATTTTGGGGCGAAGATCGCTAAGGGAGACGTTCTTGTATTCAGTTGCGCAGACGTAGTTTTTCCTCACGATCTCTTAAAAGAAATGTCGAGCAAGTTTGAGGATAGGTCACTACTGGCACTGGCTCATGCTACTATTCCATCTCAAGGGTCCTTTGTCCTACGTTTTGAGTATGAGTTATATAATGTAATAAGGTATATTTCGTCTAAAATGCCATTTCCTCTAAGGCGTTTTTCATCAAGTACGAATTTCTTGGCTGTTCGAAAGTCAGTGTTCGACATTCTGGGAGGTTTTGAAAATGATATTAATGCCGACGGGTTGTTGGGTAGGAAGTTGGTGCAGATGGGTAAGACCTATTTTGGCCTGCGGAATCCCTTAATTGCTTCTGATCGCCGCGCTAACTACATGGGCTTAATGGAGTTTAACAAGCACTACCTTTACATGCTTGAAAATTTCATATGGCCTGTCTCCAAGAGCCGTTGGCTACAGAAAATGAAGCTGAAGAGGCGAACGGATCACAAGAAGATGCACTTGGAACAAGACCGCCCCATGAGCTAATGATGACTTTTTTGAGAATATATTAATCCAGTTTTGACTCTAGGTTTCTTAATCATGTATTTTTTCTTTTTTGGGGGATTTAATATTATTAGATAGGCTTATTTTTTTGTAGATAAAATGAAAAGGATTATATAAAGTGGGGAATGTTCTTTGGAATTGCGTTTATAGATGTTGGGTCGCGTGCTTTTTGAAGGTAGCTTTGGTAATCCCCACGTATAATGAGCGAGAAAATATTATAGCTCTTATTCCTGCGGTGCTTAGGATTTTTTCCGAACATAGTATTTCAGGGAGTATTATTGTTGTTGATGATTCTAGTCCGGATGGTACGGGGAATGTTGTGAACGAGCTTTCAGAGAGGCTAGGAAATGTTATTCTTGTGAGTCGTAAGGAGAAGCTTGGACTTGGGAGCGCGTATAGGACGGGGTTTAGTGAAGCTCTTTCCTTAGGTTTCGACGGGATTATGGAGATGGATGCGGATGGACAGCATGATCCACTGTTGATCCCTAAGTTCGTTAGAAAGCTGAATGATGGGTTTGATTTGATAATTGGCTCTCGCTACATTATTGGAGGCGAGATCGGGAACTGGCCTTTAGAGCGGAGGCTCATAAGTAAAAGTGCTTCCCTTTTTGTTCGCTTTCTCTTTAAATCGAAGATAAGAGATCCGACGAGTGGCTACAGAATCTTCAGCAGGAGATCTTTGGAAACTATTCACGGGGCGAAGTTGTACACTCATGGCTACACATATCAAGTTGAGATGGCTGTCCGTTACGAGACGAGGGGATTT
>JAUPKU010000013.1 GCA_030837285.1 Thermoproteota archaeon | reverse complement strand
TTTTCCTCCGCCTCCGCTCAACGTTGGAGGGCCGACCTTGGTTGCCAGTATCACAAAATGACGGTCCTCTTTGATGGCTTTTCCCACGATTTCCTCGGATTTTCCTTGAACATAAACATTGGCGGTATCTACAAAATTGATTCCTTGGTCATATGCTTTCTTGATAAGTTCTATTGACGTAGCTTCATTTACCTGAGAGCCAAAGAACATGGTTCCAAGACATAATTCAGATACGTTGATACCGCATTTACCAAGACGTTTGTATTTCATTTAATCATCTTCAGAAAAACACTTGCCATACATTAAAGCTATATGCTTACATAAACATATCACTAGCTGGTCAATAAATAGTAAGTAACAAACACTAATAGTTTGACAGACGACGGATTTGACTACTCTAAACGGTTCTTTCAGAGCAAAACTACGACAACTCTCTATAGTATGCTGTACAATAGGTCTGTTGTCAGGTCTATACCTTTCATCAATCAGCTTGTATCCTACACCCGTCAATAATATTGTAGGGCGCGTAAACCCCTACGATTTAGAAGGACAGATCCTTGCATTCCTAAGCTCTATAGGTCTATTTATATCATTATTTTGGCCTTATGTAAGAAATTATTCGCTGTTTTCTTAATCCTTTTTCATTTAAGCAGTATTGATTGGCTAATTGTGTAATGTTATTGTGATTTGGCAGTCACATATGTTTAAGAATGACTGAACTGTTTTTACAATAATCGGAGGTATAAAATAATGAGGATAAGCGCAAGAAATCAATTAAAAGGTGAAGTAATCTCAGTTGAAACTGAAAAGATTTCAGCTGTCGTGAAGGTCAAGATCGACACGCCAGCCAATATAACTTCTACTATAACTCGTGAAGCAGTTGAAGACTTGAAGATAAAGAAAGGCGACAAAGTAGTAGTTGTAGTCAAAGCAAGCAATGTGATGATTGGAAAAGAAGATTAACCATAAACTCATCATTGAGGGCTTGTACGCGTAGTTCTACTTTTCTACGACTATTTCTATACTCTTCCAGTCCTCTTTTACCCCACGTAGAGATGTAACAGCCCCTGAAACCATTCCACTCAAGAATTTCTCAACGAATTCATTCAAACCTACTTCTTTTTTATCTACAAATAGTTTAGCATTCAACACAATCACCCCAACATAAAGACTATCTTTTCATGTAAATAATCCTTCCTGATATGTGATATAACGGTCATAATCAAGGGTGCAAGAAAGATTGTTAATGTAGATGCATGTTCTTGCAAGCAGTAGGATTATAGACGATTTATAGGACTGTACCAAAACCAAGTAAAATCGAATAGACCATTCTTACTTGAGTTAGTACTAGTGGCGCTAAAAGTTCCTTTAAAGTGTTTTTAAAAGTGTTAAGTTGTTGGTATGATTCTGGAAGAAATCCACTAATTGTTTATAACTGTTTGTTTTCGAAGGATATTTAATATTAATGAACTGTTACTGTTGAGTTGAGAAGAGATAAACACGTACTACACATTATCCTCCACCCATAAAAGGGAGGAAACGGACTTCTGTGCTTTCAGAGATTGGTTGCATCAGTCCAAGTTCAGCCTCTTTATCGTCAACAATAGCTACGATATCCTTTCTTAGCTGTCCTTTGTTACATAGCCTGTCCCTAACACCTGGATAACGATCATCCAATACGTCAATTAATTGTCCCAGAGTCTGTGCTTCAAGTTCTACACTTAATTGTCCGCCAGTCAGATCACGCATCAAAGAGGGAATATATACTAGAGTCAACTAGTCTATTACGTCCATGGTACGGAGAATCTTTTCAGGAGTCATTGGGAGGCTATATATCCTTTTACCCAAAGCATCAGCAACAGCATTTGCAATCGTGGCAGTCGGGGGGACAAATGCCGGCTCAGCAACACCACGAACCCCAAAGGGGTGAAATGGACTTGGAACCTCGATTAATTCTGTTTCAATATGTGGGATATCTACGAAAGTTGCTATCTTATAATCGAGGCGATTGGAGTTTAACATACGACCTTGTGTATCATAGAATAAGCCTTCCCAAAGAGCCCAACCAATTCCTTGTACAACAGCACCTTGCATTTGTCCTTCAACCAACGTAGGGTGTACTGCTTTACCCACATCTTGAATAGCGGTATATCGTAAAATCGACACTTTTCCAGTTTCAGGATCCACCTCAACATCGGCTATATGACAAGCAAATCCTGCACCCCAACTACTCGGAGATACATTTCCTTTTCCTGTAATAGGACCTCCTGTTTGATTCAGTTTTCCTGCTAACTCGCTGAAAGATAACTTAGCAGAAGACGAGGTGCTAGTAGTGAAGAATCCTCTTTCAAACGTTATCTCGCTAACAGGCACATTCAATAAACTTGCAGCTCGGATGGACATCTGGTTAATAACGTCTTTAGCTGCTTGTATTGCAGCTAATCCCGTTGCAAATGTTGTACGGCTCCCACCAGATGATCCAGTGTATCCTATTGAAGAAGTATCGCCAACACTAGACTTTACTTGATCGACGCTTATGCCGAGTACTTCCGCAGCTTGCATTGCAATAGTAAGGCGAGTACCTGATAGATCTACAGAACCAGTGACTAATGTGACACTTCCATCAGAATTTACGTTGATGATGCAACTGGAATCACGACCATTGTTTGGCCAGTATCCGAATGCAACACCTCTTCCCATATTCGCTTCTTTCAACGGTGATTTGTAATGAGGATGGTTTTTAACAGCCTCTAGGACTTGCTGTGCACCTATTTTTTTGTGAATAGTTCCACTAATACTGATTGATCCTTCATGTGCGACGTTAATGAGACGGAAGTCAATCGGATCCATGTTGACTTTCTGAGCCAGCTCGTCAACCACCTGCTCCATTGAATATGTAACTTGCACATCACCTGGAGCCCTATAAGCACCAACATGAGTTTTGTTGACCAGTACCTCAAATGCGTCAACCTGCCCATTGGGTATATCATATTCCGTGAAAATCAATCTAGGTGACCCACCTGCAGTCGATCCGGGGAATGCTCCAGCCTCGAAATACAGTTCAGCAGTTGCTGAGGTAATCTTTCCATTTCGCTTAGCCCCCATTTTAACTCGCATTATTGTACCTGGTGTTGGACCAGTAGCTTTCAGTACCTCAGACTGCGTCATAGTTATTTTAACTGGGCGATTCGCAAATTTTGAGAGGAGAACTACCACTGGTTCAATATAGATTCTCAATTTGGATCCAAAAGCTCCACCGACTTCAGTTGGGATGACGCGGATCTTAGACAGGGATATATCAAGGATTCGACTGATTTCACTTTGCACACTAAAAGCACCTTGTGTGGTTGTCCAAACGGTTAGGTTTCCATCGGGATTCCATAGAACCGTTGATGATTGGGCTTCAAGGTATCCTTGATGCACCATCGTAGTAGTGAATTCTCGGTCGACAATCTCGTCAGCTTCAGCGAAGCCTTTCTCAGGGTCTCCTAATATATGCTGTACGTGAAGTGAGATGTTCCCAGGTCTACCATTATCTTGTCCGAGCGACTTTAAGCGAATATTCTCATGTAGCTTCGGAGAGTTTTCTTTCATGGCTTCTCGCATATCCATTATAGGTGTGAGAATCTCATAATTGATTCTTATCAGTTTGATTGCGTCCTCTGCTGTATGTATGCTATCAGCTGCTACTGCGGCTATTGGGTGTCCTTCGTAGAGTACTTTCTCTCCAGCGAGAAAATTATCTCGCGAATATTTCAATTCAGCATTATCAGCAGGTGTCTGTGGTAAGTCCTTTGAGGTTATGACAGCGTAAACGCCTGGCAATGCCTCTGCAGCGCTTGTGTCAATAGACAATATTCTCGCATGTGCATATGGACTTCGCAGAATCTTACCATGGAGCAATCCTGAAATCATAATATCTGGCGCAAAGATAGCTCTACCCATAACCTTGTCTATAACATCAGGCCTTATCGGTTTAGTGCCAATAACCTTGAATTCCGTAGTCACTTTTAAACCCCCTTCTCCTTAGCCAAAATAACAGCTGCTTCCTTTACCGCTCCAACTATCTTATCATACCCCGTGCATCTACACAGATTTCCAGATAGCCAAGAACGTATTCTTTCCTCAGAGGGATTGGCTTCACGATCAAGCAGAGCCTTCGTAGCGATTATTATACCTGGGATACAGTATCCGCATTGCACAACGTTTCTATCAAGAAATATCTGTTGGATTGGATGCAGACCTTGCCAGTCAGCAAGTCCTTCAATAGTCGTTATCTCCCGACCTTCCACCTCAACACCGAATACGAGACATGAATTAACAAGTCTACCATTTAGCAGGACGCTACATGCTCCACAGTTCCCGTCGTTACAGCTTTCCTTTGTACCAGTTATTCCTATAACGTCACGTAGACATTCGAGTAGACTCTGCCTCGGTTCACACAAGAACTCAACAGGCTGACCATTTATCTTTGCAGAAACCTTTTTTTTACTCAAATTTCCATTTCTCCTATAGCTCTCAAATACGCTTTTCTAAGAGCTCTCTTCGTTAGAACACCAACTAGATGCTTACGCTGATTAATGCTGCCTCTCACATCAGTTATTGGCCTTGCAGCTGACTGGGCAGCAATAGCAGCTTTGCCCCAAGCTTCTTCTGTAGGGGCATTGCCAACCAACACTTCACCCGCAGCCTTCACTAGAAGAGGTGTTGGAGCCACAGCTCCAATTGCTACTTTAGCATTCTCTATCTGAGTACGATCCATGCTTAGCATTAAAGAAGCGGCGACTCCTGTAACCGCTATGTCCATCTCGTTCCTCGGAATGAAGCGGTTATAGCAGCTACCCGTGTTATGGGGCGGATGCTTAATCTGGATAGTTGTCAACAATTCTCCTCTGCCAAGCGCGGTCTTGCCGGGTGCAGTACAGAAGTCTTCTACGGGTAAGATTCGCTGGCCAGTGGGTCCTGCTATTATGCACATCGCCTCATGAACAATTAGAGCGGGGATAGAATCACCGCTGGGTGCAGCGTTACACAGATTACCGCCTACGGTCGCCCTTCCCTGAATAGCGATACCGCCAATATTCTTTATAGCGTCTATTAATGCTGGATAGGATTTTGTTATTCTCTCCTCTTCATATATACGATAAAGAGGAACTGCGGCTCCGATTTCCAACAAATCTCCATTAATCGATAATATGTTAAGTTCAGGAATGTTTTTTATATCAACAAGGATGTCTGGTTCTAGTAGACCGTTTCGCATCCTCGGAATAAGATCTGTACCCCCTGCAATGGGACGGACATTTTTACTACTATTGTTTAACAGGTTTACAGCTTCTCCAATGGTTTTAGCGTTTTCATAATCGAATTGCTTCAAAGATTTTCCTCCCTATTTGTCATATAGCTTGTGCACTCCGATAACATTACAAATCTGCAATATCAAGAGGCTTGACGCGAGATTTGTATATATGTGCGCTTAGCTATTTACGATATGTTTTTAAAAGCATAACACTTTTGATATATATAAATAATTCGAAATACAATTTAGCCTGAGAAGCGTACTCCTAAAATAACAGTAATAGCAGTAATTTTCATATTATACTTCTATTTAAAATAAGAAAATCAATCAATAAAGATGTTAAAGTTGTTTATGACGCTGCTCATGTTTTTGGTCTTGTCTACAATGGAGAATTTCAAAGCCCCCTGAAAGAAGGCGTGGACATAATTACATCATCAACTCACAAGACTTTTCAAGGACCTCAAGGAGGAATTGTGATAGGCAACGACAATCTAGAAGAAAAAGAATGGAGGAAAGTTGGAACTGCCATTTTTCCAAAGATGTTATCCAATACTCATCTCGGCAGATTTCCTCCCTTGGCTATAACTGCCCTGGAGATGAATGAATTCGGAAAAGATTATGCGAGGCAGACTGTTAGGAATTCGAAGGCCTTTGCTGGGTACTTGGATAGAATAGGCTTTGACGTCTTATGTTCTCCACTTTATACGGATTCTCATCAGGTCGTAGTGAACGTTAGAGAATTCGGGGGAGGAGAGACTGTTGCTGACAAGCTTGAACAATACAATATTATCTGCAACAAAATGGCTCTGCCCCAGGATTCTCCAGATGATGCTACAAATAATCCTTCTGGAATAAGGCTGGGAACTCAGGAATTGACAAGGTTTGGAATGAAAGAAAATGAAATGAAAGCAATCGCCGATTTCTATGAAAAGATACTGATTGACAATGCTGAAGTTGAAGGAACTAAGAAAGAGATAATTGACTTTAGGAAGGATTTTCAGGAAATAACATATTGCTTTAAGGCTTA
>JAUPKU010000003.1 GCA_030837285.1 Thermoproteota archaeon | reverse complement strand
TAATAGAAATTAAAAGAATCCTGGAAACAATATCTCACTATTCCTTGTTTGAAAACACATAAATTGGAGACATCATCTCATCTTAAGAATGAGGGAGTAGATCTTCTTTGACTACGTCTAAAGAGATGGGTGAGCTTAAAATTGAGGTTTGTAAGATTCTAACCAGGATTGGTGCCTTAAGATTCGGTACATTTACTCTCACAGGAGGGAGGCTAAGCCCATACTACATTGATCTTCGAATTGTTCCTAGTATTCCCGAGGCATTTAATAGAGTTGTGAATATGTACTTAGATGTAACTAAAAATGAGATAAAAACTGATAACTTTTCCAGAATAGCTGGAATACCTACTGCCGGGGTTCCTTTTGCATCCGTCCTCGCTTACTCCTTATCTAAACCCTTCCTATACGTTCGTAAAGAAGCTAGTACACACGGTCGTGAGAGACGGGTTGAAGGAATTCTTCAACCGGGAGATCAGGTACTTTTAGTGGACGATGTAATAACAACTGGTGGAAGTTTGTTAACTGCTGTGGACGCAATACGAGCTGAGGGAGGAGTGGTTAAGGATGTTCTTGTATTAATTGATAGAGAAGAAGGTGGTCGGGAGGCACTTGCAAAGATAGACGTGGAGTTACATTGTCTTACTAAGATTTCTGAAATGGCCAAATTCCTTTATGAAATGGAAACCATTTCGAAAGAACAATTTAAGGACATTCAGAAGCAAATCAAGAAGTAGTTCCTTCATTCTTTCTACAATTATGCCTTTGCTTTTTTAGATTTACATCTGCCGAAAACACTAAATAGGTAGGAATTCTATCCTACCTAATGCATTTAGGCGGAAGAAAATTGGAAAACCCCGTTCGTATTGCAGAAGAAGTATCGCTTAGACCTTTGAGGAAAACAAGGATAATCGCCCTGATCTCCTGTTTATCCGCTCTATGTGTTGCTACAAACTACGCAATGCTTCCTCTACTAAACGTAAAGCTAATGGATGCCATTATCTTTATAGCAGGCTTCTCCTTCGGTATTATACCAGGAGTGACTACTGCTCTTACGGCCTGGCTTATCTATGGTACGCTTAATCCATTGGGTCTATCTCTTCCAATTCTTGTCACAGTTATGTTTTCCGAGACGATTTATGGTCTTATGGGCTGGCTTCTTGGTAGAAACAAGCGTTTAACACGTATTTTATATTCTGCTGAATTCTGCATAATCTTTGGAGCAACTGGTTTACTATTAACTCTTGCTTATGACTTGATAACAAATGCTGTGTTTGGATGGCTTTTCTTTGGTTCAGTATTGACTGGGTTACTTACTATGAACTTTCCAATGCCTATGGGTTTGATTCACGAGTTATCTAATTTCACACTTTTTGCATTTGTCGTTCCGCTTATCATTCAAGCTGTTAGAAGATATCTATTAAGGTGATAGTAAATGGTTTCCATGGAAAAGAAAGACAAAAATGTATGGTTTCTTGTTAGTATTTGTCTCATTATTGTTACTGTAATTAGCGCTAGCCTAACAATGTACTACTACACAGCTTACACAGATCAACAAAAGCAATTAAGAGGTATTACTTTAAAGCTAAACGAAGTTTCTTATTCGGTTAACATTTTAATAAAATATCAAAATGGAACAAAATTATGGTACAATAATACACTAATTCCCATAGGGTGGTCACTCTTCAACACGACTCTAAAAATAACAAATGGAAAGGTAGAGGGGAGTTCCTTCATTACTTCAATAAACAGTATTGGGAGTAACTATCCCTATGCCTGGATCTGGTATCTTTGGGATTCATCTTCATCTACCTGGAAAGTGGGAGATAAAGGTGCTGATGCCTACATTTTGAGAGATAAAGATGTAGCTGCTTGGTATCTTGTTGACATTTCCAACTATCCCAATCTATCTCAACCTTAGTTACAAATATTCTCTTTGTCTTGAAAAGTGATCTACAATAAATGTAGATAGATCAGCGACTTTAATATTAAACATATTGACTTTGGAAAAAAATCAAAAATATTCTATAAAAATAGCTCATATTAAATGACAAAAATCAATTATTCTACTCATAGTATATTAGAGCTTCCTGTTCTAACTTGTCATGGAGTATGTTTACAGAGGTGTAAACTTCCTCTTCCTTCTTTGCGCCAGTGCAGACAAGTTTCCCACTTGCGAATAAAAGGATAACGACTTTTGGTTCATCCATCCTATAGATTAATCCTGGGAATTGCTCAGGTTCATACATTGTTCGACCTAAGGCGACCACCGACTTCTCTAGATCAATCCTCCCACCCAGAGAAGCTGAAGCAACGATATTTTGGACTTGAATTATGGCTTTCCCAACTATGAGTATTCCGTTATTCTTCAATTCTTGAACAACTTTTCTCACAGCTCTCTTTGCCTGTCTCTCAGACTTCGCACCTGTGCAAACCATCTTTCCGGAGCCGAAAATCAGAGTGGCTGTCTTAGGTTTTTTTAATCTAAAAACTAGACCCGGGAATTGCTCAGGTCTATATTCAACACTTGGAAAGGCTCTTACAACGGAGTTCAAATCAATAGTCTGTTTGAGAGTTGCCGAAGCTACAACATTCTCAATGTTCACACTAGCCTTGACCTTTGGCATCATTATTTCACTCCTATAAGACATATCGATGTTAAGTTAACTCCTTTATAAAGGATGTTTATGACGATTTACCATAGAATACTTCAACTAAAATGAAGACGAAAGCTAGTCCTGCAATAGCTACTCTAACGACGGGATTATAGATTAGGATTAGCATTTGTCCGAGGTAAGGTACTTCCACAGAGACAGATGCTATAACATAATTTTCTGGCACATTCCATGGATCAGCGACAGGATTGTTGTCTCCCTTTGTTCTAAAGTATAACTGAGAATTGAGAACTACGTGCTCTATTACTCTATGCACAATTAGTTGGTCATAGCGGTTAGGATTATGAAAGATTATTATTTCTCCAATTTGGAGTTGGCTTTTATTTATATCTCTATGAAGAATAAGTAGATCTCCATCATGGTATGTTGGGACCATGCTTGTTCCTTCTACTACCATTATAACACCTAATGCGTTTAGGGCAACTAAAGCAGCACTGACTGCGGTGTATGCTACTAGTATTGCAAAGAATATCTTTGCAATACGCTTTTTCACTTGTATCGATAGCATTTTATGTTCTATCTTCTGCTCAATAATTTCTATAAATTATCTAGATGTTTCTTTTGGAAGGATTTTATTTATTTTGTATCTATTTTTAAATTTGATGCTCTCCCAATAATATTCTTCTTACCTTCTCTAGTTCCAGACTGTAAATGTCTTTTTCTTCAAGCTCTTTGAATGTCTCCTTGAGTGCGTCAATTATCTCCTTTAATCCCGTATTTCCAAGTTCACTAACTCTTATGCCATCTTTAATAGTGTCAATGAACACCTGCACACCATATGGCTGCCCAACTTTAAGTTTTCGCTTTGTACTTTTGAAATGTCTTAACGTCTTCCTTCTGTATATATCCAACATCAACATATCCTATTCTCTTGTCCTCTCTAAATATATCATGGACTGTTTTGATGTTGCTCTTGGACTCTGAAAGAGGTTCTGAAATCTTAATCAGGTTCTTATTCTTCATTACCTCAATTCCAATCTTCCAAGTACTAATGGCGGCATTTAATATTGATTTAACTTATATGTACTTTTCCAAATTTTCGGCACTTTTTTATCCAAGCCAAGTCTTTACTAGACTGGGATTGCCGAGTTGGTAGAAGTTCAGAGTAAGAATGCTTTTTCAATGTTGATTAAGCCTGTTAGAAGAATTATCGAGGAAAAAGGCTTTGTTAATCCGACTAACCCTCAAATTGAGGCGATTCCCATCATTCTTGAGGGAAAGAATGTTCTACTAATAGCACCGACAGGCACTGGGAAGACTGAAGCCGCATTCTTACCTATATTCAGTAAACTTATCCAATTGAATCATAGATCCTTAGGTATAAAAATACTCTATATTACACCCCTTCGTTCTCTGAATAGAGATCTTCTTGAACGCCTCCAGTGGTGGTGTGAGAAACTAGACATTAAAGTGGCTGTACGACATGGTGACACAGATTCGAAGGAGCGTTCGGGACAATCTAAGAGTCCTCCTGACATACTAATTACTACTCCAGAAACTCTTCAAGCAATAATTCCAGGAAGAAATATGCGCCAGCACCTAAGGGCAATCCGATGGGTAATAATAGATGAGGTGCATGAGTTCGCTGAGGATAAAAGAGGTTGCCATCTAGTTTTAGCTCTAGAACGCCTCAGATTAATTACAGAAAATGAATTTCAGATAATAGGCTTATCAGCGACCATAGGAAGTCCAGAGAAGATTGCCCAATTTCTAGTTGGTACTAATAGGAAGGTCGAGATTGTTAAGGCGCCTATCTCACGTTCCATGAGTATCGAAATATTGAATCCTATTCCTTCTCAAATAGACTTTAATCTAGCAGCCAAACTTTACACTCATCCAGAAGTAGCAGCTAGACTTAGGCTTATCAGGAAACTAATCGAGAATCACAATTCAGTTCTCCTATTTACAAATACACGGTCTATAGCCGAGGTCTTGGCTAGTCGCTTTAAGATTTGGGACATCGACTTTCCAGTCAGCATCCACCATGGTTCTTTAGCCAAACCATCTAGAATAACAGCTGAAAAGGGATTGAAAGAAGGTGAACTAAAGGGATTAATCTGCACCTCATCGCTAGAACTTGGGATAGATGTTGGAAGTATAGATCTGTGTATCCAGTATATGAGTCCTAGACAAGTTACCCGTCTAGTTCAGAGAATCGGACGTAGCGGACATAATATAGGCAGAGTAGCCGAAGGCATTATTTTGACAATGGACTCTGAGGATACAATGGAATCTCTTGTCATAGCTAGAAAGGCCTATCAAGAAGATTTGGAACTCGTGAAGATTCCTGATAAGCCTCTAGACACCCTAGCGCACCAGATAGTGGGACTACTAATTCAGGCAGGAAGATGGAACTTTAATCAGATTTTAGACGTTTTTAGAAAAGCATATCCATATAGTACTCTCGTCGAAGAGGATTTAACAAGTATTCTAAGATACATGAATGATCGATATCCCAGGCTAGCATGGGTTTCTTTCGAAGATAAAATGGTGATGAGATCTAAGAGTACTAAAGAAATGTATCAATATTATTATGATAATCTCTCTATGATCCCAGACGAGAAGAACTATCTTGTTGTTGATAACACAAACGAGCTTCCTGTAGGAGTCCTTGATGAAGCATTTGTGGCAGAGCATGGAGACCTTGGAACCAAATTCATCGAAAGAGGAAGCGCGTGGAAGATAGTGAATGTATTCAATGACAAAATCTACGTGAAACCAGTTGACGATCCGACGGGTGCAATTCCTAGTTGGGCAGGAGAAGAAATCCCCGTTCCATTCAGTGTTGCTCAAGAAGTCGGAAGAATCAGAGGTACTGTAGAAGAACATCTTCTAAACGGTTTAACCCCTAAGGAGATAGCAGCTTTCCTTAAAGAGAAATATCCCTCAGATCAAAACACTATTCTTAGAGCTCTAAGTGAGACACTTGAACAAGTTGAGAGTGGTTTCAAGATTCCAACAGATAAACGAGTAACAATTGAAGAATGGAATGAATTCATCGTAATCCATGCCTGTTTCGGTAGTCTAATAAATAGAACTCTGGCGATTCTTCTTGGTCATATACTTTCTGAGCGTTCAGGTTATACAGTTGGTATTCAAGAAGATTCATACAGAATCATAATCCAAGCTGCAATGTCTATCGATTCAAAAAAGGTTAGAGACGCTCTTCAAGAGCTTTCAACAATGAGTATTCATAGTGTTGCTGTTGAGGCTATTGTGAAGACTGGGTTGTTCAAAAGAAGAATCATAAATATCGCAAGAAAGTTCGGGGCAGTCTCAAAACAAGCTGATTTTAGTAGCATAAGCCTTCGTCAACTGACCAAGAGTTTTCAGGGAACTGCCATATTTGATGAGGCAGTCAGGGAGACGTTAAACAGTGATCTTGACATTGATGGGACGTCTTCAGTCCTTAGAAATATACTTGGATCTAATATTGAAGTTGTTCTTCTCGAAACCGACAAAGAAGCCACTCCTATAGGAAGACTTGGATTGGAGAAGATTGGAATGAGATACAATCTTATTCCTCCTGAGAAGATGAAGTTGATAACTCTGGAGTCCACAAAGGCTAGACTTCTCAGCGAGACTAAAACCCTTGTTTGTACTAGCTGTTGGGCCTTCTCACAAACAATCTATATTCGAGAATTGTCTGATAAAGTGTCCTGTCCGAAGTGCAGTTCAATGAAGATAGGGGTTGTTGACGAACTAGTTGATGATATTCAGAGAATAGCTGAGAAAAGAGGAAAAAATCTTTCAGGAAAAGAAAAGAAAATAGAGAAAAAAGCCCTAGAAACCGCTGAGCTAATGAGCAAATATAGCTCTATCGCCGCACTAGTTCTAGCTGGAAAGAATCTTAATTTGGACGAGGTTGAGGAATTTCTATCAAACGATGCATCCGCTGATGATCGACTCTTCGAATTAATTATAGAAGCTGAGAAAAAGGCTCTGTCAAGAAGGTTTTGGTAAACTTTAGATTAATAAAACGTTATCTATAAAATGTTGGAATGATGAGATTGAAACATATACTAATTAAATCAAAAGCGATCGGAGAGGTTCATGCAGAGCTCACTGAAGATAAGAATCCAAACACTACCAAATCCATCTGGGCTTCTCTGCCAATCAAAGCCAGAGCAAACACTTGGGGAGATGAAATCTACTTCAGCATATGTTTGGATATCAAGACGGAGAACTCTCAGCAGATTGTTGAGAAAGGTGATATCGGATACTGGCCTCCTGGAAAAGCTTTCTGCATCTTCTTTGGTCCTACTCCAGCGAGCGTTGGGAATGATATCAGAGCAGCTAGTCCAGTTAACATTTTTGGAAAGATATTAGGAAATATTGCTATATTAAAAAATGTTGAAGAAGGGGATGAAATAATAGTGAATAAAGCCGAGTAGTTAATAATACTTATTTCTTTCGCGAGCGTAGTTGACTGGGTTTAAAATGGAGCTGGTTCACAGAGGTTTTCGCCTCTGGCGGCCACTCTATCACACTTTTTACAAATGAATTTCCCATTTTTCACGAATTCTTTATAAGTCTTGAGATCGACACTTCATAGTTTTGACCATTTCACAAAGGTGGTTTTCATGTCCAACATGAGGTGGTACTTGATCCCAATGATATA
>JAUPKU010000118.1 GCA_030837285.1 Thermoproteota archaeon | reverse complement strand
CAGAAATGCACTTCTGCTTTCCGGAGCAACCTGGGAATACATAGGCTTCGTAATCGTGTATTTCCTGATTGTCCAGCGTACAAAAATACTGGACGAAAGTGAAATAAAGATGATAGGCGAGATTAGGAAGACTATTCGGTATAATATCGGGACCCACATTCCTCAGTCACTCAAAACAGTTGCACCTTAACTTGCTTTCTGGTGTCAGAAAGGTCGGCAACCCCTTATCTTTGAAGAGTATCAGAAATCCGAATACTTTATAGAGAAGTCACAGATTAAAGCGAAAAAAGTCGAAAAGAAGATAAGGACAGTGCTAGTGTCGCGTCATCAGTAGAATGTCGTATAAAATCGATTACAACTATTCAGAATCATTCATCCTTAAAGATTGAAGCGACACTAGAGCTCATCCCAAAACCAATTTTACTCTTAAATCAATGAGAGTTTCAAAACTATTTTTCAAAATCAGAAACTCGATTGATTATTAAGAATAAGAGATTTTGAGAACCGATACCCACTTTCGTCAGTGATCCTCTTTTTATCTTCCCGCCTTTTTGCAGAGGTCACTATCTTTCCCCTACTTCCTGTCTTGACCACACGAGAACAAGCAGGAATCCACCAACGGTTTTTATCAATATTGTAGTTAGTTTATGCTAAACTAGAAGAAAATAGATAACGCCATTTAATTAATGAGTAAATTTAACTATATATGAAAAGATAGTTAAATTTATAAAGAAGTTTGTGTATTATTTGTAATTGAGGTTTATTTAATGGAATGCGCGTATTGTGGAGAAAAAATCAAGATTTTAGCTTTCAAGTGCCATCACTGCGGGGAAAGCTTTTGCGTCGACTGTAGGCTCCCAGAGGAGCATAAGTGTCAATCAGTTGAGGTCCGCAGTTGGCACAACTTTGCAGAAAATGTGTTAAAATTAAAAACGTAATACAGGGAGAAAACCGTTCTTGGCAGTGTGACTAATTTAGCATGAAAATGATGCCATGTGTAATCATTTTCATGTAGTTGTGCATGTTACTCAAGGAATATCATGTTCGTTTTCTGTAAAATCATAAATTTCAAGAAATTATTGGGCAGAAAATTCCGCCTTGGAAGAACCAAACTGCACACAGTGCACAAAAACTTGACTTCGATTTTACAGCAAATTTGATACACTGCCTTCTATTTTGAATTGGGAAATAATGTAATAAAATCCAAAATGACGATCAGCTTGGAAATTCAAGAGTACCCTTATAAGATGCACAAGAAATTAATCGAAGTGGTTACGAGGGGATGGAGTAAATGTCAAAAGGGCACTATGCAAGAATGGAGTTCAATACGACACCCCAAATTAAACAAGGTGGATTATTGAGCAGGCTAAGCGGTAAAAACGATGCAATTTTCGTTCGTAATAAGTGGCAAACTGAGATCGATAACGCATGGGTTGATCTTATGAACATGGCTCATTACTTAGAGACGTGTGAAGATTCCGTTCAGACTATTATCCGGTACAATGATCTTGCCAGATTCAGAGGAGAAATCCATGATACGAACGTGAAGCGTAAAAAACTGTACGAAAACGTCTTCAAATACATCCAACAAGATCAGGCATACTCCGAGCGCATGTGGAGAATTCATCAGGAAATGTATAAATCGACTCAGTCGGTCAGTGGAAACTATTCGACGTCGCTTGATAATATAAACATCACCCGTGAAGAGGTCAAGAAATACGTCGAGATGTACCCGAGTATAGAGGTAAAGAGCGATATCCAGTTGATTAAAACCATCGAAACCGAGATCAATCAGAAGAAAGCGCGGTATAGGCAGAACATTGCTCTCCTCCGTGATTATTTTGAGCAATTTAAACTTGAATTGATCAAGTGTGAGAGTAAGTACGATGCATATAAGACCCTGCTTAATAATGGTAGATGCGAGATTGGACAGTGTAGGTTTAAAGGATCAATGTGGTATTCAATACTAACCGAGCAGCAAAAAGCCGAGTTGAGAATCGATACCCTGAAACATCGCATTGATCAAGTTGAAAGAACGCTATCTCACTATAGGGAAATAAAAGCAAAGGTTGAAAAAGAGCTTGAAATTGAAAGCGGGTTCGTCAAAAAGGCATTAGCCGCTGAGTTCGAATTCGGTGAAAAGTCGGAGCTTGAACCACAGTAGAGAAAATGATTCTCTAACTGATACCATTTGCCATTTTCGGCAGTGGCTCTGCCCATATTCCCGCCCTTTCCCAGACTGGTCACTGTCTTTCCCTACTTTCCAATCGAAACCGTATGAATGTATTTTTGGTGATGGGTATGCCACCATACTTAATAGAAATTAGAATGTTTGGATCTGCTAAGAAACAGATGAAAGATATAATACATGAACTGTGCTTAATATATGAAATCAAAACACTTGATGTTCCTCACATAACGTTGATAGGTCCATTCGATACGAGGGCGGAGCATCTAGTGATAAGAACATTTGAATCGGTCTGTTCAAACTTTAAAAACCTAGCATATATGATAGACGATGTTAAGACATTTAGAAGCACTGGCGTAGTGTACCTTAATGTAATTCCCAATCAACAACTTAGGTCGTTTAGAAAGACACTATACAAATCATTGAAACCATGCTGTGAATTTCCAGCAATTGAAAATGAATTCGTGTTTCATGCCACTGTCGCCAACCACGTGCCAGAAAAGCAGTTAAACGCCATTAAATACAACGTTCCAAAAATGAAATTTCAACATGTGGTAATGAGAGTGACTTTTCTGAAGAACGGTCACATACTGTGAGAATATGATCTTCTTCTGAGAAGGTCACTGAACAGATTCGAAGCGTTGAATTGGTCTGTTATGCAGCAGACAT
>JAUPKU010000117.1 GCA_030837285.1 Thermoproteota archaeon | reverse complement strand
TCGGAATAATAATTATTCTCTTAGGCATTACAATGTACACACAGAAGATCAAAGTCTACATCAGTACCCCCAAGAAACTGCTGGAATCCAAAGGCTACCTAGAAGTCTTCATTTTAGGTCTTTCTTATGCAATTATCGCAGCTCCGTGTGCAATGCCCATTTTTTTATCAGCCTTCATTACAGCCTCAGCCTTGGATAATGCATTATTGACTGTGATCAACTTAGTGGCTTTTGCGATAGGATCATCGCTTCCCTTCTTCATCTCGCCTCTTCTCGTAATTGGCACAAAGAATATACTGAGAAGCCAGAGTCTAATCTTGGCGAAATGGTTTAGACTGTTATCTTCATCTATCCTGGTACTTACTGGCTTGCTTCTTTTTCTCCCGATTCTTGGCTTTCCTTCAGTTTTCGATTAGCTGCTTGAGCTATATTTACTCAGAATATCCCCAACACGTACGAGGAACTGTTCTGAAGGCAAGAACCCGATAATTCTATCCACTTCTACACTTTCGGCTGAAAGAAAGACTATTGTGGGTAGAGCCGTAATATTATAATAGTTTGAAATATGGATGTTTTCATCAACATTAATCCGTATGCAGATAAGCTTATCATTTAGGTAAGCTACAACATCTCCTTTTTCATAGGTTTCTCGATCTAACGTCTTGCACCAGCTACACCAATCAGCATAGAAGTCAATCAAGACAACCTTACCTTCCGCCTTGGCCTTCGAAATCCCGTTATCATAATCTGTCAGCCAATTCACCAAACTCGCATTTTGCTCATAATTAAATTGGATATACAAAAGTGATCCCCCTAAAATGGACAAGACAATTAGAAAGACAATCATCTTCTTGTTATACAACTCGATTCACCTCAAGAAATCTGATCCTGTAACAGTGATTCACATCATGCTAAACAACAATACTGCAAACCCATTTTTCAACTTATACATTCAATAAACTCAATTTCAACATCAGAAATAACATAAAAATACTCTCAAAGTCTTTCAAATCATATAGGTTATCCATTATTTATTTTATAAATCAATTTAAAACTGATTGTCTTCTTCAGCAAGTGTATAAATATTTGATTCTATCGATGATTTGATTAGGTGCCACCTGCTTGAGTGTATTCGAAAAGGGAACTTGCTGGACTCTATTCGAGGATATGGAGCATGAACTCATTCACTTCTTCGAATACTCCCCATACACCGATGATAATTCAAACGTTGTCTCTCCCAAGCTTCTTGCATTAATAATGCAGGTTTGTGAATATATTGAAGCCACATTCAGAGAAATGACCAAGTTTGAAGGCTTTAAAAATATAAGAGAATTCAAAAAAATGCAAAGTTTTGAAATAAAAGGTTATAAAAAGTACAACTTAAAACTGGCTAAAGAGGCTTTTGAAAGCATCTATCATCTATCATCCAACGGTAAGGGTGAAATCATTGCTAAACTTGAGATAGGTGAAAAATACCTAGTTCCCTTCAGCAGCTTAGCACAAGACAAAGATATGAAACCTGACTGGTGGCAAGCACCAAGCAATAAGACTAAAAATTGGCTAAAGTCTCTAGAGAAAGCTAATGCAGATAATGCATTACAGGCATTAGCTGGTGCTTTTCTACTCAACGTAGTTCATTATCCAAGTATCAAAAGATTATGGTTAATAGGGAGACTAGAGACTGTTAGAAAAATCGGTGATGATCTAAAAGGAGACTATCTACCAGAACACATATTTGATAAGACTCTGGCAGAATCGGCGTTGGAGTTGGAACCTTTCAAATACAGTTATAGAGTTGAAACAGCCCTATTCAAATTCGCCAAAATTGATGGAACTCTTTTTGTCAACCACTCACAAAGCGACTGAAAAGGACAGATAAGCGATTATCTGTTCTTATACGGTAGAGAGACCCATTTAAATCCTTGTAGAAATAAATAAGCCTACCTCTGAGAAGCTTTAAACATTACGGCTACAACAAAGCCAGCCATGAAGCCACCCACATGAGCCATATAAGCTACAGAAGTACTTCCTCCACTGTACAGAATTTGTAGGATAAACCAGAATCCAATGAAGATGAATGCTGGGACGCGAGCAAGCCGGACAAAGACGAAAGAGGGAATAATACTTACAATTCTCGCGTTTGGAAAGAAGATGAGGTACGCCCCTAACACCCCTGCAATAGCTCCAGACGCTCCGACTGCCGGAATGTACTGGTCTATGCCACCTAACATGACAGCAATTGCTGAGTGCGTAAGACCACCAACGACCCCAAAGATAAGATAGAGGATTAGGAACTTTACATGTCCAAATCTATCCTCAACGTTGTCTCCAAAGATAAATAGGAAAAGCATGTTTCCAAAGATGTGCCAGATGTCGACATGGATGAACATAGACGTCAACACACTGGACAATTGTTCACCCTGCATGATAAGAGCTGGCGTCTCACCGTATACCAGAAAGATATTATCATTAAATCCCTCTGTGAATTCCCAATAGAACACGAGGACATTAAGAGCAATCAGAATCCACATGACAAAGGGAAAGGTTTTGCTCCTATTCTCATCATAAAGAGGAAACAGTTCTTACACCAACTACCTAGGTACTATTGCTTGCACTCCGAGATGATCTTTAATTCGATTAAATATTACCCAATTTTAGATTAAAATCAAAATAAAGGTGTTTGACAGTTTTAGAATCACAATTTCAAATTTTGGGTTTATACCAATAAAGAGAAATCGTATAGATGCAGTCTTCACACTCATATATCTTCTTGATGATTGTGCCTTCTCCTTTAGCTTTAGCGAGTTTCTCATCTAATGATACGGTGTCGTGCACATCATCTGGGGCACGAACCTTGTTAGATTCTCCACAATCAGGGCAAGAAATTGTTCTTTCTCTAGTCATTTAGAGCTTCCTCTAGTCAATGAATGAAAGATTCAATATATAGGCATTTCAAGCTTCTTATGAAATGCTATTGTAGTTTTTTCAGAGGATGGATTTTGCTGCACCTATTGCTACACAATACTCGCAGTTAGTTTGAACACTGATTCTTATCTTGAATAGCTCAGCGACCGAATTTATTCTTTTAATTATTTTCTTGCTCTGCGCCAGTTTGCCAGTTAGGACAACATCTTCTTCACAGTGAAAGGCTTTCGCGGCCAAAACCGTGACCATGCCTATCACCTCAGAAACCATATTTAAAATGGCTGCTGCGACATCGTCTTCGCGACTATTTGCATTGAGTTTCTTGAAGTTAGAGGCAGTTGCATCTTTAGGCAAAACTCCTACCGTATCAATAGTTAGGTCTGAAACCATCAGATCCAC
>JAUPKU010000116.1 GCA_030837285.1 Thermoproteota archaeon | reverse complement strand
TATCTTGAGCAAAAAACACGATTTGTACCAATCGAAGTTAAGAAGACTATGGCTTTTCGCGGCTCTTACCGCGTTGAGATTCTAAAACCTTCAACGGTGTGGAGGTAATCATGGGATACTGCGATTACGGACCACCTGATTCTTGGTATGAACCAGACTATGAAGAGACGCCAGCCGATCACGGCTGGATACACGAAGACGACCTACCCGACTTAGACAGCGTTCGTGATTTCCTGACTGGAGTCATAGAGGCTGTTTACGTTACAGGAGATATCGAATCACTTGAAAATTGTTTAGATGAAATTTGCGGTCAGTTTGATTTGAAGCTGCCTGCGGGACAACCAATTCTTAAGAAGCGGACCCCTGAATTTTCAGATCACTTGTTTAACCTCGGCGTTGCCCTCAGTAGAGCGCAATTAGCCACAGCTACACGATAGGAGAACCACATGAGTAATGAAATTGTAAAAGGAACCACATCCGCAGTGATGTCGGAACTACAAAATAGCCATCAGCTATGCCAAATGCTGATGAAGACACCCCATTATGCAAAAATGGGCGCTGAAGGAATATTCGCAATAGTCGAAACAGCCAAGTCTCTGAACGTTGACCCTCGCCAAGCATTGGGCGGAGGTCTCTACTACGTTAAGGGAAAGGTAGAGATGAGCGCTAGAATGATGAACTCTTTAATCAGAGCTCAGCATCACAGCATCACCCGCGACAGAAAAAGCGATGACACTATCTGCATTCTTCACGGAAAAAGAGCCGATAATGGCGACACTTGGACAGAATCTTTTAGCCTTGAAGATGCAAAACGCGCTGGTCTTACTAATAGCCCAGTGTGGAAGAACTTTACCCGCGACATGTTGTTTGCTCGTGCGCTTAGCCGCCTGGCTAGACAGCTTTTTCCTGACATTATCGGGAACGTTTATGTTGAGGGCGAAATTTCTCTAGACCCGAACATTCGTTCTACTGCTGAACCTGCATATGTTGAAGCTCAACCCGAGCCAAAAGCTGGGGTTTTGCCTGCTGAAGCTCAGGAATTAGACGAAATCATCGGTGAAGATGAAGAATACAGACAAAGCGTTCTGAAGTTCTTGGTCAAAAACTGTGGTGTTAACGCATTCAATGAAATGCCACGCGACATCTACGAAAAAGTTAAGGTTCGCGCACTGAAGAATCAAAAAGATCGCGAGGAAAAGCGTAATCTTTACGCTGAAGAGCTAAACACATACGGCGAATTATCACAGATTGGAGGTAAATAATGGAACAGAACACACAAGAATGGCTTGATGTCAGAAAGAATCACATTGGCGCCTCTGATGCTCCAATCATCATGGGGGTTTCGCCTTGGCGGACCCCTTACCAACTCTGGCAAGAGAAGCTTGGTATTGGCGCATGTCAAGCCGAGAACTCCGCCATGAGATACGGTAAGCAGATGGAAGAGCCGGCGCGTCTGGCTTATGAGAAATACACCGGTAACCTCGTTAGCCCTGAGGTGGTGTTCCACCCTACCAAGAAGTTTATGATGGCGTCGTTGGATGGTCTTAGTTTTGACCGATCCATAGCCGTTGAGATTAAAAATTCTAATGCGGATGACCACCAACACGCCAAGAATGGCAAGGTTCCGACAAAATATTATCCTCAAGTGCAACATCAACTTGCATGTTTAGGCATTAATCTGCTACACTATTTTTCATATAGGGATGGTGAAGGTGTGATCGTTGAGGTTGAACGCGACCACAGCTACATTGAGAGCCTTTATGCGGAAGAAGAGAGCTTCTGGAATAAAGTGCTAAATCTCGATAGTCCGGAGCTTGGCGAACGCGATTTCGTTAAGATTACGGATGAGGATTTCACGCGGCTTGCGTCGGAGTGGGGAAACCTGACTAAGCAGCTTGCTTTGCTCGAAAAGAAAGAGAAAGAGTATCGCGCAGCACTAATCGCTAGAGCTAATGGGCAGAATGCTAAGGGGAATGGCATAACGCTCACGAAGATCATGCGAAAAGGTGCAGTTGATTATAAAAAAGTACCTGAATTGATTGGTATTGATTTGGAGGTGTACCGCAAGGAACCTGTAGAGAGTTGGAGGATAACATCATGATTATACCGTTTATATTGTGTTCGCTATTGGCGATAGCATTATTGTTGAGGTATTAGATGAAATATCCATCTTACGTCTGCAAATTTTGTGCGGAGGCTTCTGGGGGTAAAATCCCAGAAGGTCACCTATCCTGTTGGCATAATGGAATATGTCCGTGTTGTGGGCATCTTCGCCAACTAACAGAACCAAGAGATTTTGGTTACCCAAAATTGGAGATTTTGCATGAGTATGCAGCAATTGACACTTTGGGAGAGTCAGAGTCCGAACGACAATCTTGTTTGGCTGGAGGTAACCAATCTGAAGGAAAAACAAAACAACCTTCGGAAGGGACTCTTTCAGAGATACGACTTGATGAAGAAGGAATTGGAAGCCCTGAAGCAGGAAATGGAATCGATACGGCAAGCAATGGGGATTGCGAAGTCGTGCGACCTTCCTGTAATACAATTACAGCAGGCGTCGGGATAAAGGTTGGGGAACCGATATCTATTCGCGTAGACTATGATTATATTATCAAGGAGCTGATAGCGCGTTGTGAGCTGATACCTCGCCACGTGATTCGAACTTTACAAGATCTAGATAAGGAACAGGTGTAATTATGGACATGACATTAGTAATAACGGCAATAGGGACGATCGTAACCATCATCGCGGCAAATATTGCCCTGGTTTCTTGGATGCGGTCTGATATTAAGTCTTTCGAGACCGAGATTCGGGGCTGGAAAGAAGAAATTTATAAGGAAATGAGAGATTTTCATGGAAGATTGTGCAGTATTGAGGAGAGAAATAGAATACCAAAGACTGATCCTTGAGAGTGCAATCGAAAGTTTTGGCGAAGCGGTTGAAGCTTTCTATGATAAGAAGGAAGCTTTGAAACAGCATTCGCCTGAGTTTAGATTAGCTAACGATTTGTTCAAACATTGGCAGGATTATTTATCTACTGATTAATTACCAATTACTACCAAATTAGTAGTTGGTTACAAAATGAAACCTACTGTTTTGAGAGAGGATGTATGGAAAAACGTGATTTGAAAGAAGGGGATGTCGTTCAAATTGATCCTGATCACGACCCAATGTTTGGAGCGTGCTTCATGATTGTTACTGAACCAAAGAGCTGGGGAGCTCAAGGGTACGTAACCGTTCTACCAAGACAAAATGTTGATGGCACAACAGAACCCGGGGGACGAGCCTATTATCGGTGTAAATTCGAGAATATGGAGTATATCGGTCCAGGGGCATGGATTCATGA
>JAUPKU010000115.1 GCA_030837285.1 Thermoproteota archaeon | reverse complement strand
CATTTATGATTTTTTTAGGATACTTATCTCAAGACCATCATTACCCATGGGAACATATCTACTGCTGTATTATCCTGAAGACCTTACGTAGTTTAGATACACCTTCATATCTTCTGCGAAGATCCCTGCATTATCTGCGACAATAATGCTTCCTTTGTGGAGTTTATCTTCTATGTGTCGTAAGTAACGAATGTACTCATTCTTCTCTGCGTCAATAAACACAAGATCGAAATTTTCTTTAAGTTCCGGCAGAATTTTCAGAGCATCTCCGATTACTACATTTACAGTTGGAGAGATTTCTGCCTTTTTTATGTTCTCTTCTGCTTCTCTTGCTTCATCTGGATGTATCTCTATAGTTGTTAGTCTAGCTTCCTTATCGAGCTCTTTCCCCATCAGAATCGCCGAGTAGCCTATGAGAGTCCCGACTTCCAGCACAGTTTTTGGTTTATTCTCTCGGACAACTTCTGTTAAAATTCTGCCTTTGTTTGGTCCTATTATTGGCAGAAACTCCTTAGCTGATCTTGATTCAATTTCTCTCAGAATCTTTTCAGCCTTGCTTCGGCTCAAAGCGTTCCCTCAAGAATTGGTTGTAGAGACTATTATATATGATTTTAAAAAAGTCTCTATAAGGATGGTAGAGTATAATATGCAATTCCAATTTATACCTCACCTTGGAATAAATTGGCAATCTATTTTTCATTGATTCGTGTAAGTTATCAAATCGGTAGTTAATTATAGATTTAAATGATATGTTTGCCTCTATCTTCTCCACGATCTCGCATGAACTATTTATTTTCAGTTCTTACCTAAGCTCTCTTCTACCCTTCTTATTCTTGTCGCGTTTGGTATCAGTTTGAAATTGGGAGTCTCTTCTTTCTTTATGGAACGATTGCTTATTCTTCCTTGAAGTCTTCGAGGACAATTCCTGCTCTGATGTTCTCAATTTCAGATATTACTCCCAGCCTCTTTTCGATAAACACCCTGTACTCCTCCATGTCCTTTAGAGTAACCATTGCAAGAATATCGTAGAATCCTGTGAGAGAATGAACCTCAATGACTTCATCCATGCTCTTGAGTATACTTGCAACCTTTGTCACGTTTTTGGGCGAACAGTTTATCATAACAGCGGCTTCTACAGTTTTACCGAGTTTCCTCCAGTCAACAGATATTGTAAACCTGCGGATGATCCCTGCTTCCCTCAGCTTCTTCAATCTGTAAGCGACAGTGCTTGGGTGCAGGCTGAATCTTTCAGCAACCGTTTTAAGGCTTATCCTCGAATCTTGCATGTATGTCTTAACTATGAGCATATCAACTGCTTTAAGTTCTACCATCTAAATCACAACGTTTTTAAGTACATTAAAGTACCCTTGCGCGCAGAAAATAATCTAACATTTTTTCTAATTTTAACAAAAAACAAGAAGACTATTTATTCTTTTTTGAATAATATGGGGTATATTTCGTTATTTTTACAATTTCCTCATAATATATCCTATTGGAATCGTGGAGAAAGATTAACGGATGCAAGAAGGGGAAACCACAGAGAAAGAGATAGAGTCAGGACTCACATTTTCCCAAGTGACCGAAAGGAGAAAACGCTTTGGTTCAAACGTTCTACCAAAGAAAAAAGGAAGAACACCCCTCAAGATATATATCGAACAATTCAAGAGTCCTTTGATCTACGTTATTTTAACAGCAGGCATCATCTCCTTCATACTTGGCGAGTACAACGACGTATACATCATAATGGGCGTAGTTATCCTAGACACTGTGATAGGTTTCTTCCAAGAATACAACGCAGAAAAAGCAGTAGCAGCCCTGAAAAGGCTACTGAAAACTACTGCCACAGTTATTAGAGATGGAAAAAAAGTCGATATCAATACAGCTGAAGTCGTTCCAGATGACATCGTTGTTCTAGATGAAGGCGACAAAATATCCGCGGATGGTACACTAGTTGAAGCAGTACGCTTAACCGTGAATGAGGCTATTCTAACTGGAGAGAGCGAAGCTGTAGCAAAAGATAAGGAAGACACCTGCTACATGGGAACAACAGTCTTCTCAGGCAGAGGACTGATGAAGGTAACCTCCACAGGTAAATTTACGGAACTTGGCAAGATCGCAACATCCCTTGAAGAAATGGAAGACGAGGATACCCCTCTACAGACACGCCTAAAGAGCTTCAGTAAAGTCCTCACCTATGTAGTGATTGCCGTCAGCGTCTTCATCCTCGCTATTGGCGTTTTATCCGGCATAAGTTTCCTTAAGATGCTTGAAGTCTCAATTGTCCTAGCTATAGCTGCTATCCCTGAAGGACTAATAATAGCTGTGACCATGATCTTGGCTCTTGGGATGCGTTCGATTCTCCGGCGTAAAGGTCTTGTTAAGAGGCTTCTGGCGGTGGAGACATTGGGCTCGGTGACCGTAATATGCACCGACAAGACTGGGACCTTGACCGAAGGGATTATGCGGGTAGTGAAAACAGATTTCAAGAATAGGGAAATGGCACAAAACATTCTTGTATTATGCAATAACCTCACAGACTCTACAGAGGCTGCCCTATGGAATTATGCTAAAGAAGATGGAATAGATACTGAAGAAATCTGCAAGGAATACCGCCGCATTTCTGAAATTCCGTTCTCCAGCGAAAAGAAGTATATGCTAACTGTAAACTTGATACGAGGAGCCCAAGTTGGATTGCTGAAAGGGGCACCTGAAGTAGTCTTTCAAATGTGTAATCTGTCAGATTCTGAGAAAGGTTTGATTATGGCTGAGCTAGAAGAATGGGCGAATTCAGGGCTTCGACTGTTAGCTCTTTCCTATAAGGATAAGGGCGATCCTAATGAGTTATCAAGTTTCACATGGAGCGGGCTTGTTGGAATAGAAGATCCTGTTCGATCAAGTGTGAAGGATGCAATCAGTCTCTGTCGCCGAGCCGGTATAAAAGTAAAAATAATCACGGGAGATTACAGAGGAACTGCAGAAAAAGTAGCAAAGTCACTTGGACTAACTATTGGGCCAAACCAAGTCTTGGATGGCAAGCAGCTAGCGACTATGTCTGAAGACCAGCTTGCAAACGTCATCGACGATGTAAAAGTCTTCTACAGGGTTTCGCCAGGCCAGAAACTAAAAATCGTGTCAGCACTTCAGAGTCATCATGAGGTAGTCGCTATGATCGGAGACGGCGTTAATGATGCTCCTGCCCTTAAGAAGTCCAATATAGGGGTATCAGTTGGAAATGGAACAGACGTTGCTCAGGAAACTGCAAGCCTCATTCTCTTAGATAATAATTTCTCAACACTTGTTAGTGCTATAGAAGAAGGAAGAATAATCTTTGAAAACATCAAGAAAGTCGTAGCATATGTTCTATCAAATTCCTTTGCAGAGATTCTAACAATATTTGGGGCTATGATCTTACGCTGGCCTTCGCCTCTGAGTGTAGTGCAGATACTATGGATCCATCTCATCTGTGATGGACCTTCTGATATCGTTCTTGGCTTTGAGCGAAGTGACGATGACCTTATGGACGATCCTCCGAAGAGTGTTAAAGAAAGCATTCTAGACAAAAGAGGCAAGATCCTTATTCCTGCCATTAGCACTATGTCTTCCTCTATAGCTTTGTTACTCTACTGGTACTTCTGGAACATACATGGGGATGTAATAGAAGGCACAACTGTTGTATTCACAATACTCGCGATCCAGTCACTAGTATACGTTTTCTCCTATAGAAGCTTCCGCCACTCAATATTCCGCTCCAAAAACTTCTTCTCAAATAAATTTCTCTTCGCAGCAGTGATCTTCGGCTTTGCACAACAGTTCGCAGCCCTTTACATTCCTGGATTAAACACAATTTTGAACGTGGTTCCACTGGAACTGGGAAATTGGATAATAATATTGGGTATCGTCCTCAGTGAGATATTACTAATAGAAGTTGTGAAATACATTTTCTCTCCTAAGAAAGTAGCGATCGAAAAAACTGGGACTAACCTCAAGACATGAGAAAACGACTAGAATCTTAATACCCTAATATACTTCTTGCTAATCCATTCTTGTAATACGAAGAGGCTAAAAACATAAAAAAAAACAGAATGCGAAGTATACTATCCTAAATTATGAAAAAATGACATTATATATCGAAGGTTCATAAATATCTCTTTCATCAGTAGGGTCCGACGATGGTAAAGGCTTCTCGTGAATTTCAGGTCTTTGCTAAACCATTCGGTCCAATATGCAATCTGAACTGCAGCTACTGCTACTACCTAAAGAAGAAGCAGCTCTATCAGAAGGCTTCATCGTTTATAATGTCTGACAATGTTCTTGAGGAATATATCGTCCAGCATATAGAAGCTTCTCCTGGGCAAGTGATAAGATTCTCTTGGCATGGTGGAGAACCAACTCTACTTGGCTTAAGCTATTTCAAAAAGATCGTAGCCCTACAACAGAAGCATCAGCCACCTGGCTTTCTGATTACTAACGGCATTCAGACCAACGGGACTCTCCTTGATGAGGATTGGTGTCGCTTCTTTGCATCAGAGGGTTTCTCAGTCGGTCTTAGCTTAGATGGTCCTAGAGAGATGCATGACAAATATCGTTTAACAAAAGACAAGAAGCCCACCCACCAGAAAGTGATACGGGCATACAGCCTTCTCCGAAAACATCATGTTTCCACCGACATCCTATGTGTGGTGAACGCGACTAACGTCAGTTTTCCCCTAGAGGTCTACAGATTCTTCAAACATGTAAAAGCAAGATACATTAGCTTCCTGCCACTTGTAGAACGTCAACCCGAAGCAGTAGGTGGTGTCAGTTCACTCAGCGTTACTCCAGAAGCTTGGGGAAGATTCCTCTGCACTATCTTCGACGAATGGACGGAGAAGGACATCGGTCAGATCAAAATACAGATATTTGAAGAGGCTGCTAGAACAGCTTTCAATCAGGAACACTCGCTTTGCATATTCAAACCGATTTGTGGTGATATTCCCATTATCGAACACAATGGCGACTTCTACTCGTGTGACCACTTCGTGGACGCTGATCATTATCTCGGAAATATTAAAGAGATGCCCCTTAAATATCTGCTTGAAAGTAAAGCTCAAAATGCATTCGGCAAAGCTAAATCGGCGGATCTTCCGCGCTATTGTAGAGAGTGCAGTGTTAGAGCTATGTGCAACGGCGGATGTCCGAAAGACCGCTTCATAAAGACGAGTGATGGAGAAGAGGGCTTGAACTACCTGTGTGCAGGTTACAGACTCTTCTTTGCCCACTGCCAGCCTTTTGTTTCGATGGTTGCTACCGAATGGAAGCGGCAAGGTTCAAAAGTTAATTCGATTGAATTATCAGGTCTTTAGTTTATCTTTAAAGAAGCTAATTGTCCGCTCCCAAGCCACCTTTGCTGCTTTCTCGTTGTATCTGGGGCTTGTGTCGTTGAAAAAGGCGTGTTCAGCTCCTTCATATATGTATAGATTGTACTCCATATGTGCCTTCTTTAGTGCTTCTTCATATGCAGATATACCTTGATTAATCCGCTCGTCAAGACCAGCGTAATGCAGTAGGAGTGGCACTTTTATTTTGGGGACGTCCTCAACTGCAGGTTGCATGCCATAAAAGGGGGCTGCGGCGTTCAAGTCTGGAGAATTGACAGCAACCTGATTCGCCATTCCTCCTCCCCAGCAGAAGCCTGTGATGCCAACCTTTCCTGTAGACTGAGGATGCGTCTTCAGGTATTTTACTGCGGCGACGAAGTTCTTTATCGTTGAGTCTCTATCAAGCTTCTGTATAAGTGACGGTACGTCTGCAGAGTCTTGAGGTGTTCCCCCCGTAGGTGATAAGGCATCTGGGGCGAGAGCTAGAAATCCTTCCAATGCAACACGTCGTGTAACGTCTTTAATGTGGGGAACAAGTCCTCTGTTCTCATGGATAACGACTACACCTGCTAATTTCACATTTTCTTTAGGTCTAGCAAAATGTGCCTTGACATCGCCTGTTTGGCCTGGGTATTTAATGTCCTGCACAATTAGGTGGGGATCGTTCTGAGAAATGATTGGATTACTTTCTTTTGTAGAATTAAGCATTTATAATCTTCCTTCTTCCAAATGATTACTAATTTATTATTGACTTTTTTCCTTCTATAATAGTTTACTTCTGGCTATTCATACAACCATCCTGATTTCATAGATTGATGTAATGATTGTAAAAGTCGGAGAATGTGAGAATTAAAAAAAAAGAGAGGTGTGATTTTTCTTTAAGCTGTTCGCGAGTTGCTTGAAATCTTTTCCATGCCAAGTAGACTTACGTCTGGCATTGTTGGGAATCTCTCTTTTATCTTCTGCTCTGCTATGATGTTTGCGTCTGCAAGAATCTTCTCAGACTCTTCCCCTGAGGACATGGCGTTCCAAGACGTGCTAGTGGCTCCTCCGGATTCCATAACAAGATCATTGAGCGTGTCTCCAACCTCTCCCAGCTTGTTAGATACCTCTGGAAGCACTCCTGCAAGAGGTCCTCTAATAGTGTTAATTACTGCAGTTACAGGGCTCATTTCCACCATTATGTCTCCGAATTCTTCCACGGTTTCAAGTCTTATTGCGACGTGTTCAATAGCATACTGGCTCCTAAGGATAGTTTGAATCATCTTCTTTATTTCGGCGCACTCATTTGCGTACATGGAAGCGCGAATTGAGTCTTTGCTAACAACTGCATCTGTGCATTTTCTGAAGAGCTGGTTGTAATGGTTTTGCATCCTCTGATAAGCTTGGTCTAATCGGCTCTCTTGTTCCTTCAGCTTGTATATTGTGAAGGATATTCTTTCCTTTAGAGGCTCAGGTTTCTTCACGGAACTAGCAATCTTCGAAATCGACGAACGCTTCTCTTTTCTCTCCCAATTCTTCATCATACCGGACAAGGCTATCATCTTCTTTCTTTGGCTAAAGTCTTCTCTGTTCTAATCCCTTAGACTTTGCACATAATTTTAGTTAAAAAGACATAAATCAAAAAAGAAAAATTAATCTAAATAGTTAATGCACGAATTCCTGATATGCTCTCGATAATACGGGGGAATACTCCAAAAGATGACTCACTTAGACACTGTCTTAAACCATAGGCAATCGCCTATTGTCTTGTCGCGGGCATGATGAGAAAAAGTCATGATACTCAGCGCAGGTGAACCAACGATAACTAACGAACTAGTAGTACTTGAAATATGCCGCATAGTTATGGTCTCCATTGTCATGCCCGCTTTTGAAAAGCAATGCTCTTATGCCTATGACACTGAGAGACTTATTACTCTAGAATTAATTACATTTGAGATATTGTAGAAAATCCACAGTCAATTCAGTCATTGCACAATTCTTTTCATTTACCCTGTTGGGGTTTTCCTTTGAAAGATTGCGTTTGTAGCGGCATTAGAACTCGAATTTCTCTACAATCTGCTTCTCCTTTTCACCGGTTGTCTCAGCTATAACGTAGAAGTAGTCCTTTATTCCCGAATTCTCAATCCTAGGCTTAAGGAGTTCATCTATCTGGAAGACGCCTGCTGAATTTGACATCTTTATCTTGATTGTCACCGGCTTCTTATCTCCCTTCTCCACCTTCACTTCTTCCACTGAAAGTGCTGAGATGTTATGAATGTCTACTCTTCCAGATTGGAAGGGGATTCTGGCTCGTCCTTTCTCCATGTCAAGGGCATCAGCGATTCGGACTATTCCCGCTTCAATTGTTAAAGGCTTATTTGGTTCTTCGTGAGAGACTATAGCGTGAAGCACCTCAGAGCATATTATAGTCCGCTCCTCCTCAGTGTAGATTTGCTGTAAGAACTTTTCAACAAACTCCTTTGCCAACAAGACACTGTATACCTCGTGTTTATCTCTCATAACGGCCATTCCTAAGTCGTGAAAAATCGATCCAAGGACAACAACAACTTCAGCATCCTCAACTTTCATTTTGTAATCCTTAACCATACTTGGCTTAACCTCTTTCTCAACTAGGATTCTGAGGAGCTTCAGCGATAAGTTAGCCACTATCTTCGCGTGGGTGGGTCCATGATCTGAGTAGCCCAAGCGGTCTATAGCCATCATGTTAGAGCACTTCCATAGTGTGTTCAATCGCTCATCCTTCTTAACCTGGTCGATGACAAGCTTAAGTTTAGAATTTCCATGAAAAGGTATATTAAACGAATATGACATTCCAACTTCTCCTCATAGAGGCTCCAATATTTCTCTCACTATCAAGTTATTAATTGATTTTGCATTGATATTTGAAAATTCAAAATTAATTTAGATTCTTAGTTTGAAGTCTGCTTTGCAAGGTAAAAACTTGAAAAATGATATATTTCCTTCGTGTAATTTAATTGTCTAATTCTTACATTGAGAGTTAGGATGTGCCTGGAATGAGGAGTATAAAAGATTGGCAACTGGTAGTTACCAAGAACGCTGTTGAACATGGCTTCATTTGGGAGAAGGGTGATATTGACTCAATGCTTCTTAGACTGCATAGTGAAGTCTCAGAGGCATCTGAGGCAGCCAGAGACGAGGATTGGAATGGCTTAGCTGAGGAGTTGGCTGATACATTTATTCGTCTAGCCAATATTGCAGAGGTTATGGGAGTGGACTTGGAGGTAGAGGTTGAAAAGAAACACGATATAAACGTTTCAAGACCCTCGCTTCATGGAAGAAAAAGGAAATAGAGCTTTCCACCTTATCTCTAGACTCAAATTCGTGTTATATAAAGCTTGATTCTATTGCCATTTGATATCTTAACCCTTTCAGAGTCCAACCAGATTCATCGTTAGCTTTTAAATCCACTCTCAATCCCATTCAGAAATTCTGGCAAAAACTATTCTGACCAGCTCCGGATCAGAGTCTCAGAAGTCGATCGCGAACTCGCAAGACTTGATGATACATTTAGAATTGGGAAGATAGACGGGGATGAATACGCTGATAGAAGAATTCGCTTACGACAAGCAAGACTAGGTCTACAAGACGAGCTACATCGTTTAGGTATTACTATTTAAATATCATTCTACCCGGATGTTACCAAAAAGAAGAAAAGGCTTTTAAAAATTCAAATCTGAAGCGCCTCCTCCAAACGCCTTCTAACATGATTAAGCATATACTGTCTCAACGACTATCCTTCCAGATCCAAATATTGAAAAATAGGATAAGTCAACACTGTAGTAGTTGAATCTTCAACCAATAAAAGTCAACTTGGCTTGGAATCGGATTTTTCGATTTCTATGTATCTTGAAAACCGATTCCTCCTTCATTCCAATCATGAGCACATAATATAATATTAGTCTATATGAATTTCTTTCGGCTTTTACAATTGACAGTATCGCTAAGTTAGAGTTGGGATTCCCGAACCAATATTAAATTTTGCTAATAAGAATGAGGAAGGTTAAATCTTTGTTTGCTAATTATACAACTAGAAAACGTTGAAGTGAAAAAGAATGATTTGTCCATACTGTAGAAAAGAGATTCCTGCAGAAAGCAATTATTGCCCAAACTGTGGTGCCTCTCTCATCTCTCAAGTGATTGAAAGAGACTCCTTAAAGTTTGAGATTAAGTATAGTCCGTCATACTCTCTCCTTGAAGTTCAGCTACCCGATAATGGCCATGTTATTGCTGAGGCCGGGGCTATGACTTACATGAGTAGTAACATCGAAGTTGAAACTCGCACAAGAATGAAGGATTCAGGAATCCTAGGGACAATAAAAGTCTCCCTATTGGGAGGTGAAACACTATTCATTAATGACTATGTTGCCAAGGGTGGTTCTGGCGTTGCGGGCTTCGTCTCAGCTCCTCTGGGAGACATCACTAGACTTAAGGTAACAACGGATAAGGGCTATATTATTCAGAGTGCTGGTTACATCGCTTCCACCGAAGGGGTTAAACTCGATACAGAATGGCAGGGATTCACCAAGGGAGTCTTCGGTCAGAATCTGTTTATGATAAAAACTATTGGAGAGGGGGACGTCTTCATAAATACCTTCGGAGCTATTGACAAGCATGATTTGAAATCTGGAGAGAGCTTGGTTGTTGACAATTATCACTTAGCTGCTCTCAGCGAAACTTGTAGCTACAAAGTCCACATGTTCGGAGGCTTGAAATCGACGATCCTAGGTGGAGAAGGGCTTGTCACAGACGTCACAGGTCCAGGTGAAGTCTATATACAAACAAAGAATGTGAAGGAATTTGTAGATTGGATTTGGAGATACATCGCTCCAAGAGTGCAAGCAAGGGCTGAAAGCAGTAGAATCCGTTTCGGGCGATGAGTCTAGTGTGTTCTATCTAGATGCATCCTTCATTCGTCTGAAGAATTCACTCATGTGAAATCTTAGAACATCGAAGAGAAATCATTCAATTAAGCTTCTTTCCACAGTTGTGGCAGAATGTAGAGTCAGGCTGATTCTTTTCTCCGCACTGAGGACAGGAAACAGTCTCTCTTTTTATTGATTGGTTGATGTTTTCCCTTAAGTTGTTAAAAGCCTTTTCTACTTCTTGGGCAGCTGTTGAAAGAGCCTTTTGCACTTCCTTGTCCCATCTCCAGGGATATGCGGCACCTGCCTCCACGCCATGGCTTGTTATCACACCGCACTTGAAACAGAAATACGCGTTTTCAGGAAGCTTCTCTCCACAGTTGGAACAAAACACCGCAATACCCTCTATAATAAAAAAAGCTGAGGAGACATATTAAACCTCCGCGCGTTGGATACCATTAAATTTAAACCATGCATTTGGTTTCATCATTTTCTTGATTGGTGATGAGAAGCTACATCAAAATAGTTGGTCCACCTCTCTTAAAAGCCATAAGAGAATTGGAGAAGATAGCAGTTAAGACACCTCAAGTCTGCTTCATGGATACAATTGTAGCCACAGACCCTAATCTCATAGTTGACGATGCAGAATCCTACTTTGACTCGATGCGGTTAGACGAAGAAGTCACCACCGAACGGTGCCAGAACGTTTTCAGTAAACACTCCGAGATGCTTGGAGAGTATGACTTCTTCTTTGAGTGGTTTCAAGATCCTTCTCCCTCTGATATAAATACACTTATAGAAAGAATTGACAATGCCCTTACCCCACTTGGTTGTAGATACATGATGACTACCAAGAAGAAGTAGAATACCACTCCATAGGTTAACATGAAGAGCAAGTCTGAAATCTGGAATCAGAGTCAGTGTGGAACTGAAGAGCGTTAATAAAAACTTTAAATCTCTTGAGATTTTTGGGATCATAGTAATCGGTTAATCTTAGATGCTTATTGACTCGGTGCTAGTACGACTGTTGAAAAGTTCTCATCTATCAAATATTTGTTCGCAACTTGGTATATTTCCTCAAGAGTAACATCGTCAACCATTTTCAAGTACTCGGATATTGCGCCTTTTCTACAGAACCACATTTCCATCTCTGCTAGGAGTTGTGGGCAGACTGATGGGCTATCAAGAGCTCTTAGCATCTCACCCCTAATCATGTATTTTCCCTTCCATAGTTCGTTTTCTGAGATCTTCTTGGTTTTGAGTTTCTCAAATTCTTTTTGAATAATGTTCTCGGTCTTCTCCAAGTTCCTTCGGTTAATAGCGCAGTCGACATGGAAGAATCCAAAGTCAATCCCACTCTCATGTGATGAGGTGACGCTATAAGCTAGAGCTCTCTTCTCCCGTAGCTCTATGAAGAGTCTTGAACTAGGGCCTACTCCAATTAGAGTGTTAATTAAATCAATTATGGGTGTATCACGATGTCTAACATTGTCCGTTCTCAAACCCATACTCAAGTAGGTCTGAGACAAACCCTTCCTCTTCAAAACCATGCTCTTTTTAGGCTCTCCGTCTTCTGATTGAAACGTTCTTTCTGAGGCCGTTTTCCCATTGTCCTCACTAAAATCTTCTAGGACAGTTTTAACATCTCCTTCTGAAAACCTGCCTGCTAATACCAGAATCATGTTCGGTGGCACATAGTGGACTCCATGTTTCTTCACTAAAGTGTCAAGAGATAATTGGTTAATGATGTTACGGTGTCCGCAAATGGGACTCCTGATAGAATGCGTTTTGAACAAACATTCTCTGAGCATCTCATTAATCTTCATAAAAGGGTTATCCGAGACCTCAGTGATCTCATTTAGTATGATCTTACGCTCCAGATCGAACTTCTCATTCTCAAAAAACGAGTCAAGCATAAGCTTCGATAGGATATGTGATGTCCTAGAGATTTTTCCGGGCATAATGTCAGTTATCCCCATCGTTAACTCATTCGTAGTAAAAAAGTCGCCACTCCCACCCAAACCTTCAATTTCTCTAGAAAGCTCAATCCGCCTTCCTGACCCACCAGCAAGCATATGCTCAAGGAAATGCGCAGTCCCAGCAACATTTATCGAATCCCCATTCGATCCATACTCTATCCCTAGAGCCAACTGCGCAGTCATATCAGACATTCGCGGGAAAAGCAGAACTCTCATCCCATTCGGGAGAACCATCCTCTCCCAATAATTCATGTTCATATATTAATCCATAAAAGAAGTGTCTAAAGTAGTTAATGAGAAAAGCGTTACCTCTCATATCCGCGAGAAAAGGTCTGATTCAAAACAAGGATTAAAAATTCTACATATCCTCTTAAAGTGAAAAAATCTTAAAAGAAAATTTAGGATAAGAATAAAAAAGAGTGAGGAAGACTCATTTGATTCTTCTACAAATTAATCCTTGAGTCTAAGTTTCCTCTGAGTAGAGTTGGATTGAGCCGTAAAGGAGAATTATTTTCCTCTCATCTTTGTCAATGTAAGTTTCCACGACAACTGGTCTGAACTCTGAGCCTTCACGGTTGAACATAGCCAGTGTAGTTAGCGCGCATGGCTGTTCCTAAATTATTTCTTGGGTCGTTAAAGATTGTGGCTTTGCTGTATCTATGAAAAATTATCTGTTATGAAACGTAAACGTTATCATTGGAAAAACCTAGACAACCTTTTAAAAAAGAATTTAGGAACACGCATGCGCGCTGTGTCCTTTTATAGTAAACCTAGAACGTATCTCATTACCCTTCCCTCACAAAGCCAATCATCTACCACTAGCAATCTTCCGCTTAAACCTATAGTCTGTCTGACATCATTAACTATAATCCTCATCTCTCTACCTCTTCCAACATGCCAAGCGAAGATGGAGTGTGCGCACACTAAGAAAATCTCAATCCAAACTTGATGTCGGTTCTCAAGAGAAAATAAAGATATTCACATTCAACTTCTGAGAACATGTTACATTCTCTTCTAAGGGAGCTATCCACTAATTACTCCGCGAATAAACTATCAAATGAGAATTGGCGCGAGGGAGGGGATTCGGACCCCTGACTAGTGGCTCCGCAGGCTTACGGAATTCATCACCGCCCTATCCAAGCTAGGCCACCCCCGCTTGCCAGTGTATAGCCAACATCTTGTCTAAAAAGACTTCGCCTAATGTCTTAGTTCACCTTCATCTAAGATGCCTATATAGTGTAGTTTTTTCATTCAACCTAACCATTAAAAAATCAACGGCAAACCCCAGTTTGTAAAAAGCTAGAAAAAGAATAAAAGATGACTTGATTAGTCAATCACATTTTTTCTAAAGCTTCTATGCCCAGAAGATTAAGTGCGTTCCTTAACGTTACCTTAACAGCTTTGACTAAGCCTAGTCTAGCCTCACGAAGACTCGGCTCTTCAGCTTGCAAGACGGGTAAACTTGCATAGAATGAATTAAACTTCGCGGCCAATTCATTGGAGAACTCGGATACTGAATTTGAATTGAGTTTGTCAGCTGCCTCCACAAAGACTTCAGGGAATGCTGCTACCTTCATAACTAACTCTTGTTCTATGGGCTCTTTGAGAAGGCTATAATCAGGTTTTTCAGTCTTTCCCTCGGTTTTCCTGAGGATGCTGCAAGCTCTGGCATGCGCATACTGGATGAATGGTGCACTGTTCGTCTCGAAGTTCAAAACCTTATCCCAAGTGAATATCACCTGCTTCACCGCTCCAACATTGATAAGGGCGTATTTGACTGCGCCGACTCCAACAGCCTCCGATATTATCTTCTTTGAGGCATCTTGCAAGTCTGGCGACCTCTTATCAACTTCCTCCCTAGCCCTCTTTATTGCTTCCTTTAAGATCTCGTCGAAGGTCACGTATCTTCCACGCCGCTTTGACATTCTGTACCCTGGCAGTTTGACGAGTTCGTAGGGGTAATGAATCAGGTTCTTGGCCTTCTCAGGCGAAGTTAGCAGAGCTACTGCAATCCTCAGCTGGAGCTGGGCTAGTGACTGCTCCACGCCTATCACATTGATTACCCTATCGGCTTGTCCGAGTTTCCAAAGACTATAAGCAATATCTCTTGTGGAATAGAGTGTAGTTCCATCTGAGCGCATGAGGATGAGAGGTGGTATCTCATGCTCCTCAGATACTCCAAAGAGCTTTTTAAAACCTTTATCCCTAGCCGCAGAATCAACATCCACTGCAATAACTCCCTCAACCTGCGTGATATAATGAGTTCTCTCAAGCAACCTAACAGCCTTTGAGACTGAGCCGTCCCAGACGAAGTCACTTTCCCAATCCCATGAATTCCAATCAATACCCACTATCTTGTAGCTCTCCCTAAAGCCTTCCAAACACAGCTTCACAACTCTTCTGACCAGTTCTGTGGTTTTACTCTCCTTTCTCTCATAGGCGGAAATAATTCCAGCAATGATTTTGTCAGGATCTTTATCTAGTCTTATACGTTCCATAAGACTATCAAAGAGCTTCTCATCCCTTCCTCGAAGCTCATCTGCCACAGTCACCCAGTCATCCAAATCAGCTTGAGTCTTATTCGCCTCCTCACCGAAATCATCATTCTCCCTCATCACCCTAAGTTTCTCTTTCAATGACTGAATCTCTATAATGCAACTGGTTACAGCATATACTAAGCCAATCCAATGGTCAATTTTTCCAGTTGGTTGAGGATTATTAAGTAAACCGTAGCCGTAGACAACAACAGCTATCTGACGACCAACATCATCAACGTAGAAGTGAGCCTTGGTTCTATGCCCCCTGGCATCCAAAAGTCGATAAAGAGTATCTCCTATGATGGAATTCCTTGCAGTACCAATGTGTATTGGACCCGCGGGGTTCACGCTAGTGTGTTCAACTATTATTCTAAGAGGTGAATCTGTCTTGACGTAGCCATAAGATATGTCAAGAGCCATTGCGGACTCTATTACTAGTGATGAGAATTGTGTATAATCTGCATAGAAATTGATGTAGCCTCCTCCGGCTACTTTAACAGCTTTAATCAGCTGCTTGCCAGAGAGATCCAAAGCTTCGAGGACAGACTCTGCCAAATCCTTGGGGGGGCTTTTCAAGTGTTTTGCAAGTTCGAAACAAATTGATGTTGATAGATCTCCGAACTCTAAAGATGGTGGCATCTCGAGTGGGAATTGAGAGACAATGATCTTAGGGAAAGTCTTCTCAACACTGTCTTTTAGCGATTCTTCGCATTCAGTTCGGAAGACTTCAAATGGATTCGTGCATGGCAGTCCCATTATCTAACATCTCCTCACAAAAAGTCAGCGCTAATTCATGTCAGAAGCTATTCTCAGTCTCTTAAACGGCTTCCTAAACATAAACTCTTCTCTAACGCCCTTCCAGAATATTCGTTGTGATAGTCTTATGTACAAATTAGAATGAATTATTCTTTGTGAATTGGAATGTCTAGAATATATGAGAGTTTAGGGAAGATCGAAGGTGCAAGTTTTCAAAGTGAAGGTAGTACCCTTATAGGAGTAGTCTATATCGGTCTTGGAGAAGGAAGAAAGCCCTCTGTGGTTCTCCTCCATGGCCACCCTGGTTTAGAGAAGAACACCGATATCGCCTACAAACTACGTGAGATGGGTTGGAATGTTCTTATGCCTCATTATCGAGGTTGCTGGGGAAGTGAAGGAAAATACAGTTTCACAGGCATACCCTCCGATGTTAAGAATGCGATAACCTATCTCGAGTCAAAGGATTTCGTGGATAAGGAGAAGATTTTCCTCGTGGGACATAGTTTGGGTGCATGGGCAACAGTGATTACTACTGCTCAGGATAAGAGGATCAAAGGAGCAGTTGCCATTGCAGGCGGAACCTCTTAACCGAATTGCCAAATAACAACATTTTAGAGCTGCAGAAGGAACGATTCGGTGCCCTAATAAAACAGGGATTCCTTAAATGCATAACTACGCAAGAAGCCATTGAAGATTCAGCTAGAAGAATGAAGGAGCTCGCTCCACAAGATTGGGTTACAAAGATTTCACCCCGACCACTACTTCTAATAGGAGGAGAAGAAGATGCAACTGTCAACCCAGATAGGATTAGATTTCTTTTCGCTAAGGCGAAACAGCCCAAGAAGCTTGTGATAATTAAAGATACCGATCACGTATTCACAAACAAGAGGAGAGAACTAGTAAGAAGAGTGACAAATTGGCTTAAATCTCAGGTGCAGACAGATTAAACCCTAGCTTAAGTATCGAAAATGAAAGGGGGTAAAGCATCCTCCACTGCCTTTTATTAATCGCTTTGCTATGGCCAGACAATCATGACCTTTCCAGTCTGTCCTGACTCGAAGATCCTATACGCCTCATCCGCTCTCTCTAGCGGGAAACGGTGAGTTATAATTCTAGATAATGGTAGTTTATGGTCAACCACATAGTTAGAAACCTCTGCTAAGTCAATAGTGCTCATTGTCCAAGAACCATAGATTGTCAATTGTTTATGAATAATGTCCCGGCTGATGTCGAAGGAGGTTTGACCGCCTTCCCCAACGAAGCAAGCTCGACCAAATATTCTGGCACTCTTAATGGTGTTGTTGCGGGGCTCAGGGATTCCAGTGCAATCAAAAGTGGCATCAGCACCCTCACCATGTGTTAATTCTTTTATTGCTTCAACTGGATTGGTTTCTAAAGGATTTATCGCGACCTCGCAGCCAAGGCTCTTTGCTAACTCCCGTCGATACGCAACTGGTTCCACAACCAAGACTCTAGCACCTGTCGCTACGCCGAAAAGGGTAGCGCTTAAGCCAACAGGTCCTTGTCCGTAAATTGCGAACGTATCTCGACCTGAGACTGCAAGCCTTCTTATTGCATCGTACGCGGTTCCAGTTCCGCAGGCACAGGCAGCTCCTTCCTCATAACTTAGATGTTCAGGCATTAGCACACATGCATTCTCGTTAACTGCTATGCGATCAGCGTGCCCTCCGTGATTTGTTCGACCGTAGTAAAGTTTCTTTGCGTTAGGATCTATGCACAGCTGAGAATAACCTGCTAGGCACCATTTACAATACCCGCAGCCGAGGTAATGGTGAACAATGACTCTATCTCCAACTTTCAAATAGTGCACTTCTGAGCCTATTTCTTTAATCTGACCGCAAGGTTCATGTCCAGCTGCTTTAAGTTGAGTTGGGTCGCCAGCCTCTATTTTAGGCGTCCTATAAGGTCTGAGATCGCTGCCACAAAGTCCAGATGCATGCATTTCTACAATTACTTCCGAAGAACTAGGTATAGGTTCGGGAAACTCCCTTAACTCCAACTGTTTCTCTCCAAGAAAGATAATTCCTCTCATTTTAATCTCCTACAGTTATCTAGTAGTATTCATAAGTAATAGTCAGCTTAAATCTCTTAAAAGAGTCTAAGAACTATCTCACGAGCATTTTCATGAAACTCTTACTCAGAAGGAATGGCGGGCCCGGCGGGATTTGGACCCGCGATTTCCGGCTGTCTCCTTCCATTGATCGGAGGCCAGCGCCTTATCCATGCTGGGCCACGGGCCCTCAAGGAAGTTTCAAGCGCGCGTGTTAATTAAAAAATGGGAGTCTTTTAGGGTATCGCAGGCGAAATGTTTCATTATGAGTGTCTATTTCATTGATTCGACAATGTCTAAAAGTGCTGCATACTGGTCTTTTGCTCTGACAATTCCACTTGCGATGAGAACTCCTTCAGTCCCAAGGTGTATAGCGGCCTTAACATCTTCCCCTTTTGTAATACCAGCACCGCAAAGAATGGTTACTGACTTATTGACTTTTCTGACCAGTTCAACGGTATTCTCTACTACTTCTGGCTTAGCTTTTGAGACTGGGATTCCAGTTCCAATGAGTTCTGGAGGTTCTATAGCTACAATGTCTGGCTGAAAGGCTGCAACTTTGGAGGTGGCCTCTGGAGTGTCAGCGCAAACTACTGATATCATTCCAATTTCCTTTATCCTCTTGACTGATGCCTCAATATCTTTAAGAGGTATTCTTCTCTCCGAGTGGTTTATCAGCGTTCCAATTGCTCCAACTTCTTTAATGGCTTCTGGTAATATGTGACCGGTATTACTTCCATAAGTTATCGGGTCTATGTGCTGTGCATAAACCGGGATGTTAACTTCTTTAGCGATTTGGGCGATGTCCGTAAATTGTGGGGCTACTCCCACATAGACTTTCGATTGATCGCTAACCTTTTCGGCTATCTTAGCGAGGTTTAAAGCATTTTTACCCATTCCCTCGGCATAAGTCTTGAAGTTTACTATTACAAGAGGCTTACGTACTGTTGGCATTTCATTTTATCTCCTAAACTTGACTGCCAAAAAAAAGTCATTCCTAATATTTAAAGAGTTAAGGAGGTGGTGATGTCTTCAATTGGTTATTATACACGTTTCCTTTTGGATCTTTATCTGACATTCTATTTCTTGGGGGAGCTCCATTCTAAGAGGGCCATTCTGAGGAAACTTGTGGTCCTGTATGCAGAATCATCTCGCCCGATCATTTGTTTAAAGGCAATCTTAAGCGAATAACTCTCCTCGTCCTTCTTTCTACTTGCTGTTAAATCAAAAGACGAGCTTCCAACTACTAGGTCTCTATTGGGAATCACTCCGAAATGAAAGCCTCTTACGTGTAGTTCAGAAGTTTTCTTATCAAACCACTTTATTCTTTCCATGTACTTTTCAAGACCTACTCCTCTGAGGTTCTTTCGGATACGCGTTACAGTATAATTAAACATGGATTCTAAGTCTTCTTCTTTGACTCTAATAGGTATGCTGAATTCCAATTCCTTTCCCGTTGGGGATGACGTCTCCTCTGTTTTCCATCGCCTCAACAACGAGGGTGTGATAACTGCAGAGAATCTCAGAGCTACTGCCGCTCCAACTAGGACAGCGGCTAGAGAAAGTAGTATTGATGCTAGAGACCATGCGGCTGATACTTTAGATCTAACTTCCACTAGCAGAGAAAATACTGACATGACCTTGTAGCTTCCTAGACCAAGGAGGTACCCAATCCCCCCTCCAATAATTCCAGTAATGGCTGCCTCAGCAATGAAAAGGCCTGTTATGTGAGAGGGGTTAAGCCCTATTGACGATAGAATAGCTATCTCTCTTCGCTGCTCAAATATTGAGTTCAGCATAGTTATTACAACGCTCAGTATGACAATGACCCATGGAATGAGTATTGATGTTCCTCGGGCTTCAAGATATGATCCCATCTCAGCCATGTAATGCTGGCTTCCTGAGGAGTAGAAGATCCACAGATCTTTTTCCAATGCCATCTGCTTAACGATTGTGAGACTCTGAGTTCCGTCTCTAGGTAAGGCGGCTATTCTTGAGAGTTTGACCATTGGTATCTGAAGTGAAAGTTGTAGAGGCGCTATGACGACCTCGTATGGTATGCACGGTCCTAGTATCAAGTTGGTTATGTCAATGATTTTTTGAGGTGGAAAGGCTTTGCCATCTACGTCTGTAAGGCTATTTAGACTTGCGTCATCAAAAATACCTGCGATCGTCACTTCGGTTTTATTTATTTCGACCTGCAGCAGAAGCTTGTCTTTAGCCTTTACATTCAACTTTGCAGCTGCTTCCGAGCTAATCAGAATACTATTCTCATCATTATCAGTTAAATATTGGCCTTCAATGACGATTCTGTCTATATGGGTAATTTTCGCCTCTGCGCTGGGCTGTATGCCGATTACACCGAAGATATCTATCCTCTTCTGGGCATCGAATGGTGATATAAGAGTCCCTAATCTGTATGGGTATGCAAAATTCTCTGCCTTGATTGCTGTTAAATTAAAAACTGAGTCATTTTGAATAGATGCTACAGTTGAAGAATCAATTGAAACGAACTTAATCCCAAGAATAGAAAGATCTGAAGGAACAGGTTGTTTTACGAGAATTCCATTAGAGTTTGTAGACGAGCTATAAAATGGTCTCATGATTAGGCCATACCCTGAAGAGAATGAAGTTAGAGAAACAAAGCCCATAACAAGCACAGACACTGACAGCAGCGTAAGAGCGAATCGGAGTCTACGTTGCTTGAGATGCCTCTTTGCAAGAGAGAATGCTGAAACATATTTTTCTTTCAACAGTAATGGAAGGATAATTGCTGTCAAAAAAGTCACACCAAGTGAGACAGATAGGTACTCCAGAATGGTAATTGTTGAGATGATTTTGCATCCTGGATACGAGTAATATAGCACTCCGAAGAATAATATGCTAACGAAAATTGTTACTAATTCTTTCTTGATTAATTTCTCAGTGGCTACCTGAGCTATAACTCCAGCGGTTAAACATAAGAAGAGAATTAAAGCAAAGACTGATATTGAGGCGTCAGCGGACACTGCATTTAATCGTCCAATTGTATCTACATTCTTCGTATAAGCATCTCTCAGGCTTGCATAACTTTCTGCGTACTGTCCATTATCGAGTCTAATCTGTGCCACTTCTAGGAGGCTATTGACGTTGACCAAATCTTGTTTCTCGAGGGTATCATAGAATCCCATCTCCTCCACATTCGCTAGTAGTTTTTCCGCCGAGATCGTAGAATTCCTTAACGATTCCAAATCATGTTGGAGCGAATACATCTCTATACTAGCATAAATAATGCCTCCTTTAGTGAGATTCAGTTGCTTCAGATTATTGATTGTGAACTTCTCAGATATACTCTGTCCGCTTATGATTTCGGCTATGATTTCCAAGCTGACATTCCTGTCAACGGGAATTATTACATGCTTTGATGATAAGTTAAGAAAGTTGTTACAGGGTGGATACGTACCAAATGTATGCACGTAATCACTTTCTGAAGAGGAGGAATTGTCCTTTATATTGAATGTATATGCTGTAGAGAGTTTAGTGGTTTCAAGAAAACGAATTTCTCCAGTAAGAATCAAGGTCATGGCCGGAGCAAGGCGGAAGATGATACTTGAGTTTTCCTTTCCTACTGTGGAAAGTCTAAAAGCAGGTGCATAATCAAAGCTGTGAGTACTGAAATTGTAATGGTACACGTAAATTCCGTATTGAACTCCACTTTTGACTTTTAGGCTAAATTGACCACTTTCGTTTGCTTTTCCTAAATTAATTAATTTCCAAGTAGAATAATATGACTTGTCAGGCGCGGTCCAAATCTGAATGGAAGCATTCGTGATAGGAAGATTTGATGTGCTATCCAAAGCTTGTATAATGAGGAAGGAGAAGCTAGTTGATTGAGCTTGAACACGGTTCATGGAAACAATTAGTATGAGATATAAGACTGCTAGGAAGAAGGTGATTATCTCTTTATTCTTGATCATTTTGGAATCACTAGAGTGATGATTAGCTTAAATAGTTAATCATGAAAAGTTCTCATCCATTAGGTTGCCTTTTTAAGATTATCCAAATTCAGAAAAGAGTACGTTATAACTTTAAGAATAGGTGTTTGTTTTCTATTGGCTATGCTTCTGACAAAATATTTATGCACTAATAAAAAGATGTTTGTAATGGTTTCTAATCTCAGTCTTTTCAAAAAACCTTTGAGATGTTAAATGTTTTAATATATCAATATAAAAGAAGGCCTTAAGAAGAAGCTTAAATGTTAATGTGAATGTAAATTCTGGAGGGCTAGTTGGTGAGCGAAACTCATTTGAGTGATCTAAAATATAGATTGATGACGATAGATCTCCTTAGTACAGCGAAGAAGCATTACACTTACCGCGAACTTTCCACTAGAACAGGGCTTCCAGTAACAGTTCTTAGCAGATATGTCAAAGGCCATGTTCTGCCAAGTTCAGACAGAGCTAGAAAGATTTGGAGGATTCTAGAGAAGCTTGTAGGTTTGGAAGAGGAACTTAGAAAGCTGGTTAAATTCGATGAAAACGGATACTTCGACAATACTCCTATAATTTCAGATACAGCCCTGATGAAACAAGGCGCCCAATACGTTTTCTTAAAGTTTGCGGGAAGAAGAATAACCAAAATACTTACAGCAGCTGTAGACGGAATCCCGCTAGCAACAATAATCGCTGAATCCTTAGGAGTGAACCTTATCATAGCAAAGAAAACAAAAGATGTAGGGATACGAGATTATGTCGAGGAAACATTCATTCCGGGCGACTCAGCAATGGTTATGTCTCTTTATATACCCCGAGGTGCAATCAAGCGGGGTGACAGTGTACTAATAGTCGACGACATAATAAAATCTGGAGAAACCCCAAAGGCTTTGGCAAACTTAGTCCTAAAAGGCCGGGCTGAAATAGCTGGTATTTACGCGTTAATTTCAGTGGGTGACAAGTGGGGGGAGAAAATGCACGGTCTGCCTGACTTTCCAGTTGAGGTTGTCCTCAACACTAAACCTGGAAAGCAATAGCCTACTCCTCATAACTCTTCTTATCAAAAAGCTTCTACTCAGTTAGAAATTCTCCTTCTACGAGACGATAAGAATGAGAACAATTCTGTGGGAAGACGGGAAAGTAGTATATCTCAATCAGAGAAAGCTTCCAAAACAACTAGAATATGTCTGTTGTGACGATTATCAACGTATAGCTAAGGCCATAAAGACGCTTGAAATAAGAGGTGCCCCAGCCATTGGAGTAGCCGCAGCTATGGGCTTAGCCTTAGTGGCCTATAACAGTAGAGCAAAAGGAAGAGAAGAACTACTAAGGAGGTTAGAACAAGCCTCTTGTGTTCTCAGGAAAACAAGACCTACAGCCTACAATTTATTCTGGGCAATTGACCGAGTAAACACGAAAGTAGCTTCAACCCCAGGAACCGTTGAAGAAGTAAGATCAACAGTCATAGCTGAGGCCTTAGCAATAGGTAAGGAAGACTTGCAGACGAATAAGATGATTGGAATTAACGGAGCAAGTTTGATTGAAGATGGGGATGTTGTAGGCACGATTTGTAATGCGGGATGGTTAGCAACATCTGGTGAGTATGGTACAGCCCTCAGTGTCATAAAGATAGCACATGAGCAAGGAAAGAGAGTTTCAGTAATCGCTTTAGAAACCAGACCTATACTCCAAGGAGCAAGACTAACTGCATTCGAGCTTAAACAAGATAAAATAGATGTTCGAGTAATCCCCGACGGAGCTATAGGATACTGCTTTTCAAAAAGAATGATAGATAAATTCATTTGCGGTGCTGATCGAATAATAGTCTCCAGCGGCGGTCACGTCATAAACAAAGTTGGCACTAATACAGTTTCTATTGTGGCAAAACACTACAAGATCCCATTTTACGTGGCCGCTCCCCTGTCAACATTCGACTTCAATTCTAGTCTAAAAGACGTGATCATAGAAGAAAGAGATCCCAGGGAGGTCGCCGAAATCTTTGGTCGTCGAATTATACCTGAGGGAGTCTCAGTCTTTAATCCCGCCTTTGATATTACATCACCAAGACTGGTTGAGGCAATAATCACTGAGAGAGGTATTATACATCCTCCCTTTAAGAAAGAAGCGGAAAATCTCTTAAAACTAAAAATTAGGCCATTAAATTTTTGACTTCCTGAATTTAAGTTTTCCACATAGACCTTAGCAAATTGGTCCTTAAGAATCCTGCAATTGGTTTACGCAAGATCGTTTAAAAACTGGTTACAGGAAACATAATAGAGACGCTTAATGAAAATAATCGTCTAAACTCATTGTTTTCACAATTCAATTCTGAAACTAATTTTTCTTTAATATTCATGTCGGAGTTGGTTGGTTTAAAAAAGAATAATCTTATGTATACGTTTGTAGAACTATTTGTTCCATTGTTCAATGAGAGTGTGTGATTAATGAGTAACGTAAAACTCAAGATTGCGCAGACGCTAGATTTCATAATAATTGTAACTGGATACCTGATTGCTGCAATGAGTGCTTATAATGGAGGCGAATTAGCTGTACAAGCCTTCATATGGGGACAAGTTGCGATGTTCTGGTACTTCAGAGTCTATACTAGGAAAAGGAAAGTCGACGTAAAACCGGAAGAGTCTAAGATAGAAGATAAGCCTTCTGAAGAAATCAGTCAGGATAAAGAAGATAAAGAAGATAAAGAAGAAGATAAGCCTTCTGAAGAAAT
>JAUPKU010000114.1 GCA_030837285.1 Thermoproteota archaeon | reverse complement strand
TTTTCCTCAGAAACTTGTTCATATTACTCCAAAGCCAATTTTTTCTCGACTTTCATACGAACATAGTGCAGGTATAGATTTGGAATTAGTAAATTCTACGTTGTATATGCTTATTAGCTCCTTTGATAGAAGCATTATTCCAGTGATTATTTTTGTGTGGAATATTTGGATGTTTGGTTAATGATGGAAAAGCAGCCCCAATAATCCATGCTGCTTTGAAGCGTCTTGAATATAGAGGCTATGACTCTGTTGGAGAAGCAACAGTGTATGATGGGCGACTTCTAATTAAAAAAGATCAGGGAAAAATTGATGACGTTCACAAGAGGCTCGATCTAGATGATTTACCTGGAAAGATGGGCATAGGACACACGCGATGGGCAACCCACGGAGCTCCATCGATGGTTAATTCTCACCCTCATACAGACTGTAGTAATAAAATAGCGGTTGTACACAATGGAATCATTGAGAATTTTAATGATTTAAAGGATGAGTTAACCGATAAAGGTCATGTTTTTGTATCTAGGACGGATACTGAAGTTATCCCCCATCTAATCGAAGAGAATATGAAGTCTGGATTGAATTTCGTTGAGAGTGTACGAGATTCTGTCAAGAGACTTTCAGGGTCTTATGCGCTTGTGGCAATACATGTTGATGAACCAAACAAAATAGTTTTCGCGAGGAATGCTAGTCCTCTAGTTGTTGGTATTTCTGAAACGGGTTTGTATGCTTCATCGGATATTCCAACTTTATTGCCCCTCACGAAAAAGATTATTGAAGTATACAACGGAGAGATGGTGATTCTTTCAGAAAAGGGAGTTGAAATTAGAAGAATAGAGGATTGGAGCCCCATCAAGAGAGAAAGCAGCATAATCACCTGGACAGTGGAAATGGCACAAAAACAAGGATTCCCTCACTTCATGCTGAAGGAGATTCATGAACAACCAAAATGCCTTGAAGATACCCTTCGTTTGCAGCAGAGATATATTGATCTTCTGACAACATTCTTGGACAGATCTAAAGAGATCTATCTTCTTGCTTGCGGAACTTCGTATCACTCCTGTTTAGCAGCATCATATATGTTCTCAAATCTCTGCAATCTTCCAACACTTCCAGTGATTGCTTCGGAATTCATTGAGCAATATGGGGAGGCAGTCAATATTGATAGTACAATTCTCGCAGTGAGTCAATCCGGTGAAACCGCTGACGTACTACATGCAATAGAGCAGGCTAGGTTTAAAGCAGCGACAATACTTGGACTCACAAATGCAATCGGCTCCACATTGACCAGAGTCTCTAGAGCATACATTTGTCAGCAATCAGGACCAGAGATAGGTGTAGCTGCATCAAAGACCTTCACCTCCCAACTCATGGTTTTGAGTCAAATTGCTCTAAGACTTGCCAAGGTTAGGGGAAAGATTTCCCAGGAGAAGATAGATTATCTGGAGGAGAAGATGAAAGATATCCCAAATATGGTTGACAAGATAATTTTGAATCAAGAGAAGAAAGTCAAAGGAATAGTTGAGAAGTATAAAAACACCAAATGTTTCTACTTCCTCGGCCGAGGAATAAACACGGCTACAGCCTTTGAGGGAAGACTGAAATTATTGGAGATCTCGTATATCCCATCGATAGCTTATCCAGCTGGTGAGAGCAAACATGGAGCCATAAGTCTTGTTGAAAAAGGATTCCCAGTAATCTTTGTATGCCCGCAAGATGGAACTAGGAAAGCGTTGATAGGGAATATAATGGAGATGAAGGCAAGAGGAGCAAGCATAATAACAATTATCGATGAGAACGATAAAGAGATAAAAGCCTTGTCCGATGAATATGTGGATATCCCATCTGATGTACCAGAACTGTTATCGCCAATTCCATACGTCGTACCACTCCAATTATTTGCCTATTACATGGCAGTGGAGAAAGGATGCAACCCTGATATGCCCCGGAATCTTGCCAAGTCTGTCACAGTCCTATAAAGATATTATAAACAAATTTTCCCCGATGTATCTTTGTCAGATCAGTATCAGCTTAGGAATATGTGTATGCATTACAAACGCGATTACACAAAGGCATAGTAGAAATATCATACTAGTTGTATCGTCTTCTAAAATGGTATTGACTAGTTCCGCGAATAGACTTCAGCTTTTCCCGATTTCTTACTTAATAAGTACACGCTTTTTTTAATCCTTTAAAAAAACAAGTTAGAGGATAAGAAGGGAGAAAATTATGCAAAAAACTCCCTTCTTCCTATGAAAGAGGATGTTAGGGACATTTACGAGAAATTAAACTTTTTCTATTATGACTTGTGGAGTCAGCATACTGATTACCAGTAGAGCATACTAGCTTATCGAACGCTCTCTAGATAAGGTTAATTTCAATTGATTGAGATTAATGGATTCAGCATTCATAACGAAAATAAAGATTCAAGAAGAAAAACTCTACTCGGTATTAATAATATGGATAAACAAGCAAGACTTGAAGTCTATTTCGACATGTATAGAGATAGTCGTGGCGAGTGGAGATGGAGGCTAAAATCATCTAATGACCATATCATCGTGAATAGTGGGGAAGGTTACAAAGAAAAGAAGAGCTGTGAAGATGGAATCGTTTTAGCTAAAAAAAATGTGGCAATGGCAAAAATATGGAAGCAAATGAGTAGATCTAAAAAATCTTCATCTTTTTTCTAACGCGTTTTACTATAAAGAGTTTTTATCATGTCTTGATACAATATATGCCCGCGCATATAAAATGATTTAAAAGGGATATTTAATACAGCAAAGGGATCTGTTGATTATCAAAGATTTCCATGTTCATGAAAGCCATTCACCTGATGCACGCCGAATGAGTAAAGACCACGCGTCAGTTAAGGATTACATTAGAGCAGCTGAGGAAAAGGGAGTGGATGAAGTGGGGTTTGCAACACACTTCATAGTTTCCGGGCCATTCATAAATGGGGCATCTCGGTTGAAAAGATACCTGAGTACTTTGGGGAGATTGAGACAGCACAGAACTCCACCTGTATCAAGTTAAGGACTGGGTTGGAAGTCGATTATATCCCTGGTGAAGAGAGGCATCTCCTTGAAATACTTGAAGATTACCCCTTTGACTTTGTCCTTGGAAGTATCCACTACATAGGAAACAACTTCATTGCTACAAAAGTAGGTTTCGAGAATTTTTTGGCTGGAAGAGGAATAATAGAAGGCATAGAGGAATATTGGCATCTTTGGAAAAAGGGTATTGAAACTGGCTTATTCGATGTGATGGCTCATCCAGACTATTTCAGACGGTCTCTTTACCAAATGGGAGTTCCTGATGTCTCTTTTAAAGAATATGAGTCTTCATCGCTGCGGGGCCATTGATAGTCTGAAAAGTTGTGGTGTAGACGTCGAGGTTAACACCACAGGCTGGAAGGAACAACTTGGAATTGGTGATGGCTACCCTACTGTTGATTTTCTTAAAGCTGTGAATAATACAGGGATTTCAACTGTTACAATTGGATCTGATAGCCACCATGTTGAGAATCTAGGTGTTTTCTTCGACAGAGCAGCTAAAAGATTAGACGATGCAGGTTACAATTATTACTGCATCGTCGAAAAGAGAAGAAGCACAAAAATCTATCTAACAAATGTAGCAAACAAATCTATTGATAATCATCAATCAATATGCCACTTACGATTACTTAGAAATCAAAGGAATAAGCATAGTAGCGCGTGCTTAAAATATGCTAATTTTAGGCTAAATATAAACGATATCTTAAAGAAAAAGATTAGAATTTAGTTCTCGATAGTTTGAATTATGCATATACGGTATTTAATCGGTTTCTGAACTTGTAGAGTTTAAGATATTTGCCAGTCCACAGTTCAATGAGAAAATGTTTTCTGTAACGCGCACAAGCACTCCAAGAAACCTACTTTGTTCTTATATAGAAGAAGCTTAAAACGAGCCCTATTCGCTAAACGGTTTTTCCGTCAACGCCTTTTCTAAAAGGGTTGAATGGAACCCCGGGCGTGCTTCTAATTTGAAGTGAAAAAGTCCTTAATTTGTTTCAGTTATTCATTTCCTCCGGACTACCATACTCTGGAGTCCTTTCACTATTATTGTTATTGTTGTTTTACAGTCACACATTTTTAAATCTAGCTATACCCAAGGATGAATCAGATTTAGGTCCTAAAGATAGAGGGGAAAAGGATGGCTAAAGATCCTAACTGTAATATGAATGTTGAGGAGAAAACAGCCGAATACAAGTCAGAGCATATGGGTAAAACTTACTATTTCTGCTGCCAATCATGTAAAGCAACCTTTGACAAAAGCCCAATGAAATATGTAAGCAGTCATTAGAACATTAACTACTGGCGCGTGCTTTAGGAATAAACATCTGTATCAGCGTGCGTTTTTAGGGGCATATGTATGGAAACTGAGTATGAGATCATTAAACTAGAGGTACATGAATATATTTCTCCAGAATGCTCCTGCAAGATAGAAGATATGGTAAATGCTGTTGTACATGTCATCGAATCCATTTTTGACCCAGTTAACAACATACTGGCAGTCAAAGCACATAGAGGCATGGTCACGGCAAAGGAAACAGTTAATGAATTAAAAAAGTGCAAAATACGTTGCGATGAATGTAAGCCTCTTCATGAAATGGCGCATATGGAACATGAAGGAATGAAAAAGGGCATGTCCCCTGCGCATGACCCTCATGCAATGATGGAGGCTGAGATGAAAAGACACTTCATCGTCGCTGCCATTTTCACAATACCGGTTTTAATCTTATCCCGTCAATTCAGATGTGGTTCCACTATTCTCTGCCGCCATCACCAGCTTGAGATAGTCTGCTCTTTGTTTCAGCATCCATCATAATTTTGTATGGCGGTTTAGTATTTTACAAAGGTTTAATCAGTTCTTTCAGAATGCACATGCTTGACATGAATGTCCTCGTAAGCATAGCACTCCTATCAGGTTACTTGTACCGTGCAGGCTCAACCTTTCTCTTCGAAGCACCGGACTTTTACTGGGAGATAAGTACGCTTGCCACCTTCATCCTATTTGGGCATTGGATGAAGATGAGAGCTATTCGAAGCGCATCTGGTGCATTGAAAGAGTTTGTGAAACTAATTCCTCCAACAGCCAACTTGATTAATAATGGTGAAGCTGTAGAATCTCCCACTTTTGAACTCAAAGTAGGCGACCTTGTTCTTGTTAAGCCTGGCGAGAAAATTCCGATTGATGGAATGGTAGTCAAAGGGGAAACATCAGTAAACGAAGCCATGGTCACTGGCGAGTCAAAGCCAGTTGAAAAGAATAAAGGAAGCCAAGTAATCGGAGGAACAATAAATGGTGAAGGGGCAATTAGAGTCCAGGTGACAAAGACTGGTGAGGAGACGGTGATTGCACAAATTATTAAGCTTGTGGAACAGTCCATATACTCAAAACCCCATGTGCAGAAGCTTGCTGACAGAGCGGCAAACTATCTTACGTTGATAGTGATCTTTGCTGGCGGAGGCACATTCCTCTTCTGGTTCGGGATAGGAGCGAGAAGCCTCTTCGCCTTGACCCTCGCCATAACGGTTATAGTTATCACCTGTCCGCATGCTCTGGGTCTAGCAATCCCCACTGTCACGACCATAGCTACGAATATGGCTGCCAAGAACGGGATGCTCATCAAGAATGCTGAGGCGCTAGAGATAGCGAAACGGATTGACACTGTGGTCTTCGACAAGACGGGAACTCTGACCAAGGGTGAATTTGGCGTAACAGACATTGTCAAACTTGACAATTGGGGTGAGAAAGAGATTCTGGCGAGAGCCTCGGCTATAGAGGTCAATTCTGAACATGTCATCGCTAAAGGCATAGTCAAGAAGGCTAAGGATGAGGACTTAAAGAATGAGAAAGCCGAGAATTTTATGGCAATTCCCGGTAAGGGCGCCAAGGCAATAGTTGATGGCTATGAAGTCTACGTAGGAAATGCAAATCTCATGCGAGACTTGGCGATAAGCCCTGACGAATATGAGCTGAAGGTTTCAACACTTTCCTCTCAAGTCAAAACTGTTGTTATGTCGCAACAAGCAAGAGCGTCCAAGGATTAATAGCCTCGGCTGATTTAGTAAGTGACGAATCTAAAGAAGCGGTAAAGTCTCTAAAGGAGTTTGGTCTAGAGGTTGCCATGCTTACAGGAGATAACACAGACGGCAGCTTACGTTGCCAAAGAGTTGGGGCTGGACAGCTTCTTCGCAGAGATTCTTCCTGAGCAGAAGGCGAATATGATAAAGTCTTTGCAGGATCAGGGAAAGCGGGCAGCTATGGTTGGAGACGGGATAAACGATGCTCCTGCGCTTGTTCAGGCGAATATCGGAATAACTATCGGCGCTGGTACAGATATTGCTGTGGAGCGGATGTGGTCTTGATCAGGAATGATCCTAGCGATATCTCTAAACTCATTACTCTGAGTAGGAAGACGATGCGCAAGATAAATGAGAATCTGATTTGGGCGACAGGTTACAATGTTGTTGCGATTCCTTTGGCCGCGAGCATACTTGTACCATTTGGCATAGTTTTGAGGCCTGAATTCGGAGCCGTAACTATGTCAGCGAGCTCTATAAGCGTGATAGTCAATGCGCTGCTCTTTAGGAGATCAAAGTTATGATAAAAACTGGTCAAAAGAATAAAGTTAAAGAAATTACGAATCTCATATTTTGTTATTGGAGGGAGGCTCTTTGATTGATAACCGCCGGTTTCCACTTTTAGCATTGTCTGTGCTAGCTATTGGGCTGATAGCTATTATAGCTGTCCTGTTTCTCTCGTCGCCTATTCTGCACGCTGCAACAACCACAAACAGCGTTAAACAGACCCAAGCGTTGGCTAACCAGTGCGTAGCTGAGATAAGCCCGGACTTGAAGGTGGCGGAGGTTGAGGAGTGGTCGTACAACTTCTATGTCAGAGTTCAGGATGAGAGCACTGGAATAAACGCGTTTGAGCTTCTGGTTGACA
>JAUPKU010000113.1 GCA_030837285.1 Thermoproteota archaeon | reverse complement strand
CCTTCGGAATTGTTCATCGGTCTCACTCTTCAAAATCTTATTTACCATAAGGATATTATTATTTTACTGCCCATTCAACCATCAATGATGTGCACGAAGGATAGAAGTTTGAAATTTACTATAGGCAGAGATAGTGATGCACTCATTGTAGTGGATGTCCAACGGGACTTCTGTCCTGGAGGTGCTCTCCCAGTTCCTGAAGGCGATTTAATAATATCATTTCTTAACAAATACATCGAAGAGTTCCAAAAAGCTGGAGCTCAAGTCTATGCCACAAGAGATTGGCATTCGCCAAATCACATTTCCTTCAGGGCACAGGGTGGCCCTTGGCCACCACACTGCGTTCAGAAGAGCAGGGGCGCAGAATTCCATCCAGACTTTAAACTCCCAAAAAGCGTGAAAATAATATCGAAGGCGACCAACCCCCAGAGAGAAGCCTACTCGGGATTTGATGGAACAGAACTTGCTGAAGAGTTAAGGGGTAAGAGGGTAACCAGAGTCTTCATAGGAGGATTGGCGACAGACTACTGTGTTAAAAACACGGTTTTAGATGCTCTCAAACTAGGATTTTATGTGGCGCTGCTTGTTGACGCAACGCGTGGTATAGACGCTAAACCTGGAGATAGCGAGAAAGTCATTAATGAAATGATGGAGAAAGGCGCAGAAAAAGCAGTACTAAAAGATATAAAATAAATTAGGAATGCGCCGCATTCTAGTTTACTAAGTATTATAGGATTGTTGGCTTGAGACATTCTGTGAATCTCAGTTAGATATTAACTGAAAGCCACTTATCATAAACTGTGTTTGGGTCAATGTTAGACGATATATTTGTATGGGAAAACCATAGATAATCGTTTCAGCTCTTCATATGACTCGACTAGAATCTTAATGAATTCTTCTTCGCCCTTCCTAATCCTATCGATAACATTCTTAGCTGCAAGTTCTATGTTATCTTTCTCTTTTTGATTCTCCACGTATTCGTCAATTCTAGCCTTTTTGAGTCCATCTATATGTTCGATTACAGCATTCTGATACTCAGAGTAATCCGGCATTTTGGGTTTAGTGTTTATCTGATATTCATAACTTGCTGTTTTGCAGCAGATAAGAAGTGCCGCTTCAAAGTAATTCGTCCAATCTATAATGGAAGAAGACATCCATCATCAATGAATTCAAAGGGGAAGGGAGTTTTTAAACATTTAGAAACAAGGAACTCGGTATAATAATGCTCCTTTGTGACGTAGAATAGAAGGCAACTAGAATACTATTTATCCTTAATCTATCCTTTTTCATGTTTCCGTTATGTACTCCTGCGATCAGGATACATGAAGAACCAAACGGGAAAGAGAAACTCAATACATTTCCCTATGAAAGCTCTTAGAATATTGCTCCCCAATGCATCGACTGTCTTTATTGCATTGAAGACAGCTTCGGAGGTAACCTCTATTGGCATCTTATAAATAGTCTCTCCGGCCATAACAGCTTTCTCTGCAACTGTCCAGATCATCTCATCTGAAGCCTCAGCTAAGCCTATGTCCTTTAGGCATATAGGTAAGCCTATCTCATATCCAAACTTGAAGGCGTTTCTAATAGCTGCTCCAGGTCTACCCTCTAAGGATAGTTGAATACATGTGCCGAAGAAGACTAACTCTCCATGATATTGGGGAGGCATCATCTTATTCTCAAGAGTTGTGAAGCCATCGTACAAAGAATGTGCGGCAGCTAAACCGCCACTTTCAAAAGACAAACCACTTAAAAGAATACAAGATTCCACCGTAGCTTCTAATGCTATGGAGATTACACCTTTCTTGACGCTGTACATTGCCTCTCTTGCCCAGCTTTCCAAAATCCTTTGGATGGCTTTTGCAAGGTACAAGGCAGTCATCGACGCACGACCCGGAATAGGCTTTTCAACCTGATTCCCACCTCCTGAGGCATAGCAAGCTTCCACTTTATACATTTTTGAGAAGGCATTGCCGATACCGCATGCTAAGAACCTAGCAAGGGCTTCAGTGATAGTCCTAGTGTCCACAATGACGGAAGTGGGAGCTACATCATAAAATCTATACTCTTTAAACTCATGCCCTGTTGTGTAGACTACCGAAAGGGAATTAGTAGGAGCATCTGTAGAAGCTATCGTAGGCACACAGATAACTGGAGCTTTAAGTCAGGCTCCAATAGCCTTAGCCGTGTCCAAAGCTTTCCCACCGCCTGCTCCCACAATAAGGTTGCATGAGGAATCTGAAGCGATTCTGCAAAACCTTTCTATCTCATCGTCGCAACACTCTCCATTAAAAAGCTCCTGTACATAGTTTAACTCCACACTTCTCAATACCTTGAAAAAATGATGTTTCTCTAAGGCTTTCAAAGTCCTTGCACCACCGAAGATCAAGGGTTTGCTTCTGATGCTTTTTAAAAGTAGGCCAGAGACTTTTTCTAGAACACCCGGACATTGATAATACCGCATAGGAGAAGAGAATACTTTCACAGAAAGAGAAGGAAGGTACAGATTAGACTACCTAAAAATCATTTAGGTTAAGTATCGTTATAAGCCTTTTAGTCCACAAATTAGCTGAAAAATTAAAGATTATTCGCCCATCATATACTAAAAATCACTCACAAGGCTAGACTTGTCATACTATACCGAATTACCCCTAGTCTTCATCAATTAATACTTATATTCGAGACAGAAATCATTTTCCCATTTATGGGAATTCCGTGTTATGGTTGAAAGAATAACTAAGCTTTTGTATTTGGATAAGAGAATCAGAATTCTCTTATTTACCAGCTTGGAAACAAGCCTTGGCACCGGTCTTTGGTTTCCTTTACTAGGCATTTACATAACTGGCGACTTGGGTGTTTCGATACTTCTATTTGGATTTATGACAACTATTGGTCAATTGGTCCAAAGCTTAGTAGTCTTTCCTTCTGGTTTTCTCTCAGACAATTTTGGTAGGAAAAGCATGATTATATTGTCAATCATCTTCTCAATTTTAGCTGTAATAACACTATTATTCGTGAAGAATCTCCCCTGGCTAATTTTCATCTCAACATTCCATGGTCTAAGTATAGCCCTTATGGAGCCATCAAGAAGCGCTTACATCATAGACGTAACATCCCAAGAGCGAGTAGGAACAGCTTATGCTACACTTGCGATTTTTCAGAGTTTCAGCAGCATCATCACAACTTCTTTAGCTGGAGTCATAGCTGGAATCCTCGGTTTTTACTGGCTTTTTATCATCGCACTAGTAGTCGAGTCAAGCTCCCTTTTGATAGCCTCATTTTATCTAAAAGAATCTTTAGACAAGGGAAACATTAAAACTAGGAATTCAAAGGAATCCCTTTCTGGACAACTTAGGAATAGCTTGAACATTCTAAGGAATCCGCCATTATTCGCGGTTCTATTCAGCATCGTCTTCCATCAATTGGGTTTAGGCATCGCAAACCCTTATCTTACACTTTACACTCGCGATGTACTCGCTTTCTCTCTGCCGACAATAAGCCTAATTCTAGGCTTACAGCAATCAGGTATATTCCTCGGTCAATTTCCAAGTGGAAGAATCGTAGACAAATACGGTGGAGAAATCTCCTTCGCTTTTCACATCTTCATAACAACGCCCGTGATGATTCTCCTGATAAAAACGGGTAACCCCTCTTTTATAGGCTTCATTCTCTTCGCATGGGGGTTAACCTTCGGATTGGATAACGTAAGTCGAATAAAACTCATTCCAAAATACAGACAAAACTCTGGGACTGCAACAGCCTTTGGTTTAATCAGCCTAATAGCCGGAGTTGTTTCGTTGATTTCGCCAACAATAGGAGGGTGGGTGTGGATTAACTTCTCACCTGAAACAGTCTTCTATGTCTCTGCTGTAACAAACTTTTTAGGTTCTATCCCTCTCTTTATACTATGGGTTTATGATAAGCATAAGTAAATACCAGTCGAAAGAAAGACTAAATCTTAATCTCAACCTCGTTCTATTGGATAATCAAATGCACGACGAATTTCTTTTCATTTTATTAAAAACCCTTCCAAACGATTAAACCAGGCATT
>JAUPKU010000112.1 GCA_030837285.1 Thermoproteota archaeon | reverse complement strand
ACACTTTTTCTCAGAGTGAAAGACTTGCAAAAAGCCCAGTCCCCAAAAAAAGGAAGAAAACAGCACATCAACCCCCTACCCCCCAAGACAAAAGAGCCTCAGCCTCAGACACACAGAGACATAGGACAAGCCATCTACAAGAACTCGGAGGGGCAATGCCATTAAGTATTCAAGAAGCTTATTAAGGCGGAAAAATCTGATCTCCAGACGCTGGAAAGCTTATCTGTAAAATCCATGAGTCAAACTTAGGTACTAAATTGAAAGACATTTAAAAAGGAGTCCAATATAATTTGGCTTTGGGAACTTGCTATCTAATGCTAGGCTTAGAGGCGACTATGCCTAGGTAATCCTCTCTTGGTGGACTGAAGACTTCTAAAACGACTGCCTTCTCTTTACCAATTGGCTTAGTTCCGTGTTTTTCATTTGGAGGAATAACATAAACTGTCTCCGGTTCGACTATGAATGTCTTATCTCCACTCTGAAACTCGACTTTCCCCTCCAGACAAATCCCCATCTGCTCATGAGGGTGGCTGTGAATAGGTATCACACTTCTAGGTTCCATCTTAACTAGAAGGAACATTACCTTTTCTCCACTAATCAAAATACTATTCATTACACCCGCGATTGTCGAGAACTGTTTTGTGTTTTCTCTCTTAGAAATAATCATATAACTCGCCTTCTCTAAATAATTGTTAAAGCACTCATAATCCTATTTAACATTGTTCGCAAACACCTCTCCAAGCGCTCCTTCTTAATACATATGGCTTATATTTGGATTTGAATGAGAATGATAGCATTAGCTTGCTCTAAGTGATGGGCCGGTCGTCTAGCTTGGTTAGGATACCACCCTTACGAGGGACTACTAAGATAGGTGGTGGTCGCCGGTTCGAGTCCGGCCCGGCCCACCATAATTCAGAGTAGTATATGATAAAAGATTGTAGTCTCCTTATTCAAGTAAATAAGAACGGGGGATGGATGTTGCTTGAGAAGTGAGAAATGCTTGAACTTATCTTTTATTCATTCTCGTCCATATGTTCGTTAATGATTTAAAATCTTATATAATAGGCTGAAATCACAATTTATAGATTAACATGTCATACTTAGTTAAGAGTTATATGGTAAAAGAGGTTCCAACCATTGCGGACTATACTTCTGCGATTGACGCTGCCCGAGCTATGCTTAAATCAGGAAGAGGTTTCCTGATAATCCTTAATGGAGAAAGTCCAGTAGGAATAGTTACAGAACATGACTTTGTGGAGAAGATTATTGGTCGTGAATCTGATCCGACAAAGACTACTGTCGGCGAGATCATGTCATCACCCCTTATATCAGTTGACCCAGACGAGGATCTTCTAAAAGCTTCAGAACTTATGCAGAAACATCATATCCGTAGACTTCCAGTAATGAAAAGTGGGATTATTTACGGCGTCCTAACAAGCCGAGATATATCTCAAGGCTGTATAAACTACGTTGACAAGGCAACAAGAGAGGTTCTTAGATGGGCGGTTCCCTTCCAGCCATAACTCAAATATCCCTATTTCTTTTACTATTTTTCAATCCTGCCGATTGCAGTTCTCCTTCTTTTCTTTAAGAGTTAAGTTGAAAGTGAGAGCGGCTTCGTGAAATCTATTTTTTAAAAAGAGATTGTTGCTTGTTTCTGTTCATTTCCACACGTTTTTCGTGGATGTCGCTTACACACTTGTCTCTATCTTCTTCTCTAACTATTATCAGAACGCTTGATGTGGGTCTCTGGATGTCTCCATCCAAAATAACCAAGTCAGAGTGATTCTCTCTGATGCCCTCATAGGCAGCTGCGATGACTCCTGAGGCATCAGCCATCCTGTCTCCTATCAGGGTAACAGAAGCTAACCCATATTCTATGCTGGCTTTTTCATCTATTTTTATTAGATCATTACTCAAATTCTCTTCCACATAGTTTCCATCGAAGAAAAGGATTTTAGCCGTCCGCACATCATTCTTGATATAAGATCTCAATTCTGTGAATTCGTTATATCTCTTAATTCTCTCCAAGAAATCGTATAGCGAAGCTCTCTTAGATTGTTTCACTTCAAGAATGGCGAATCCTCTTCTCCCTGTCACCATCTTAACAGGACTGCTATTACTGTTATCTATCTGTCGTTTTATTATCGTCTTCTCATCGGGGCTAATATTCGTAACCACAAGAGGAAGATCAAACTAGGAGGGATGTCTCTTATAGCAACAGAGGTCAACTATGCTCATTCCATACTGTCCTGCGAGTCTGGTTTCATTATATGATAAGTGCTCAATCTTACTCAGCATACTCATGTTAATTTCCTTAATATTTTGGGTCAGCACTCATTACTACACTTTCTCGAAGTCTACAGTTACATCAAAATAGTCCGCTAATAATATTCCAAGATCAGTGGCTGATTTGTCGGAGCCACCTCTCTCATAGGTAGTTTCCCTTCCACTTTTAGTGCTTCATATGAATCCTCCTATCGCCAAGACTTTTCCATCTTCAATCCTCTTGACTAGATTATCGGTCCTCTCCTTCGACTCTCGGAGAAGAAATGTATCACATTCGAAATTCCTATCAGTCATTACAAGCCACTTTGAGAAAGGTACTGAAGATGCTTCTAGGTGGTGGCTGTTAAGGATGTAACTCATCATAGTCGCTGTCAAGAGTTCTCCACCATATGCTAGAGCTATAGCTCTATCCACACCCTCAAACTCTCTGTTTAGACAAATCCTCTCCAGAGCCTTTCCCACTTCGTCGATATGCCTCTTCTTTCCAGCTTCAAAATGCTCTTTGAGTGAACCTTGAATGTGTTGCTCAGAAATCTTTAGATAAGGATTTATCAAAGACTTGTATTCTTCAGAAAATTCTCCTTTTGCGCAATTTCTACCAATACCTATAATTTTGTCAGTCAATCCCTTCGGGGCAGAGAAAACAGTCACGGTCCTATGTCGTCTATTTCCTTTATGCGGTGGATTCTCCTTATTATCTGGGGAATTCCTTGACCTTGATCTCCTATTACGTCTCCTCCGAATTTGGTGGCAGTGAGACTTTTCAACTTTTTATCATACTCCTTCAAGGTGTCTCGTTAATGATTTTGGAAATAATAGTCAGTTCTTCTCTTAAAATTGAACTTGAGGTATAGTGAAGTTTTCGAAACTGAAAGCGTCTGCAATGGAATTATTTGTTTAGAATAAAAAAAGTTTTGGAACACTGTTTACTCATCAGAAGAATATTCAATTGTGTACTAGATCATTCTCCGCTGGATTTACTAACTTTGCTGGCGCTCATAGCCAGGTCCCCAGGTCAATTCACTTATCCTCCGCTTCACAGCGTCTACTACGAAGCCTTGGACGTCTTTATGTTGTAGCCAATCAAACTTATTTGAAGAAACAATGTTTTTAATCAGTTCAACAAGCTCTTCTGGAATATCCACGTTCATTTTGTTCCCTCTCCTTCTGCTACATGACCTTTCTATTACATGTTATTTTCATCTCAAGAGTCTTCTTTCATGATTTTTATTTATGCTATTTCGCTATGGTAATTACTTGGTCTATGTTCGAGTTCAGTACGACTTCAGCTATGTCTTTGGCCTCCTCAGCTATCTTTGTTATGCTTTCCACTATGAGGCTGAGGCAAGATGCTTCTCCGCTATCCATTGTTTTCAAGACAGACTTCATCAAGTCTCTTCTCAATAAAGCTACTTGTCTCACATTCTGAACTATGTTATTAGCAAGTTGAAAGTTTCGACTGAATAAGGTCTTCATTGCTTCATTAAACATGGATATTGCTGAAATATTCATTGAATCTATCTGTTCAAATAGTTCTGACTCCAAAGGCTTTTTTAGCATAAGGGCATTCTCAGCGATCTCTACGGCGTAATCAGCTATTCTCTCCATAGCCTGTATTATTAGCCTATACCCTAAGCATTCTGTTCGAGTGGACATGCCTGCCTCTCTTAAAACTTTGGGGTCTTCAATGGCTGCTCTTAGCTGACGATGTATGTATAATTTAAACCTGTCAACTTCATCATCCATGTCGATGACGTCGCGAGTCAAGTCAGAGTCTAACTTCTTCAACGCGTTCATTGAGTCCCTATGCATTGCGGAAGTGATGACGCACATCCTTCTAAGCGCACTTTCAACTGAGAGTTCTGGATAACTAAGCAGTACCTTCATAACTATTTCATCAGAAGAGTCAGCTATGATTTCAGTTCCGACTAGTTTCTTTCGAGTGAAATCCTTGATTATACTTCTCTGGGAAAAGTCCAATCGTTCATTCCTCGTCCTTACACGGATTACATTGTAGCCAACAATATACGCGGAGGCTATTTTCCTCGTGATTAGATCTGGTTCCTCCCCTGTTTCAACGATTATGACCACTTCTGTTGAGCCTTCAACTTCTTCTGAGTTTTCCGGTTTTACCACTATTGACCCGTCGTCCTGTTCTACCAAAATAACAGGGCTTCCTTTACCTAATGTCATCTGGGTGACCCACCTTTTTGGTAGAGAAAGAATATATGTTGAGCCACCAATCAGTTGAAGTCGTCTCACGTATTTTCCAGGCTTGGTTTCATTCATTTCTTACCAACCTATATAATCTTTGTAGAATATTATAACTTATATATTATTTTATATAATATGTAGAAATTATTTATATATTTTTTATTTACTCATATTTTTTTAGAGAATTATAGAATTAAAGGGGGTGACTAGATATGAGTAGAGAAATGGTTGAAGAAGCAAAAAAGAGACTTGAACCTGAGGATAGAATACAAAAGAGCTATGCCGCTCGACATAATGGAGTAAGCGGATACTTCTTAATGTCAAAGAAAAGACTTCTCTTCATAGAAGAAAAAGGTTTTCTCCAAAAGAGGTATTACTTAATTCTAGACGTGCCATACGAGAAAATAACAGGAATAACCGCCGAAGACAGTAGAGAACTGACCATAGTTGAAGTAGGTGATAAGAAGCATAGCTTCACGTCTTTCGATATTTCCAGCTTATTAGTCGAAGCGGATATCAAAAATCTTATTGGAGGAACAATGATCACAGCCTAAACCCAGACAGAAGTATCATGATTCGAATCCAGAACTCGACTTTGGAAAATAATTCAGTTCATTATTATGCAGTACATTCTGAATCGAAACTTGATTAAAAAAGACTCACCTTCCATTTGTCAATGTGTCAGCAATGTCATTTTATCAAGTTCTAAGCTTTTCGTAACATTTGAATCTTCTTTGGCATGAAGGCGTATATTGGTATTCTTGGAAGGAAATGACCTATTCTGTTGATTATGCCTGGAGCTTCGGTTCCAATTTTACAAATTAGAGTTGTTTCAAGAAATCCGAGTTGGTCGATTCTAGTAATGTCCCGCATGGAATCTGATTTCCGAATCGCGTATTCGACTTGTTCTAGGCTAGCGCCTAGGACTAATACTCTATCTAAACCTAAAATTAACCAATCGTCAAAGGTTGCCAGTTGGGATTCTGATAGTTCAGCCCCCATTTCATATTTTCCTACGTCTATTCTGGTCAATTTGATTTTTAAAGGGAAGTTATCGCGAAGGCAGAACGCCTCTGTTATCCTGCGTAGAGATAGTTTCTGATCTCCTAATAACTGCTTTCGTAACGTATAGAGGGGAACCAATGCGTCCATTTTCCGTTGAGATGACACGCCAACATCAACATAAAGACCAAAACCTATTCTTCCAGAATCAACAACCTTTCCTCTCAATTCAGATTGAGCATGAAGTTCTTCGATGTTAGAAGGTGCTAAACCAAACTTCTTATTGAGATAATTAGTAACAATAATGCTATCTAAACCCGAAATCTCAACTTGAATCCAACCGTTCTCAGTCTTGCCAAGAACCTTGATTTCTGCCTCCAGACCTGAGGAGAAAGAGGAAAGGAATTTCCGTAGTGATTCTAGAGCTTTATCTTCTTCTAATCCATAGATCTTCTCAAGAAGAGTTAGTATGACCATTAGGGGAAATCTCCTATTATGGAGACGAATTCTCTATGCATTTGTTTTAATCGGCAAACAGCCGGATGGGCTGCACCTAGATCCATTGTGAATCTTTCTAAGGCCTCGTCAAAGGGCATCTCATGGTTTCCAGAAACCAGTTTATCAGCGTATGAGACTATTTTCTCTTCAAGTGTTACAGGCAGAAAGTTCTTTTCGGGAAGACCTAATTTTTTTGCTTCCTCAGAAGTTATTCCTGAGCCTATATGCCGCTCAATGATCAATATAACCGATTCTGGAATATCTAGAGAGCGTGCAATATCCGATCCGATAACAGCATGATCAATATTATGAGTCTTCGATCTTCCTATATCGTGGAGTAAACCTCCTATTTTAACTAATTCCACATCTATAGGAATTCCCTTCTTCTTCAATTTCCTTGCTATCTTTACAGCTATTTTAGAAACGGTTTTACAATGCTTTATTACATTAGGAGGGCATCCTGCCTTCTTGAGGAGACGGGTTGCTCCTCTCGATGAGGGGAGATCTGACAATTTTAGTCATCCTTGTTGACTGAGTATGAAGAGTTATTCTTCTTTAAGCTCATTGTCCAGCTGGTTTACTTTCTTTTCTAAGACTTCGACGATTTTGCTGTTGTCAAAGTATTTGAGTGGATTTGAACAGTTAGGGCAGTGGAAAACTAGTTCCACAGCATCTTCGAATGTCACCCTACTACATGTTGGATTATAACAATAGTAAAAATCATGACCTTTCTCATAGTCTAACCGAGTCTCCAAGATTTTGCGGATCTTTCTCTTATAGTTCTTGATAAAACCCTCAAGCTGATCTGGTTGAAGTCTCCAATGAAATATGATCCATCCAGTTTTCTCATCCCTTATTCTATCGCATTGAACGATAGAATGGTCATAAAGCTTGAATAGGATCTTTCTGACATCGTTCAATTTTATACTAGTCTTCATAAGTATTTGATCGTCAGTAGCTTCTCCCACATCCTTCAGGGCCATAACTACCCTAATGGCATCTTCTCCGCCTACGATATTAGCAATCTTCCTTAAGGAATCATCATCTATGAAAGCAGTCAATTTGCTAATTTTGAAACCTCTTTTACTAATTGAATAGCCAAAGGCAAACTTAAGTCTTTTCTAATTATCATTAAAACACTTATGAATCTCATGTAGAAATAACAGGTATTGGAAAAAGGGAGATGAATGATATGGAAGTATCCGTACTTAGACTCAGCCATAGGTACGTTCGTGACACTAGGACTACTACTCACTTATTCCTAGTGGCTAGAGCCTTCGGGACTGATAAAGTCGTATACACTGGTCAAAGAGATAAGGAAATTGAAGAAGAACTCAAAGAAATCACGGAGACATGGGGCGGCAGCTTCAAAATAGAACATTCCGAGAGTTGGACGAGCACACTGAAAGACTGGCAAAACTCAGATGGAGAAACTATTCATCTAACAATGTATGGACTCCCAATACAAGACGTGATAAATCAGATAAGAGCTTCAAAGAAGAACAAGCTCATAATTGTAGGAGGAGCAAAAGTACCAGGAACTGTATATAGGCTTGTAGACTGGAATGTTGCCGTAACCTCACAGCCTCATTCAGAAGTAGGTGCTTTAAGCGTTTTCCTCCATGAGTTATTTGAAGGAAGAGAGCTTTCCAAAAACTTCCCAAACGCAAAGCTAATCATAATTCCACAACAAAAAGGGAAAAAGGTTACGAAGACTGACTGACTCCATAGCTCTATGTGCTAGAGCCTTCCTTATGTTCAAGTATTCTTCCGCCAATCTTCCTTATATTCAAATCAAATTTATTGACAAACCATGATGGTTCTAATCTTCCTCCAGCGTTTGCTCAATGTTTCCTGAAATAGTACAGACAGCTGATTCTGCTAGACTTTTTAATTTGTCCAGATTTTCATACTCTTTCCTTTGAACGATTATTGCCTGCGTTCTTCTTCCTTCGCATCATCATTCGCTGGTTTCTTCTGTTGTACTACGACTATATCCCCTAAAGTCAAGTCCTGCGCACTCTTCACAAAAGTCTTATCTGCATCAGACATCTTTAGAGGCGGTTCAAGTAACTTGATCTTCAAGCTACTTTCCAACTTCTTAGCTAGAGATCTATCTGGGACCATCTTTTCAGTCTCAAGCTTCTGGAGGACGGAGATCCTCTCGCCAATCTTCCTGCTTAATTCTTCATGAGTTAAACTCTGTTTCTCCCGTCCTCTCCTAATGCGTTGTCCATAATCCTCAGCAAGTTCCAACTCTTCCATAACTCGTGTTGGAGATTGTCTTCGAGGAACTTGGAATTGAGACATAGACCTAGGTGGAATTAGTCTAGATATAGGAGTTTGTTTCTTCGATTCTGGTTTCCAACTTGCCGAAGCAAATTGAGAGCATTCAGAACACACCAAAAGCTTAGCACCATCTACTATTGACCTGTAAGCCCTACCGTAAATCTCTTTTCCGCAGATTTCACATTCCATGTGCTAAGTGTACCTTCTATTGAAGACTGGATAATTTATAGCATACCTTTACTACTTGAAGATTTCTGAAGTGAATCTGGCTTTGGTGAAGAGCTTATCAATCATGGATTTGAATAGGATTAGAGGTATTGCAAACTACCAGTTCAAAAGAGACGTTGGCGTAGCCCTCTTTCCAGATGGAGTAAGACTTACTCACTCAAGGAAGACTGGGCGGATCAGACATATCTACTTGAATGAACAGATGCTGTCAACGTTGAGACCAATGGATGGACTGTTTTCTTTAACTATTGCTGGAGGAAGAAGATTGGCTCCCCTTCTTGAACCACCTAAATTCCGGGTCGTAGTTCAAGAAGATGTGAGAGACTTCATTGTGGAAGGGCGAAATGTTTTCTCTCGTCATGTGGTTACAGTTGATCAGAATATCAAAGCTGGAGAGGAGGTTATCGTTACCAGTGGGTATGATTCTATTCTAGCTGTGGGAAAAGCGTTATTGACTGGGAGGGAAATGCTAGCATTTAAAAGGGGAATAGCAGTCAAAGTTAGAAGAGGAATAGGAGAGGACTGAAAGAGATGCGAAGGATAAATCCACGTCAAGCCAAGCGGATGATGGAGCAGATGGGTATGCGAGTGGAGGAGCTACCTCAAACATTACAGGTTATAATCAGGACAGCAGCCAAGGAGATAGTTATAGACGAGCCGGAAGTTACAATCACCAATATGCAAGGACAAAAGATCTTTCAAATAATGGGAGGTAAAGTTTCAGAACGAGGAGCAACTGCAAAGGAGACAATAATCCCCGAAGAAGACGTACAACTGGTAGCTCAACAGGCTAAGGTCAGCTTGGAAGAAGCCCGAAAAACCTTAGAAGAATTAAAGGGGGATCTTGCGCAAGCAATTCTAATGTTAGCCCAAAAAAGAAATCCCTGAGGGTTACCATTCAATTCCAAGTAGTCTTTCACAGGTTTTTCATCGTAACTCATCTCTCTTTAAAAAAGGGATACTTACCCATATTGAACGAATTCTGGCGTGTTAAGTCTTTTAATTACGATTCAATAGTAGTAATGGAGGAGATGTGCCATATGAGTCTCAAGGGAAAAGATATTATCTCCATTCGAGACCTCACAAGGAATGAGATTGAACACATCATGGAAGTCGCTGTGACAATGGAGCCCTTGATGAAGACCGGATCAAAAATACTCGGAGGTAAAATCTTAGCATGCCTATTCTTTGAGCCAAGTACTAGGACAAGACTTAGCTTCGAGTCTGCAATGGATCGGCTTGGTGGCAGTTGCATAGGCATATCTGAGCCTAGAACTAGTTCAATCGAGAAGGGCGAAAGCCTAGAGGACACGATTAGGGTTGTGGAGAATTATGCAGACGCTATAGTCCTTAGGCATCCGTCAGAAGAAGCTATAAGGTTAGCCGCTGAATGCGCTTCCATACCAGTAATAAACGGTGGATCTGGAGCTGAAGAACATCCAACTCAGACTATCCTTGATCTATACACAATGAAACGCGAAATGGGAAAGATCGATGGACTTAATATAGCACTTCTAGGTGACCTAAAATATGGACGCACCGTTCACTCTCTAGCCTGTGCCCTTGCTCATTACTACGTAAATCTCTACTTGGTTTCCCCAGAGCCTTTAGCTATGCCTCGCCAAATCATTAAAGAGATCAGTGGAAGAATACATGTTATAGAAACCTGCGACATCGAAGAGATAATTCCAAAAGTCAACATACTTTACGTGACTAGAATTCAAAAAGAGCGTTTCACTAACCTCAATGACTATGAGAGAGTCAAAGGAGCCTACAGACTAACTCTGCAAGCAATCATAAATGCGAAAAAAGACATGATAATTATGCACCCCCTACCGCGAATAGACGAAATATCCCCTGAAATCGATGATTCTCCTCATGCGAGATACTTCAAAGAAGTCTGGTATGGAGTTGCAGCAAGAATGGCTCTGCTTAGTCTAATTTTTGGAACAATAGAATAGAAAAATGTTACAACTATCTACTGACTTAGGTACTCTGAACTTGTTTAAATTCGTCTTTGTGCTTTTTGTAAAAAACAATAAACTCCCTTCTATTTTACTGCAGCGAAGAAAAAGTTTATAACAACGTTATACTATTTACTAAAATCAACTATCCAAATATTATACTAGTGAATCCTAGATGACCAAGAAAACTAATGAGCCAATCAACCCTGACAAAATCTTGGATTGTTTAGGTCTCTTCTGCCCAGAGCCTATCTACAGGACTCGCATGGAACTGGATAAACTGAAAAAGGGGCAGATTCTAGAGGTCATCGCCGACGATCCTGCCGCTGAAGGTGACATAACAAGTCTAGTGAAAAGATTAAATCTTCATCTTCTTGAAATAAGAAAGGAGAAAGAGGGTGTTCATATTCTAATAAAAAATGACTGATAGAAGAGATGAATATGCGAGAATGAGCAAAATTAGAGGAAAGAAGAAAATACTTTACATTCAAACCAGTGGTGTGGATACACCTGAGAGACTCTACGCACCCTTTATCTTGGGGACAACGGCATCAATGATGGGAGTTGAGGCTACAATCTATTTCTTAATCAAAGGCTGTACAGTGTTAAAGAAGGGTGAGGCTGAAAAGATAAAGATAGGAAGCTTCCCGTGCCTGAAGGATGTAATGGACCAAGCTTCGAAGGCGGGAGTGAAGTTCTTTGCATGTGATCAAAGCACTCAGCTTCTAGGTCTAAGCCGTGGAGACTATATTAGTACTGCCAAGGTGGGTGGCGCTGCGACACTGAATGATTTAGCTTTAGACGCTGATGCTATCCTCACTTTCTAAGAGACTTTATAAAAGAATTAAAAGGGATCATCTTGAGAACAATTCACTTAGATTACGGTGCTTCCAAACCACTACGCCCTGAGGTTGTGGAAGCAATGACGCCATATTTCGTACAGAAGCATGGAAATCCTTCTTCCCTGTATACCTTAGGTTTGGAAGCAAGGGAGGCTCTTGAGAAATCCAAAGAGACAGTGGCTTATCTCATAGGCGCGAAGAAGGAGGAGCTAATCTTCACTTCCGGAGGCACTGAAAGCAACAATCTAGCGATCAAAGGAGTTGCGTATAGAAATAGAACTAGAGGAGATCGTATCATTACAAGTGTTATTGAGCATATGTCTGTTATAAATACCTGTAAATACGTGGGGCGCCAGGGATTCAAAGTCACTTTCCTTCCAGTAGATAAGTACGGCATAGTAAATGTGGAACCGTTGAGGAAGGAAATTGATGCAAAGACAATTCTCGTATCGGTAATGTATGCTAATGGGGAGATCGGAACTGTGCAACCTATAAGAGAGATAAGTGAGATAGTCCATTCCAATAATGCATATTTCCATGTTGATGCGGTCGCTGCTGCGGGACAAATTCCTATAGACGTGAACAAGGATAATATCGATCTTCTATCCCTATCTTCGAATGATCTCTACGGCCCGAAAGGGGTTGGAGCACTCTACATCCGTGAAGGAACAAAGATAGAGCCTACACTCCACGGGGGAGGACAGGAAAGAGGCTTAAGATCGGGAACAGAGAACATGGCAGGCATAGTTGGCTTTGCCAAGGCGGCGGAGATCGCTGAGAAAGAGATTGAAAATGAAGGATGCCAGCTTGAGAAACTTCGAGACAAACTTATAACTGAAGTATTACCAACTATAAAGGAGTCATATTTGAATGGTCATCCGACTATGCGGCTTCCAAACAATGCTAACATCAGATTCAGCTACATTGAGGGAGAATCTTTAATCCTCAGCCTTGACGCAGAAGGCATATCAGTGTCCTCAGGCTCCGCCTGCACTTCAAAAACATTAGAGCCTTCTCACGTCCTATTGGCAATAGGATTAGCCCACGAAGAGGCTCACGGCTCCTTGGCCTTTACGTTAGGCAGAGAAAATGTGGAAGAAGACATCAATCACGTCATTTCCGTGCTTCCAGGAATAGTCAGAAGATTGAGGATGATCTCGCCTTTAACACCTAAGAATCTACAAGAGGGATAAAGAATCATGTATTCGTCAAAAGTATTAGATCACTTTAGGAACCCTCGAAACATGGGGGAGATCCCTGATGCCGATGGAATTGGCACGGTGGGAAATCCTGTATGCGGAGACTTGATGACAATATACATCAAAGTTAAAGATAACAGGCTTGAAGACATCAAGTTCAAGACCTTCGGCTGTGGTGCTGCAATCGCTACAAGTAGCATGATCACTGAAATGGCTAGGGGGAAGACTCTTGAAGAGGCAATGAAGATAACAAGAAAAGATGTGGCAGAAAACCTCGATGGGTTACCGCCGATAAAGATGCACTGCTCAAACCTAGCTGCAGACGGCCTGCATAAGGCAATAGAAGACTACTTAGAAAAGAAGGGAAAGAAATGAGAGACAACATAAAATGTAAAATGTGTAACACAAATGTATCGCAAGAGGCTTGTGAACTAGCTGGCTACAAGACCATGATTGACGGAAGTGAACAATTCTTCTGTTGCAAACGTTGTGCCGAAGACTACGAGAAGAAAAAGATTAGAAAGTAGAATACCTGCCATTTCCGATATCTCTTATTTTTTTGGTCCTCTAAGGAGGCGTTTTTAACTATTGTTAGTTCAATGGGAAACGAAGTCATTTAAAAACCATTTTTACTTCAATTGACATCCTTCGAACATGAATAAGACTGCAGGTATATGTGAGTCAGCTGAAACACTGTGTCTCTGTGTGTCTGAGGCTGAGGCTCTTTTGTCTTGGGGGGTAGGGGGTTGATGTGCTGTTTTCTTCCTTTTTTTGGGGACTGGGCTTTTTGCAAGTCTTTCACTCTGAGAAAAAGTGT
>JAUPKU010000111.1 GCA_030837285.1 Thermoproteota archaeon | reverse complement strand
TGGAGACGAAGATAACACCTAAAGGAATAGTTCTTCGAAGTGAACAGTTGTCAATGCTCAGTGGAATTTAACACAAGATGACCACAGACCACTCCATGGGGTTCTTGCTTGAAAAAATTGAGAAAAAACCTTATTATGAAACCTTTGATGTGGCTAAGAGAAGAAAGATCTATTTGATAAGGAAGAGTTACGATGAGAATGTTAAGCTTCCTGAAAATCTAATTGTGGAAACAGCTAAACAGGAAGCAATAGCTGTTGACTCATGGAAGAAGGCAAAAGCCGTTAAAAATTTTTTGATGTTCAGGTTTGAGCTTGAGAAACTTGTGGAGTTAAAGAAGAGGGCTGCGGAGATCCTGATGGATGTGAAGCGAACCAGTACAACCTATGACGCGTTAATAGACATTTATGAGCCAAAGATGACTGCTGAAAAGTTAACAGGTATTTTCGACAACCTGAGAAAAAGCTTAGTTTTGATAATAGCCAAGTGCCAGAATAGAAAAGAACATTTGGAAATGTCCCTTCTTCAACGTAGGGTTCCCATTGACGTACAGAGGAAAATTTCCAATATATTAGTCAATACCATAGACTATGATGTAGAGTCTGAGATGGCTGGTGGTAGAATCGACGAAACGGAGCATCCATTCACTACTGGCTACTATGATGACGTCCGAATAACAACTCACTATTACGAAGACAACTTCGCATCAGCCATCTTCTCAATCCTACACGAAGGTGGTCACGCCATTTATGAACAGGGTCTGAGACAGGAATGGATGTTCCAGCCAATAGGATCAACCTGCTCTCTGGGATTCCATGAGTCTCAATCAAGGTTATTTGAAAATATCATAGGTCGCTCTAAAGAATTCTGGACATATTTTCTCCCGAAACTGAAAGAATTAACAGGAACTACTTTTACTGATGTTACCTTAGACGATTTCGTTTCTGCTATCAACCAAGTTAAGCTATCAAAAATTCGTATCGAAGCAGATGAAGCCACCTACTGCCTTCACATTATCATCAGATTCGAGATTGAACGAGACTTGATGGCGGGAAAAGTCACTGTGGCAGAACTCCCTCAAATCTGGAATCAGAAATATAAAGACTACCTTGGACTAGAAATAAAAAACGATTCAGAAGGTCTAATGCAAGACACACACTGGGCCAAAGGCCTCATAGGTTACTTCCCAACTTATGCCCTCGGTAACATCTACAGTGGACAGATAATTACTAAGATGCAGAAGGATCTGTCGGGTTGGAGGAAAAAAGTTTCAGAAGGAAACTTGCACACAATCAAGCAATGGCTTATAGAGAATGTCTATACTTATGGTAACCTTTACAATCCTGAAGATTTAATAAAGAAGATCACCATGGAAGAAGTCAACATCACACATTATCTAGATTATCTTAATGAAAAATTATCCAGAATATACAAATTCTAGAATATTATTATCACACAAAAATGTTGAAGTTTAAATGATAAAAAATCAACTTGAGAAAGGGGAGTCGTGAGAAATCTAAGTCTAATCAGTTCGGATTATGAACCTATTGCCTCTTATATCCTAGCACGTCATCTATAGGAAATAGAAGAGGAAATAAAATAGCCTCCATCTATCACATAACCCTTCCACCGTCAATATTGATGTCCTGTAACTCTTCTTGTTTCATCTGAAGCCAGAAAGAGCGCCAAATATGCTACATCCTCATGGTCAATATATGTTTGAATAAGTCCTTCATTCGCCAGGTAATCCCTTCCGAGCACTCCCTTCCGCCTCTTCTCACCAATTTGTTTTCTATACTCGCTTGCATCGAAGGGCTTTCCCAGATACTGAGCTAAGTCTCTTGCCAACTCCACATTTCTCTCTCCTCCCGGATTGCCAGGGCAAATCGCATTTACTATAATATTGTATCGTCCAACCTCCTTGCTAATGTAAGGGTAAAGCCGATTATATCCATCTTAGAAGTCGCATACGGTGTCCTGTGAGGTAGAGGATTCTTATCAGTTACCGAACTAATGTTTATGATTCTCCCATTCTTCTTTCGAATCATCTCAGGACGAGCCGTCTTTGTATAGAAAAAGTCCATTCAGGTTTACAGACAGAGTCTTATTCCACTCTAATAGAGAATATCCCAGCAGTCCTTAGTGGGTCCGGCTATTCCCAACATTATTCACAAGTACGTCAACAGACCCAAATTTCTCAATGGTCTTCCTCTCAATGGTATTCATTCGATTTTCTTTTGTGACATCAGTTTGGAAGCATAAGGCCTTTCCACCAGTAGATTCTATCTTTGATTCAACATTCTTCTTCAGCTCTCTAACGGAGATTACATCGCAGATAGAAACCGTTGCTCCTTGTTCTGCGAACAATTTAGCTATAGCCTCGCCAAAGCCCCATCCACATCCCGTTATTATCGCTACTCTACCTTCTAATCTTCCCAATGAAAATACTTCAAACAGCTCTTAGCTGTAGAATTATTTAAGGTTGGATATGCATGAGTATACGACCCATGCTTTGCGCTGATTGTATATGAAAATGATATTCTTATATTCTCTATAATTTATTGTTTTGATATCATAAAAAATTAGTCATAGCGTAATCAACCAAAACTTTTAATAAAAATAAAAAAAAGAATCATATTCTCGAGGTATGCATGAACCAAATTGGATATTCATGCACATCAGATCCCGGCGCTGAGATTAGCTACATTTTTTCATATATGCTTTAAAAGAAGCCATTGGAAAAGTTTATCAAAACTGATTTAATTGAAATTGTACTCTCTATCATTCCTTTTGTGGTATTTTTAAATTTCACATGAATGCCGGTTATTGAACATAAGAATCTTCTGACCAAGAGAAGAAAAAATACTCAAGAGTAACATCTAAAATCATCTCTATTTCTTAGTAGAATCAATTTTTAATTCGCAGGAGTGCTTTAGATTTAGACGAATTCACCTTTTTTACGCGCTGCCTCAACCATGGCTAACCTTGCGCTCTCAGGAATCATATTAGGCTTGCCAATACACATAACATGCCATTGGAACTCAGCCAGTTCCTCAGCCTTACTCGCCACATGATAAGCCTGCTCAATAGTTGGTCCAACAGAAATTGCCCCATGGAATTCGAGTAGCAAAATACTCCTGTCCTGTAATGCGGTTGCAACAACCTCTCCAAGCTCATTCGTTCCAGCTCGAACCCAAGGCACAATTGGCACTCCCCTCATGAACTGCACTCCAGGGCCTCCTCCATATGTAAGAGGTATCAATTCTATACCAGCAATACCGAAGACGCCACAGTAAAGTGAGTGAAAATGAACAATTCCTCCTACGTCATGCCTAGAACGATAGACAGCTGTATGCATTGGAGTCTCACTAGAGGGCTTGAAATCCCCTTTTAGCACTCGACCATTCATATCAATCACGATGAAGTCTTCAGCCTTCAAGCTCCCAAAAGAGCCTCCAGTCGGTTTAATCAAAATAGAATCAGTATCAGGAATTCTCGCACTTATGTTTCCACCAGCAAGGTATATGCTCTTCTTTCCAGTGAGCCCCTCATCCCACATGAGTTTCCCTACTTTAGCCATTCTCCCTCTAAGATCATCTATAATTTTCGACATATCAGATAACAACACTCAATAAATGTTTGATTATAGTATTTATTTATCTTCTTTCAAACATTCATAAAAAATCTTGAAATAGAAAAAAAAGTTTTAGTGAGTATTTTTATTCGAAGGGAAATGGACTTCTAATAATTAGTTCTTAAGCGTATTTCCGCGATGGCTGAAGAGTTTTGAAGATCCTGTTTATTTCAAGAGAGATTGAAGGGCTCGCAAAAGGTCTGATCGGGTAATTATTCCAACAATCTTTTTTGAATTATTTCGGTCCACAATAACGATTCTACCAATATCATACTTGATCATTCGCTCGAATGCCTTAAAGACTGGTTCGTCAGCAAAGTCAACAATCACGTCTTTTTTCATAACGCTCTTCACCAGAGTCTTATCTTGAGTATCTCGGGTGACTAATCTTGTATCTTCAAAAGTTACGACTCCGCATAAATCGCCGTTATCATCAACGACTGGATATCCAAGATGATGATATTGCGTCATTCTATCTATAAGTTGACTGATGGTAATATCCAAGGGAATGGTCATGACATTTTTTGTCATAACGTCCGATATTTTTTGAGATGCGAGTGCGAAGAATTCTCTTGGAAGAGCTTCCCAAGGCTGACTCACAGCTGGAGGAATTGGTCTTCGTTCGCGCTTCAACGAGTCAACGTTTTTTAAAGCTGTATCTTTTTTGTGAAGAGCCATATCAGCTATATGCACAAAGACGTCTGAATTTCCTTCCAGATTCATCGTTCGTATAACGCCAGCGTCAAGAGCTCCTGAGAAAAGTTCTTCCCCACGCTTGGTTCGGATGATGACCGCCGACCAATCATCGAGAGAGCCAGCTCCTCCTACAGAAATATCTGATAGTTCCGCTGAGAAGTCCGAGCATGTCTTACATCGATTAAGGATATGGTTACTAGCATTATCAAAAGATAAACTGAAAGTACCTTTTGTCGTTAGAATCTCCAGTTTATCAGTTAAATCTAAACGCTGAATCTCAGACGACTTCACATTATACTCGGTAGATAGATATTTTAATAGAATTGGCAAGGAATAGGCCCATAAACAGAATAATCCTATTGTACATTGAAGGCCGTCTACAAACCTGTGTTGCCAAGCTTCTAGCTTACGAAT
>JAUPKU010000110.1 GCA_030837285.1 Thermoproteota archaeon | reverse complement strand
GTATTTTTTAAGTATGTCATTTATTGTTATGAAGTTCCCTAAGGATTTGGACATCTTTTCCCCTTTTATTGTTAAAAACCCAGTATGTAGCCAATAATTCACAACAGGTTCAACACAGGTATATGATTCAGACTGGGCTATCTCATTCTCATGATGAGGAAAGATCAAGTCTTTAGCACCACCATGAATGTCAAAATGCTTTCCAAGATACTTTATTGACATGGCTGAGCACTCAATATGCCATCCTGGTCTTCCCTTCCCAAAGGGACTTTCCCAGAAAGGTTCACCTTCTTTAGCTTTCTTCCATAAGGCAAAGTCTGCAGGATTTTTCTTCCGCTCGTCAACTTCTACCCTTGCTCCAGCCCATATCTCATTTAATGTCTGATGTGATAGTTTCCCAATATCTTTCTTCTTAGTAACATCAAAATAAACGTCTCCATCGACAACGTAAGCACATTCTTTTTTAACAAGAGAACTTATCATATCGATAATTTCTGGAATATGTTCTGAAACCTTTGGATACACATTAGCCAATCTGACTCCTAGAGAATTCATATCCTCCATAAAGATTCTTTCAAATTTAGCTGCTAGATCGGCAGCAGGAATGTCTAGCCCTCGAGCTCTATTAATTATCTTGTCATCAATATCCGTAATATTCACGATATATTTTACTGTATATCCCTTGTAGAGTAGATACCTGACTATAATATCGAAGGCAACGTATGTTCTAGCATGACCTAGATGTGAATTGTCATAGACAGTCGGACCACAAACATACATCCCAACTTCTCTACCCTTTAAAGGATTGAAAAGTAATTTTTTCCTTTGCATTGTATCATAAACCATTAGAGACATCATTTCATCAATCCTAATGAAGTTAGAATGTAAACTAGGGTTGATCCATAAAGTCATAAGAGCAAAATATATGCTCTAGCTCATTTTTACTGATTCATATTATCTGAGAAATCCAAATACTTGCAATTATTATATTAGATTATAGTACTAGTTGATTTTACCAAGTTTCTTTAATTCAAACTAATCCATTCTTGGCAAGATTTTGCTTGATTAAATTTCAGATTTTATTATTCTTTGTAAGGAGCTAGATAATACTGGAACTTACCTTGCTGAGGTAACTCAAGACTAAGTCTAACGGGCATATTTGTGGAGAATTCAACCGTAACTATATCAGAGACACTAGATGCAGCTTTTATCATCTCTGATAAAAAGTTCAGGCTGAATGTAGCTCTTGAGGGTTCTTTAACATCAAGATTCAGTATCTCTTCGCTTCCTTTTTCAACTTCAATAGATGCGCTTCCTAGATCTCCTTTCGATTCTATAGTGAATTTTTCTTGACTAGCTTCGAGCTTTACATAATCGCTTATCCTCATGGCATCATCTATCGCATCTCTCATGAAAGTTGCAGTTGTCTTCACTCTTGAATTAAATGAGAGCTTGGGTGTCGGTGGTTCTTCACTAGAAGGTTCTAAGGTAGCCATGCTGAATGTTCTGGTATATTTGCTTCTCAGTACCATGTTCAGTCTAGCTGTTTTAGGGTCAACGCTAAGCTCAATTGATTCATCGCTGCCAACTCTTCTCAAGAGTTTAAGCATTTCACTTGTATTAATACAAAGTTTTGTAGACTCTTCGCTGACAAATTCGTCAAAAATTGTTTTCGATAGTTCAAAGTCGACCATAGCAACATGAGATGGGTCCATAGCTCGAAGTCTTATAGCTTCCAAATCAACATTGAAGCTTGCTTCATCAACAAGGGCTGCTATCGCCGTTATTAAATTCTTCCAGAGTTTAGCATCAGACATTTTAATCTTGAACATCCTCTTTCCTCACAGAATTTTAGTATCGTATGGTGAACCTCTTCGAATCATGAAGAAGATAAAAAGAAAATTGTTACATGACTTTTAAAAGGGTTTCTAATAGATTAAGCCATTTCTCTCCATGTATAACTACATTTTGTACATCTGAAGAATTGGGTAGGTGACTCATCTGCTCCTCTTGTTTGTACCATCCACCAGTAAGCCTCATTATGACTACATTTGGGACATTCAATTTTCACTGTGGGCATGGTATTAATTTTTGCTTCTTCCTCTCCGATAACGGCTATTTGTTCTTGAGTTGATCGATTCACAACTTTTTGAGGTGTTAATTCTTCTTTGTTTATAGTTTTCCTATAGTCACATTTAGGACATACTAATACATTCTTGTTAGCAGCTTTTCGGCTTAGAACTAACCTCATTCCACATTTAGGACAGAATTCCATAGGCACGCCTACCTTTCAATTCAAGACTTCACATGAAGATTTAAACTTTTTTTCCTCAAGCATTTCTTAACTTATTAACTCCTAAAGCTATAACATGTGCAACACGGATGGGCTCGGGAATACTCAATCTTGTGCAACTCATCTTCACAATCTTCTCAGCATCCCCTTTCCCTATGCCAGATATAAGAAAATAGGTATTCTTTCCATTCAACTTCATCGCAACGGTCTCGCCACTATTTTGAATTATTCGCCATTGCTCTTCAAAATTTGGCAATTTTCTTAACGCATTTTTAACATCTGCCATATTCTTTCTTTTAATCATAACTATCACAGGGAGTCTTGTGATCGTGAAGAGTTTTCTTACATCAACAAAATTGAAGTTGCTGAAAACTATCCTATTAAGCATTATAACTCTAAGCTGATCAAAGTGAGGAGAAGTCTTTACCATATTCACGATCTTTTCAGTAACATCTAGACCATTCCCTTTTATTTCAGTTTTCATTGCCCCATCGAGCCAGAAGCCACCGCGAAAAACTATGCCAATAAGAATAGTGGATTCAACTCTACTAGATGCGGAGGAACAGCCATCTAATCCAAGAAGTCTTATTTCAGTCTTAATAGTATGGAACTTTACTTTCTCTGCCAATCAGTCACTTCCAATCTTCCCATTGTTGACTTGATAAGGCTTACGAAAGCTTCTATAGGATCATCTCCCCTTTGTGCAAGAATATGTACACATTCTTCAAGGGAGACTAGCCCCTGCGACCATCCATAACCTATAAGTGCTTCTGCAGCATCTCCTTGATCATGACGACTTATCCGGTTTGGTAAGTATTTCCTTAGATTGGCTCTCTTTAATGCTTCAGCTAGAATTCTGCTGGGAACTCTCTCGTTTATAAGTTCTTTATCTTTAATCGACTTAGCTAAAGAATATACGAAGTTGACGTAAGAATCTCCTAATTTAGATAGTGCTTTGTTTTGAAGAACTTCGCTTAGAGAGGTGTGTTCTTTAACGAAATCAAGTTCTTGAATAGGACGATGATTTCTCTTCCTTCTCAAGTGCTTCTTTAAAAGTTGCTTGAATTTCCTCTATCTCCTTTCCTAACGCTTTAGCTGCTTCAATCATTGCACTCTCAGGTTTTCTTCGACCTTTTGTCCGAACGTATAATGTGGGGTGGGCTATAAGTGGATGAGCTAGATTATAAGTTGAGAATTCCACAGTACTATCTTTTAACAGAAGACTTTGAAGTGCATTACAGAATGAGTGACCCTCGCCGATAATCTCGACCTTCAACTCATTTTTAGAGTTTTCTAAGATTTTTATCTTCATTTCTATGTACTCCTTAGGATAATAATCCTCTCCTGATTTTAAAATATCATCTAATTATGCCACACTCATTTCATAGTCTGATGCGATCTTTCTCCTTTCTATTCGTTTGCAACGAGGACATCTGAGTTGATTCTTCTGGAAAATAAGTGAGTGTCCACATTGTGAACAAAAAGCTTCAACAACTCCCAAATTGTCATCTATCGTTGTAAGATGGAATTCTCTATTTGCTGTGCTAATGACCTTCGCCCGGATCAAATCGCCACTCTTAAAAGCGTCAAACATTGTTTTTATATAATTTCTACTCACGTCAGAGACGTGCATTACTCCATTGAGGGAGGAACTAACCCGATTGTTTATCTGGGATATCTTCAGAACAAGGTTCCTATCCTGAACATTTATTGCCTGTCCGACAACAGTGTCACCGCTTTTAGGTAGTGAGGCAGGACGTACGTTTGAATGGATGGAAATCTCCCTCTTAGCAGTGTCTAAGATTAGGTGACCTGTTACTAGCGAGTATATACTACCGTCCTCAACATATGTTCCGGATCCAGGTACGAATTCCTCTATGACTCCTAGTTTTTCACCAGGCGTTACGAACTTTCCACTTCTTCTATCACCGATCAACACTACGTATCATCCTCTTGAATCAAATATGATTTCTACTGAAAGCAATTTGAAGCACCTAGATTCGATGTTTATCGTTTTCATATCTAGTAAGGGGCTCCCTTATAAACATCCTATTTACGGTCAGAGATGAATGTAGAGTCAGGTAATAATTACTTATGAATCTTTCTTTAATCATTTATTCTATGTTTTCTGTTTGAAATAGTCCTATACATTTCAGCATTAACAAAGTATTTTTCTTTACGGTGAAAATCGAAGGTATGGGGTATAATTATCTTCAACTCGCTTATTGAGTCAACTTTTCCACCTAAAGACTCAATCTTCTTGATTAGAAATCTTCGATTAGATTCTCCAGCCTTATGTAAGGAGTATACTGTATCGGAGACTTTCAATGCCTTTCTTAAGAAGAGAACGTCTGTACCTCTTCTCCAACTGCCGAATGGGGGGTTTGTAAGCGTCGTGTTAAAGAATCCTCTAATTACTTCAATATCTCCAACAACGTATTCCACTTCGACCTGCATTTTCCTCGTGTTTTCAGTAGCTGTTCGTATGTTTTCTCCATCTAAGTCTACTCCCACTACGTATTCTGCACCTAACAAAGTAGCACCTATTCCTAGGATCCCTGTTCCACAACCTAAGTCAATTATACTCTTTTTTTTAATGTCATCATAGATATCCCCTGCTATGTGAAGCATCTTAGCAGCGCTTTCCGAATCTAGAGTGTACTCCTCTAATCCCAATTTTGGCTTGGGGTGAGGTGCCAGCTTGGAGAGGCAGATTTCCAGGTGTTTAAGCTTGATTCTAGTTTCTACCATATCCGATTTCACTAGAACCACAAAGAAAAATAAATACTAAATTCCTAAAATGAGATTTTATAGAATAGGTCTATGCCTCGTTATTAGTGATTATGAGCTGCTCGACAACTATGTTGGTGGGGACTGAAATCTTTTTTGAAGCCCTTTTCATAGCTTCTTTCGCTAAGTCAACTCTTTCCTTATACACGTCCACCGAGATAATTTTCTGATTCGCTGAAACCTTAGCCGCCTTTTTCGTTGGCTTCCCGAATGACCTCCTCATTCCTTGACTGAGTCTGTCAGCTCCTGCAAAGCCCATAGCCTTGTGTTCCCTAACGATTTGGTGAGGGAAAATACAGACTCTTAATAGGTATGACTTGTCACCGAGGGTGTTGGTTAAGACTTTATTCGCGGTTACACGACCAGCTTCTAGAGAACTCTCGTTAATCTCAACGTCGTGGGGTGGGGCTAATGCAACTGTGTATTCGTAGTCTTTTAATGGCTCACCTACAGTGAATCGGGCTATCCTAGCGGGCGGTATGCTGCGTACATACTCTTTCCTTGTGTAAGCCACTCTTCCACGACTCTTTGTCATTTTTCTTTTCCTCTCTTAGCATACCCCTTGCAGTCGCGATATTTAAGCTTTCGTTACTTTTGATCTTGTCCAAGGTTTTAAGAAAATCCCAGAGAGTTTCTTATTTCTTCTTTAATTGCCTCAGTTTCACTTTAGCGGTATTGAGTAACTCTAAACTCAGTTCGTCAGGATAAAGGAACAGGTAAACGACTTCTTTGATTTTAGCGTTTATGATTAGCTTTGAGCACATAACGCAGGGTTGATGAGTTGTGTACATGATGGAGTTCTCAGTGCTAGTGCCATGAAGTGCCGCCTGAATTATCGCATTTGCCTCAGCGTGGGCTCCTCTGCAGAGCTCATGGCGTTCGCCTGATGGGATGTTGTTCTTCTGTCTCAGACAGCCCACTTCCTCGCAGTGGGGAAGACCACTGGGCGCTCCGTTGTATCCTGTGCTGAGTATATACTTGTCTTTTACTAGGACCGCACCATTTTTGTGGCGAATACAAGTGGATCTCTTAGAAACAACTGTTGCTATCTCCATGAAATATTCGTCAGTGGTCGGTCTCTCTTCAGGCATTTTTAACCACCAAGTGTTATTGGTTAAGGCTAACTTCCTCTATAAAGATTAATGATATACAAAAGGTTGCTGGATCTTATTCATGTTGTTTGCTCGGATACATATTCAGAACTAGTTCAAACTTGAAGCTTCCGCAAATGTCATATCTCATCTTGTTCAATTACTTCTGAAGATATATCACCAGAAGAGATAGTAACAAGAATTGTATTCCGAATTTCGAAGAGTCTTGCCTTGGTTTTGACATATTTAGTATTATTCAATCATCCTTTAAATAGAGATTTACTTGGTGTTTTCATTATATGCTTTTTTTCCAAAATATATTTATGAGTAAGTATTCCAATAGTCGTGATCGTCTATGAGGGACTAGTATGGATAAACTGAAGACTGTAATCATTGGAGCTACGGGTGTCGTGGGGCAACAGTTTGTAATAGCCTTGCAAAATCATCCTTGGTTTGAGATAGTTCATTTAGCAGCTTCCGAGAGGTCTACTGGAAAGGTCTATCGTGATGCTCTAAGGGATGAGCGAACCAAAGCGTTCAGATGGTTTTGTGATGAAACACCGGGAGATCATGTTTTAGATTTAAAGGTTGAAGACGCGGGAAAGATTGATGTATCCGAATCTGACATAGTTTTCTCAGCGGTTGAGGCTGACGTAGCTCAAGAACTCGAACCTAGGTTCGCTAAAACTACCCCTGTCATAAGCACAGCAAGAGCCTTTAGGTATGAGGAGGACGTGCCCATTCTTGTTCCAGGTGTGAACTCGGAGCAGGCGGAGATAATCAATATTCAAAAAAGAAGGAGAGGCTGGAAAGGCTTCATTTCTCCACAGCCAAACTGCACCACAACAGGCTTAGCTATCACATTGAAGCCTCTTTGTGACAGCTTTGGTGTGGAGAGTGTTATAATG
>JAUPKU010000109.1 GCA_030837285.1 Thermoproteota archaeon | reverse complement strand
ATACGCGAGCAATGCCTTCTAGTGGCTAAGGGAAACCCCAAAAACATCCGGGGCTTAGAAGACTTGACTAGAGATGATCTAGCCTTCATCAACAGGAATCCAGGTTCAGGAACAAGGATTCTTCTAGATATGCGACTTGCGGGAATTGCCAAGAAAGAGGATATTTCCTTTGACATGTTGGTTTCCAAGATAAAGGGTTATAAGGTTGAGGCGAAGTCGCATACAGCAGTTGCTGTTGCTGTATTACAAGGGAAGGCTGATGTAGGATTAGCAATAAGCGCAGTCGCAGATAGGTATGGCCTAGACTTCATTCACGTTGCCGATGAACAATACGACTTTCTGATTCAAAAGAGCAGATTTACAAATCCGGCTATTCAATCATTCTTGGAAGTCTTAAGATCGGAGGAATTCCACAAAGAGATGAAACAGCGACTTCCTGGATTAACCCCGACTGAAGAGACTGGAAAGATAATCTATCCACAGAATTTTAAATAAAAAATCTCTTTTCATAAGCTGAAGAATATCCTCCTTTTCATTCCTTATTTGACTTTGACAAAGCGGATTTGGAATTAAATCGGGCTAGAAGCCAGTCTGTCGTGTCATAAGTTAAATCGAAGCATAAGAATGCCATAGTATACAGTACTTCCATGAGAGAAGATGCAGCTAATGAAATCATGATGATTTTAAGTATGGGTCGAAAACGGAATAACTTTCTGAACCGATTCGATTTTTTGGTGAATCTGTCATGGAAGAGTTCGTCTAGAAGTGAGGAAGAAGAGACAATAGCTAGGAGCCAGGGAAATGGAATTTGGAAGCCTAATATCAAAGCAATGAGAAGACTTAGAATTAAGCCTAATACAAGGTTCAGTCTATCGATTTTCTTTGACAAAGTCACTCCAATCATTATGCCGAGGATTATAGATGATGAATAAGGGCTTTCAGAAATCATTAGACCAAAAGCGAGGGCTGAAATAACTGCAAAGGGATACTGGCGGATATTGTCACCTTTCTCTCCGAAGAAATCTGCTAGTTTTAGTGTAAAGCCTCCGAGGATGAAAATGGCTAAGATAAGACCTGGCCAGTATGACAAACTGGATTCTATTTCTCCTCGAATAGAAGAACTTTAAGAAGGTATTCAAGGACAGGTTTTGACATCGTTTCAAGAGGTGTATCAATTGGGGATGCTCCTAAAATACAGATTCCTTGGAGATCCTCCAAACTCGCGAAGCCAAGAAGCATGCCAACTAAGCCGTCGATTTTGCCACGGCCAAACACTCTTCCGCCTAACTCTTTAGTTACACTCTTTGAAAGCATCGCTGATGTGGAAGCTATATAAATCTCTCTTTCCATGTTTTCGGATGCAAAATTGCCGAAGGTAATAAAGCGGTGGCAACCCATCTCTTTGGCGAACTCGAATATTGAGTGGAACAATTCATAGTGGGCTACAGTGTCTTCTATTAGAGGTCTAACTGCTCCGGAGAGAATTATGAGATTTGGCTGATAATCTTGATTTGTATAGAACTCATATCGAGGCAAGTAACATAGTCCATCATCACTAGCAGTTGCATAGTCTGGAAAGTAGGGGGAGTAGAATTCAGCAAACTTCTTGGCCTTTGAGTGTTCTATCAGCATTCGGGTCACGGTTGACCCTACACCCTCGAAGCTTGAAAGCCCTTCCACAAATATCGGCTTATTCAGATTAGGTTTATAGAGAATCGCTATCTCTGATTTTTTCATAGTGCTCACATTTAGGTTGCTTCGATAATTTTATGCGTCTTCTACAAAGAAGAAAGATAGTTAAATTAAGTTTGTGGACAATTCATTGTCACTTATGGTTTTCTTTTGGAACTGAAAACTTTAAAAAACTCAATATAGCTGGATTCATAAAAAAAGAGATTAAGTATGATTTAAATTAATCCTAGTTGTGACTAAAAGGAAAAAATTATTGTCTGTCAGAGAATTGAAGATAGATGCGATATTTTAGATTCTTGCCATTTTAAGCGGTTGAGTAGGAGAAAAAGGTTAATCACCTTTCATTTTCTGAGCAATAGTCTTGAGTTCTCCACTTTCGTAAATTCTAATTTTAGTCTCAAGTCTAATTGGAAGATTCATCTGTCTGTAGAGCCAGACGAGTTGTTCGCCAGTTATCTTTTCTTTCAATTTTTTAGACTCCACAAGTGAGGCTAAAGCAGATGCCACCTCCTTTGTTGCTTCAGGATACTGCTGCTTTGCCGCATTCCATACTTCCCAGGCTCTTCCGACGAAGACTTCTTTCAGAATTTCCTCAGGGTCCTTAGGCTTCTCTTCTTTGACGGCCTTTTTCTCTGCATCTAAGGCTTTGTTAATTAACAGGCGCTTTTGCATCTCAAGGAGTTTCCGCCTCTTCAACAACTCCAGCTCTTTATCTTCAGACAAGAAATGACACCCAACAATTCAAATGATTAATCGTAAATTTAATGAATACTCTTCTCGAATAAGTATTTCGTAATTCAAATCAAAAAAGGCGAAGATTATATCATCCAATAGCTAATTTTAAAACTATGCTAAACAAATTTTTTTATAAAGTAGAGCATCTCAAATGGGAGAGGTTGAAATTGTAGCAAGAGAGGTTGAAGTTTGAGCATTAACTTTTTATTCATCCATGCCGTCTCATACTTTTGAAATCGGTGTTAACAGCTAGTTTGTTTCGAGAGCGGGGTGGGGTAGCCAGGTTAACCCGCAGGGCTCATAACCCTGAAATCAGATGTTCAAATCATCTCCCCGCTACCAACTCCTTTTGGAAAATAGAGTTCAAATTATTCTTATTTTAAACAATAAGCCAAGAAATAGTTTTTTGATTTTACTTCCATGTTTAAATTTCTCATAACGTTTAAACATTCAATATCGAGTTCTGGAAATACAATTCAAACATCTCAGGGCTTACCTGAGATTACTCTCGGAACTCTCTTTGATAGTATAACGATGCCGAGGATGAAAAGGCCAGTAAGTACTATTGTTCCTCCAGGAGAAGCGTCCAAAATAACCGACATGAGCAACCCAAGCACAACTATAATCAGACCCATTATTGGAGAAAGGATGACTGTTTCCCTGAACGATCTCGCTACCTGAATGCTTATCAACGCCGGAAGAACCACAAGCGCAGAGATAAGCAAAACGCCCATAATAGGTATGGCCACAATTATGACAATCCCGGATAGCACACTAATCATATAGTCGAAAAACCACGTCTTTATTCCCGCGGCCCTCGCCTGGGTTTCATCGAAGGTCACATACATAAGCTCCTTGAAAGACAGGAATATTACAGTCAAAGTTATTACAAGAACAACAAGCGCAGTGATTATTTGATCCATGTTCACGAGAAGTACGCTGCCAAAGAGCAGACTTTCAAGATTAATTCCGAAGCCGTGTGAGATGCTTAACAGTACAATCCCTGAGGCAAGACCAAGTTGGAGAAAGACAGCGACAGCTGCATCCCCTGAAATTCTTGTGGAGCGAATAGCCTTGGTTATTCCGATGGAGCCTAGAACAACCACTATACCTGCAATCCAGAGAGGTATGACGCCGATGTAATAGCCGAGAGCCAAACCGCCAAACGCCGTGTGAGCCAGACCATCCCCTATCAGGGAGATCCTCTTTAGAACTATGAAGATGCTGAGAACAGAACCGAGAATAGCAATTATGATGCTTATCAGAAAAGCACGCTGGATGAAACCGGCCTGAAGCAGAGATAAAATGTCAAGGATGTTCATCGTGCTCCATAAGCTCCACAGGGTGATCGTACATTTTCTGAAGCTCAACATCCGCAGAAAAGTCGGTGTTTAGACCGCAGAAAAACTGTTTCCTATTTATACAAACAACTCTATTCGCAATTTTGGTAATAACGCCAACATCATGAGAAGATAACACTGTTGTTATCCCTTTTTCCTTGTTTAAACTCTCTAACAGCTTGTAGAATTCGCCCTTCGAAGTGGTATCCACTCCGCTTGTCGGCTCATCCAATAACAGAATCTTAGGATTCGCAACCATCGCTTTAGCCAAGAAAACCCGTTGCGACTGACCACCCGAAAGCTGCCCAATCTTTCGATCCCTGAGCTCAAATATGCCAAACAGCTTAAGCACTTCCTCCACCTTCTTTCTGTCCTGGGCACCCATTCTATGAAACAGTCCCGTACTGGTGGTTCTTCCAAACATGACAGTTTCAAAAACACTAAAAGGCAGATTTGGATCCCGTACCTGTGTGCTCTGTGGAACATAACCCACATATTTTAAGTTCTTTGACAACTCTGGGTCACCGAACAGTTTAACAGAGCCGCTTGTCGGTTTTATCAAGCCAAGAATGACTTTTAAAAGCGTTGATTTCCCCGCGCCGTTTGGGCCCATCAGTGCTATAAGGTCTCTGTCGTTTATGTCCAAGTCTATGCCATCTAGAGCTAAGACTCCGTTTGGAAATCTGATACTAATATCTCGCAGTTCAACCACTGGTTTAGCCTGTTCCGACATTATTCAACGCCAACTCAATATTTGAAACGGTCATATTCATTAAGCTCAGGTAACTGTCACCTACCGCTTTTTGCTCTGGAGTCAACCCTTCTATAGGATCCATAGGTATTAGTGCAGCATTGGTTTCGGTACTTATCGCCTGTGAAACAGCGGGGTTCTCCAACGATTCATACCCAACATAGAGGAGGTGATACTGCTGGATTACATTGACTACATTTTGAATATCGCCTGGCGTAGGTTCTTCTTGGAATGGCCCGGCTATTGGAATCTGAGTTAGGTTATATCGTTTGGCGAAGTATCCGAAGGCTTCATGAAATGTTACGAAATACTT
>JAUPKU010000108.1 GCA_030837285.1 Thermoproteota archaeon | reverse complement strand
GTCCTTCATCTCCAGTCATTTCTTCAGTTCCGATGCTAATATTCTCTACTGCAAGCGTGGTAATGAATCTGCGTCTTGTTACCTCTGCTACATCAACGGCCGTGGTTATGGACATTCCTCTAGCTTTCAGCACAACATCCTTAGCGCCAGGCATATTAAAGTGGGTGATGATTGCTAATACATAGCTCATCACAGGTTTCCTTCCGATATAGACAATGTTTTGTTCTTCAGACATAGTTGATTCTCCATTTAATTTAACTGATATATAGTGCGTTATATTAATGACTATTGTATGGTAATTTGGTGTATTGAGGGCGACAGTGTTTTGTCTATTGAGAGAGAGTAAGAGAGTATATAGTATAGTTAGGTAGGGATAAAGAAATAATTATTTATTAGTTGCGTTAGAGTCAGCATAGGGAAAAAGATCAAATTTTAACTACTAAAACTGTATAGATGAAGTCAAAAGATAAATATATAGAACTTTTTATTCAAAAGACTAAATTATCCATAAATGAGGATTGCGATTTCATATTTGATAGACCTTCTTGTTTTTCTGAAGAGAATAATTTCTATAAGAAGTACTGGAGATTTAATTAGTGGCTTATCCAAGATTAACGTGAAGCATGCTGCTTTATTGATGCAGATGATTATATCTGTGTCATTCAACATTATGGGAAGCTTCTTCCCACTCTATATAAAAGAGGAATTCAACTATTCACTCATCGACGCCACATACTGGACTTCGGTTTGCCAACTAGTTGCCTCTAGCCTTATGGCTCTCACGGCACCCTTCTGGGGTTTTATGTGCGATCGAGTGGGGACAAAGAAGATTCTGATAATGGCCATAGTAGGAAACGCAATGGCTTATGCTGGTATGGGATTTTCAACCAGCGTCACTCACCTCATACTCTTCCGGGCGCTTCAGGGAAGCTTCGGTGGCATAAGCACTGTCATGTTCACATTAGTAGCTTCAGTTGTACCAGCTCAGGAGCTCAAACAAGCTTTGAGTTATCAGATGGCTGCAATGACGTTGGGAAGTCTCTGCGGACCTGGAGTTGGCGGATTTCTTGCTTCTGCAATAGGATATAAGGGGACATTCATGACCTCTACGCTCCTCTTCGTAAGCGTCACGCCTTTAGCATATTCTCTAAGGACTCCTAAACGAACTTCGGAGGAAAAAGACACAGGTAGCTTTAAAATGGCAGATTTGAAAACTATCATGCCAGATGCTCTTGTGCTTGTCCTAGTCTACGCCTGTGTAAACTTCATCGTCCCACAGATTCCCTATTTCCTCTCATCAACTGGCATCTCAAGCGAACAACTACTCACCATTACAGCCATTACAACAATACTTAACGGCGCTGCATTCGCGGTGGCTGCTCCACTTCTCACTAAAGTGGTGAGTGACAAAACCTTGCCAATACTCTCAGCTGTTGCTGGAGGAGCAATATTTCTGACAGCCTTTGTACACGACTCGTATCAATTCATAGCTCTTCGAATAATCATTGGCGCCGTCCAATCAGGTATACCTCCTTCTCTCCTCGGAGGGAAATCAGCGAGAAAAGGTACGTCTATGGGCTTCCTCAACTCTGCAAGATTCATCGGAATAGCAATAGGTCCCTTTTTAGCATCTTCAATTCTCAGGAACGGTACACAAACTGAAGCCTTGTACATGTTTGCTACTATGGCAAGCATCTCATTCATCGCAGCATTCTTTATCTACTTAACGCATACCAGAAAGAAACTGAATTAAATACATCCTCTGCAACTAATAGATCTCTCGCTTGAATAAGGAGTTACTACCTTTTTTTAAGACTCTATTAGAGACTATTGTATTAGAACCATATATTGCTCTAGTTAAGACTAATATACAAGCTTGCAAACGCATATAATGCAATAATTAATGGGGCTGTCGGCTAGCTTGGTCTAGGCTATAAGACTTGGGCTCTTGTGACTTGGGTTCAAATCCCAGCAGCCCCACTACGAATTATTCACACACACTTCAAACGATTGTAGACGATGGTCAATCTTAATCCTAACAGTGTTTTGCTCTTTCTATAAATTCCCGTTTATTTTATCTTAGAAAGAACTGAATCATGTACATGGATTATTGCAGTATTTTTCCAGCGCGCGAGCGATGTTAATCGTCTAAATGAAGAACTTTATTTGGATATCCCCGCATTTATTATAAGGGATTTAAAATGGAAAATGTTGAAAAAATTGCTGACGATCTTTACGTCCTCAAGTTCTCCCATCGTGAAGGAAGCTTTGTTGGTATCACTATTGTTCTAGGAAAGAAAAAAATTGGATTGGTTGATGCCGGTTTCGAAGCAACTCCAATGAATTATCTGTTTCCCTTTCTCAAAGAACTGGGAAGAAGCCCTGATGAAATCGACCTCTTAGTTAACACACATCGTGACCGAGACCATGTTGAAGGAAGTAAAGTAATTAAAGAGAAGACGAAAGCGAATGTCGCTATCCACGAGTATGATGCAGAAGCTGTAGAAGTAGCCAATATTAAACTGAAAGATGGTCAGATTGTTGAGTTGGGTGATCGACAGTTCGAGGTTATACATGCTCCAGGTCATACACCCGGAAACATATGTCTATACCAAAAAGAAAACAAACTCCTCATAACTGGTGACACCCTATGCGGAGAGGCGATCCAATTAATTAGGATGGATAAAAATATCTACATAAACTCCATTAAAAAACTAATGCAACTTGAAGTTAATCTGCTAATACAAAGCCATCCTCATGAACCATTCAGAAAAGCCGTCCTAATTGGCGAAGAAACAAAGGAAGGCATGCGTGCAAGCATAGACTACGCAGAAAAAAAGGCATAATAGGATTGTAAAGCCAGCTAAAAAAAAATTTGTTATTAAAATTTAATCTTTTTTCTTCCTTCATTAACTCTATTTTTATCTAGTTCTATCTCTCTCATACAATACAAACTCCTACACACGTAAGTGTGTATGTGCTTAGATAGACTCGAGCATATGGTATCTCTTTTCTCCGTTAAGAAAAAAAATTTAAGTTTCCTGCTTGTAGATAGTGCACCATACGTGATTGACTATGGCTGATAACTCAGAGAAGAGCGGTGAGGAGATCGCGATTCTACAGAAGAGTTCGCTTATGAGAGATATGCTCTCAATTTATGTTCCCGCTTTTTTCGTCTTCCTCGGTATGTCTATTATCTCTCCGATTCTTCCCATTTATGCTAAATCGTTTGATGTCTCCTACACGCTCGTCGCCTTTGCGATATCGATGTATGCCATTGGCAGGTTGGCTGCTGATCTTCCAGTAGGTGTTCTGGCTGACAGGGCTGGGCGTAAGACGCTTATGATGGCCGGGACGGTAGTAATCTCCGTCGCTTCCGTCCTGAACGCTACCGCCCCGAATTTCTGGTTCTTCCTACTCTATCGCGCTCTTGAAGGAGTTGGCTCTGCAATGTGGATGACAAGTCGCCAAGCCCTGCTTGTTGATATGCTGCGACCGAGTGAGCGTGGCAGGATCATGGGCTACTTCCAAGCTTTTACGATGATAGGCGGAGCAGCTGGCCCCACTGTAGGAGGATTGGTGGCCTCGATCTGGGATTTGAGGGCACCCTTCTATTTCTACGCCGTCGCGGGTGTCGTCAGCCTTGTACTTACTGCCTTGTGGGTACAGGAGCCTAAGAGAGTCAAGAGTCACACCCAGCAGGGTGAGGGCTTTTCGGTTCCGGTGATAATGAGACTCCTCTCAAGCAGAACATTCATAATGGCATGTCTAGCCACAGCTATCGCCTTCTTTGTGATGACAGGGATAAGGGGAACTCTTGTGCCACTCTACGCGAATAACGCTCTTGGTCTTAATGAGGTGGAGATCGGGACCGTTCTTAGTTATGCAACCCTCACAAGCCTCTTCCTCACAATACCAATGGGATATGCTATTGACTATTTTGGCAGGAAACCAATCATACTCATCGGCTTCACGCTTCAGATTATCGCTACTTTCCTCTTCTCCACTAGTCATGACTACATCTCCATATCTCTAGTTGCAGTTCTTCTCGGTGCAGGCCAGAGCGGAGCAGGCCAAGCACCTTTGGCTATGGCTTCTGACGCTACAGCGGGAGAGCCTCATGGCGTAGCTATGGGGCTTTACAGATGCTTCGGAGACGCGGGCTTTATAGTGGGACCGATAGTACTCGGAATTGTCTCAGATAACTACGGCTTGGTAGTTCCATTCTACGTCACGTGCACAATAGAAGCTGTAAGTGTCGTCTTGGTCGCCGTCTTTGCCAGAGAAACGTACAAGTCAAGAGGCAAATCCAAAGTTGAACAACAAATACACGAATAGTTTGCGAGCATACTGTTCTATATCAAGTTGATTTTTAAATATGATAAATGTGAGAATAGAAAAAACAGTCAAAAAAGCTTCTTCCGAAAATGACCAATCGAAGCATCTCTGTATCCTCCTTGAGGTTTTCATCTTCTCGTGAAAGTTTCGTATTGCCATGTTCTTGGAATGGATTCTGTATAGTCTACTACTATTTCCTATTCTCTTAGATTCAACTCTCAAGCGGGCGCTTTCCTATGGAAACAGAGACATTTTGAATAAAGTTCTTCACGTTTTCCACTATTCGAAACGTGCGTATTCTCTCTGTGAAATTCATGAAATCGTTAATGTGCGCTGAAATTTAACAAGCAAATCAAAGACTTGTTGAAGTTTGAGCTCGCCACGAACTATATCTTTTGTAACGGTTACAAATAAGTTCAGATTACGTCAAATACTCCAGCATATCTGAATTGTTTTCCTATTCTTTTCTTGAGGCTTCGATGTGGAAGTTGTGTAGAAAACGATGAACTATCGGAGCGACTAGAATTCCAATAGCAACGATTTCAACAAGACAGCAGTATAGAGCGTAAATTCCAGCAAAGAGTTTTCCAGCATTAGTATTTAGTGAAGAGACTAGGCCTATACCGCCCATTAGTATAGCTGCATTAAGGAAGGAATCTATCCAAGATAACCTCTCAAGCAGATGGAACCCCCGCAAACCAATTATAAGAGAAAAAACACGAACTCAATAGAAATTAACGCGAATTTTATTACACGCCTTAGAAAAGCATTTCATGTAAGAAGTTTCTCCTGGTAGCGCTCAAACATTGCGACTTATTTCCTCAAGGACTTGCTTGAAATCTCTAAAAAAAGATGTAATGAACAATAGAAAAGAGTCTATTGCCGATTGGAGACACTCGATAATGTTTTCCACGCTCGTACGTCTTTATAGACTTCAGTTTATTTGAGAGAGTGCCTAGCAGCAGCAACACCGCTTCCACTTTCGAATTTAAAGCCCAGGCTTGAGAGAGACTTTTCAAGGGCATTAACCGTTTCTTCAACTTCCTTTGCCGAGACTATTCCCATGCTTCCAATCCTGGAAGTTGTTTCTCTGACAGCACCCATTCCAGCCGCTATCTCCACACCGTACTTTTCAATCATCATCCGACGCATTGCACCAGCGTCTACTCCTCTAGGATTCTTGAAAGCGATCACGGTGTTAGATCGATACTGTTTCCTGGCAAACAATTCAAGACCGATAGCTTCTAAGGCGGTGTAGAAGGCGTTTGCACACTTTTCATGTCGTATTATCCGATTCTCTAGTCCTTCTTCATTTAGCATTCTGAGTCCTTCATCCAGTGCGTAGTAAAGGGGAATGCAGGGGGTGTTAGGCGTCTCCTTCCTTTGTAGGTAACTCTTGTACTTTGGAAGATCAAAGTAGAAGCTTTGTGAACCATTCTTCTCAATCTTCTTCCAGCTATTATCGCTTATGGATATTGGACTCAGTCCTGGCGGGCAGGCCAAACACTTTTGACTGCAAGTGACGCAGACATCCACTTTCCACTTGTCCACTAAAAGAGGGTCGCCGCCGAGGTTTGAAATCGCGTCTACGAAGAAGATTAAGTCGTGTTTTTCGCTGATTTTGCCCATATCCTCTAAGTCTTTAATCGCTGCTCCAGATGATGTTTCGTTGCTTACGACGAAGAGGCCCTTCACGTCTTTCTCCTTTTCCAAAGCCTCTTCAATCATACCTGCTGTGGGTGCTTCGCCCCACTTTACCGGAATCTCTATAGGAACGCCGCCTAATCGTTCAACGTTCGTCTTCACTCGTAAACTAAACTCGCCATTAACTGGAACGATTATTCTATCTCCCCTAGTGACTATATTCGCAATAGCACATTCTACACCGCCTGTTCCTGAAGCGGTCAATGCAAAGACGTCATTCTCAGTTTGAAAAGCGTATTTCAAACCCTTTAAGATACTATCATACAACTCATAGAATTCAGGTCCTCTATGATTTATGATCGGCCTACTCATAGCGTTCATTATGCGGGCTGGGACATTGGTGGGACCGGGGATCATTAATAAGTGTTGCATAGTTATAGTCACTCTCTTCTCTATTCAAGTCTCTTTGCTAAACCATTTAATGTGTGTACTTCAATCTCTCTCCTATTTTTCCTTTACCATAAAGAGGTCGCAAAGGGCAAATAGATTCTCTCAATCATCCGGATCCCTATTCTAGAAAGAATATTGAAGAGGGTTAAAATTTAATTATACTATCATCTGAATTGAAGTGCAGGATCTGGGAAATCAAAATGATTAAACGGTTCTTTCGCATAAGTTTTTTGGCGAGTTAACTTCTTATAAATGTGCGAGGTGGTGGAGGTATTTCTAAGAAAGTAATAGTCCTGGACACAAGTGCCTTCTTAATGGGATACAATCCCCTGTCCATAGAGGAAGAACAATTCGCGGTAAACGCAGTGGCCAGCGAGTTATCCTTTGAAGATGCAGCTTCCACACGGTTTAGAATGGCTGTGGACGTTGGAAAGGTGAAGCTTCGAGATCCCTCGACAAAATCGGTCAAGAAGGTGGAAGAAGTATCAAAGAGACTTGGAGACTCTCTTAGCCTCTCAGAAGTCGATAGAGGAGTCTTGGCATTAGCGCTAGAGCTAAAGGAGAGTGGCTTCACTCCGTTTATTGTCAGTGACGATTATGCAGTTCAGAATGTCGCTGACCAGCTTGGGATAGGATACTCTTCTCTCTCAAATTTTGGAATCCGCTATCGGTTCCAGTGGATTCTTGTTTGCCCAGCATGCCATAGAAGATATCCTCCGACTTTCTCTCAAAAGGAATGTAGCATTTGTGGTACTATCTTAAAGAGGCGAGTCCAAAGAAAGATTCAGGCAAAAGGGAGAATTTAGCTTATGCGGATGCTTTTTTACGAGCTTTTAAAGCTGCTATGCTATTAGGTAGCTGTTGCCTCTGTGGCTGCTAAGACTCTGATATAATCAGCAGTATCTTCGCAGTCATCTGCTGTATGTTCCAGATAATATATTAAGTCCCTGAGCTCCATGAGGACTGCTACATCAATATTTTTGGAGCCTTTCAGTAGAAGAGATTTTACTTTAACATATCCTTCGTCGACTTTCTCTTCATAAGAATCTACTTTATCAGCTAGTTCTATGGTTCTTTTGGGATCTTTTCCAAGCATTTCAATACATTCACCTAGGGTTATGGTACTTTCCTTAAGGTTCTCTGCCATTTCAACAAGTTCATCCAGTATTTCCTTTGGAACTTTTACATCCAACAAGACAGTAATGCTTCTAGCTGAGTCCTTTACATGATCGGCCATCGTATCCAAACGCAACATCAAACCCTTAAGATCCTCACGATACTTCGTGGGCAAATCGCCCTTTGTCAATTCTTCGAAGACTAATCTCCTGAGTGCATCAATTTCTTCTTCATGAGCGAAGAGCCGCTGAATTGCTGCTTCAGCATCCTTCTTTTCATTCTTTGAAAAAGCTATGACAGCATCTCGTAACTCGTTGACAGTGTGGATTGCTTTGAATATCTGCTGCTGTGCCAGACTTAAAGTTTTGGTCATGCGTCTTTTCTCAAACCAGACAAGCAACTTGTTATCGGCCAATCTTATTTTCCACCTTGTCTATTACTAGCATATAGTAGAATATAAATTACTTAGTCCTATTTTTTAGAATATAGTTTTCGTATCTGATGTACCAAAATCTTAATCAGCTTGCACAGATTTGATTTCAAGCATTCTTTTGGTGCGTAAAATTCTTGTTGTCTTATTAATCGAGCATGATATCAATAATGTATATATATGAAAATACATTCTATAAACTATTGTTAAGAGCTTATATGATTCAATATTATGAATCCATGTAAATTAAAGTAAGATGCATTCATCAAAAGTTTCAGAATCCAGAGTTGGAAACAAGCAAATAATTCCAAAAGCTGATGAAAAAATCTGGTGTTCTCTGAGACTTCTAATGAAGTGAAGGTGAATAAATGTTCACGCGATCAAGCATAATGATGTGGCTATTAAGACACGAAGAGAAGGAAGCACTGAAGCTTTGCAGCGACCACCTCGACAAAACAGTTGAAACTGTTAAAGAGATGAAGGAAGTTGTCTACTCTTTCTGCAATAAAGACTTCAACGCGTTATGTTGAGTGCTATGTTTTATCTAGTAATAACAAGAATTTTGGGTTCCATGATAATTTAGTAGCCACGCTAGATTCTAATTTGGAATGACGTATAAACTCTAGATTAGGGTTCTATTTGCAGCTTCAATGATTCTTGCTTCTAAGGAGCAGCTGTCAAGAACAGCAAATGTACGCCTTCCACTCAGATAACCGCAGACTTCACCTGGATTAATTACAAGCGTCCTCCCAACTCTATCGACTTTAGACGTGTGCGTGTGACCGTATACTACAACGTCGTAAGCATCTGTAGAGATGATTGACTCTAGTAATTCCGAATTATGTCCGTGAAGCAAAGCTATCTTCAGTCCGTCAGCCTGAACTTCAGCGAAGAATCCTCTGAGGTCACCGCCAATTTCTTTCAAGCTTCTTACGAGCTGTGCTCTCTCGGCACAATTATTGCCAAAGACTCCTATCAGCTTCGCCTTCAAGAGTTTATAATG
>JAUPKU010000107.1 GCA_030837285.1 Thermoproteota archaeon | reverse complement strand
TTTTTTATAGCATATACTTAATTGTAAAATATTTTCCAGTATATAAAATATTTTCAATATATAGTGTATTTGTAAAAAATATAAATTAATCTTTACAGTGCTTTTCTTGCACGTGACATATTTTCTGATCTTCTTCAAACTAAAGTCTTAAGGTGATACAATGAGGAAAGAAGTTCGAAGGACTAAAATGTCCAGCTTAATAGAGATGTTCATCGAAAAGCTTCTCCTCATCTGCGCAACAATTTCAGTTGTGGTTGTAATTCTGATTTTTATCTTCCTATTCAGTCAGGGTGTACCAGCTCTTGGAAAATTTTCAATTATAGACTTCCTCTTTGGAGGACAATGGCAACCGACATCTATTATTAAACCAGAGTTTGGCGCTCTTCCTATGATTTGGGGGACAATGATTGTTACTGCAATAGCAATGAGCATTTCAATTCCTTTAGGAATAATAATTGCTGTTTACATTTCTGAAGTTGCTGACTCCAGAGAGAAAGAGATTTTAAAACCATTCATAGAATTACTTGCAGGCATTCCTTCTGTAGTTTATGGATTCTTTGCATTAGTAACTTTAGCGACAATAATACAACAACTGACTGGCACGAACTCGAGACTCAATGCATTAAATGGCGGAATCATTTTAGCAATCATGGCAATACCTACAATTGTTAGCTTAGCCGAAGATGCCATTACTGCCGTACCAAGAGAATATAGAGAAGCATCCCTTGCTTTAGGAGCTTCAAAATGGGAGACAATTCGTAGTGTAATTCTTCCCTCGTCTATATCAGGAATCTTAGGAGCTATACTATTAGGTTTTGGACGAGTAGTAGGTGAAACTATGGCAGTCCTGATGGCAACTGGTAATGCCGCTATAATCAACTTCAACATCCTTGACTCTGTACGAACGTTAACTGCAACAATCGCAATTGAAACTCCAGAGGTCGCCTTCGGAAGCCTACACTACAATATGTTATTCATGCTAGCCATTCTATTATTCGCTATAACCTTTACTTTCAATTACATAGCAGATCTTATTATGAGGAGACTCAGGAGGACAGGCAGATGAATAGAAAAGCTATGAAGCAACTTGTATACTTTCAAATATTTCGGATTACTACAATTTCAATAGTGTTATTCTTGTTTTATATGTTATGGACATTTGTCTTAAATGGACTGGGTGTGGTTAACTGGACATTCTTAACAGATATACCAAGGAATGGTATGACCGCTGGCGGCATATTTCCCGCAATTATCGGAACAATCTACCTAACATTAATGACCATTATTTTCACCGTTCCTGTTGGAGTTGCATCAGCTATTTATCTGGTTGAATACGCTCATGAAGGTCGATTTGTAGATATAATCAATTCTGCTATAACAAATCTCGCTGGAGTCCCTTCAATTATTCATGGTCTATTCGGATTCGGCCTGTTTGTAGTATTACTCAATTTTGGTACTTCCTTACTTTCAGGCGCTCTAGCATTATCTCTACTCGACCTCCCAATAGTAATTTCAGCGTCACGAGAAGCTCTTTTAAGTGTACCAAAATCTTTCCGAGAAGGATCATTGGCGTTAGGTGCAACAAAATGGGAGACTATTAGACATAATGTTTTAATCTACGCTCTTCCAGGGATACTTACAGGTACAATACTAGCCGTAGCAAGAGCTGCTGGTGAAACAGCTCCGATAATCTTAACTGCAACATTCTTCTATCGCCCAAACTTACCCACTTCACTGTTAGATGGAACTATGTCTCTTCCAACACATATTTACTATATGGCTACACAACATTACAACATAGCCTTAGTCCAACCTCTAACATACGGGGCTGCATTGGTATTACTGTTAATCGTCATTTTAATGAACATTGTTGCAATAGTGATTCGATCAAGATATAGAAAAATGAAGAAATGGTAGAACCGAATAATATGGTGCATAAAAATGACAGTAATATTAAATAATAATCAAGATTTAGAGAAACCCTCTTTAATTAATAAAACACAATATTGGAATGATGATAGTGCGGAAGCCCGTAATATGTCTGTCAAGATTGAGACCAAAGGACTAAGTATCTTCTTTGGAGAAGTAAGGGCGGTTAAGAACGTTTCAATTAGAATTGCATCCAATAGGGTAACTGCTATTATGGGTCCCTCAGGATGCGGAAAGTCAACTCTATTGAAAAGTTTTAATCGAATGAATGAATTGGTATTAAACTCAAGAATAGAAGGAGAAGTTCTAGTCGACGGTAATAACGTGTACGCCAAAGATTATGATGCTATAGAACTTAGAAAAAAAGCGGGAATGATATTCCAAAAGCCAAATCCTTTCCCAAAATCCATCTATGACAATATTGCTTACGGCCCCAGAATACATGGAATTCACAATAAGATTGAACTTGACAAGATCGTGGAGGAAAATCTGAAAAAAGCAGCCTTGTGGAATGAGGTTTCTGATAGATTAAACACATCTGCAATGGATCTTTCAGGAGGCCAACAACAGCGACTCTGCATCGCACGAGCTCTATCAGTAGAGCCTGAAGTAATCCTCATGGACGAACCTTGTTCCGCGCTTGACCCTATCTCAACATCAAGAATTGAAGAATTGATGAGAGATTTGGTTGAAGAATATACGGTTATTATTGTTACCCATAATATGCAACAATCTGCCCGAGTATCGGATTTTGTAGCATTCATGTATCTCGGAGAACTCATTGAATATGGTCCAACTCGTCAAGTTTTTGAAAAACCCCTGAACAAGCTTACAGAAAACTATCTTACTGGAAGATTTGGTTAGGTGATGATATGCCCCGATTAATGGATCTAGGGTTAGATCAGTTAACAAACATGATTATAGACATGGCAAACTTAGCCGAGAAAGCAATTAGAACAGCCATGGAAATTTTTGAGGAGAATAGACTAATCAATTCAGAAAGCGTCTTCCAGATCTCAGAGCAACTGAGATTTCTTCGAGAAGAGACGAGCAATCTGGCAGTTGAGATCTTGGCCAGATATCAACCACTAGCCAGAGATTTAAGATTTGTAAAGTCTTGTATCGACATAGCTTATGATCTCTCCCGATTCGGTAGATATGCTTATGACATCTCCTTGACTACCAAATGGCTTGGGAGCCTATCTTCCTGTGATCTCAGAGTTCCCATTGAGACATCGGAAAAGGCCTTAGCTATGATAAGAAAGAGCTTGTTAGCATTCAAGAATAAGGATGCGGAACTTGCTAAGACTCTCCCTGCTGATGACAATGTGATAGACCATATCTATTCAGGCACGTTGGCAAATGTTTTAAAAGATGAACGCATCACTAAGCAGTGCGCACTAGCAGTAGCGCTTTTAATGCGGCATATTGAACGCATAGCGGATCATGCATGTTACATTGCAGATGCGGTAGTCTATATAGTCGATGGAGAAAAGCTTGGCTTACATTGACAACGTAAACCACACTCTTCGAATCAAACATAATTAAGGTTATTGTGATAAAAAATGGAAAAAACAAAGGTTCTTTTCCTTTGTATTCATAATTCCGCACGATCTCAGATGGCTGAAGGGTTCCTGCGTCACCTTTACGGTGACAGATACAATGTCTTTAGTGCAGGTATGACTCCGACACCTAATGGCTTGCCTAATCCTTATGCGATCAAGGTTATGGCTGAAGTTGGGATTAACATTTCCAGCCAGACATCAAAGTCGTGGAGAACGT
>JAUPKU010000106.1 GCA_030837285.1 Thermoproteota archaeon | reverse complement strand
CTTCACCTCTTTTGTAGACTGCCCCTGAAGCGCCTCCACCTTCTCCTCTATCTGACCCTCCACCTTCTCCTCTATCTGACCCTCCACCTTCTCCTCTATCTCTCCTGAATGTAAGAGTTCCGAGGCTAAGTCATGTAGAACGGGTAGCGCACCCTTAATCGCATTATTCATTTTTAGTAGAAGTTCTTCAAGTTCAGATTTAGTAGTTATTAATTCTCCAATACTTTCTAATTCAACTTTAGTGCTTTCGACGAAAGAGTTATGCTCTCTTGTGAGCGCACCTATTTTCTTCTCAATGCCATCCAAGCGGCTATGAATCTGATTAACATGCTCCCCTATAGAACCCACATAGTCGTGCAATTCACGAAATCGTTGTAAAAGAGATTCTCTACCGGACATAACAATATCTCCGTGCTACACTTTATGTAAAATGAAACTTAAATTCGTTTCCAACTAAGCTGGGAACCAATAGAAGATAATTAGAAGATAAATAGAAGAAAAATATTCCGCTAGGTTATGCGTCTGTACAGTTAAATTATAGAAAAATGAAGCGCTTTTACTTTTCCATTACTAATGTTCACCGGCACTCTGAGTTTCTCCCGCTGCAACAGGTTCCTTCCTTAGAATAGGCAGAGGTGGAAATTCCTCACCCATACTAGTCCTCATCTTTTCAATGAAATCGTTAAATTCATGCCTGTAGACCATGTTCGCCTTTATGTTAGCTATCTCTTTCGCATTCTCGGCAGCATGATTCCTCTGATTCGAGACGATCTCGTTTATGTTCTTCTCAATGCCATCCAAGCGGCTATGAATCTGATTAACGTGCTCTCCCATAAGACGTACGTAATCATATAATCCTCTAAATTCTTTAATTAGCTTTGGCTCATCTTCAGACATCTTAACATACACCTACATATCATTCTTCGACATCTTAAGATTTAATCCTTTTTCTCAAGCTAAAAAAGTTTAAAAAATCGCTTCGTCACATCTTACCTATCAACAATAGAGTAGTAAGAAATCTGATTAACATCGAACACGGCTATTTCAATACGGCCAGCCCTCCTATTCAATATGCGATTTCAGGCTACTTGTAGAATCCGATATTAATATTGCCTGTCGGAGATTAACCAGAGTATTAAATTGAGATTATGGGTCATAGCTATATCGCACTATTATTCTAAGGCATCTCAAAGTAATACGACTAGTTTTTTTTTATAAATCTTGATGTAAATAATATGATTAACTTCTTTTGTTTTTTAGACATATCTACGATAAAAAGAATGATGCTAAAGATACGAGAGTCCTAGATTGGCGATAAAAATGGCCAATTGTACAAAATGTGGAACAGAAGTGGACCACCCACTAAAGACATGGAAGATCAAACAAACCCCTGTTGCACTCTACGAGTGCCCAAGCTGCAAGACGAAGTGGAGAGGCAAATTCGCTGAGATTACAGCTATTTTACCAGTATCCCAACCAGTCATCCAAGCCGCAATCGTTGAACATACTCCAACACAACAAACCATACAAATAACAAAACCCGAGCTAGTCACAGTTCAACCAGCCATCCAATCTGTGGCCTCAGAGTATTTGTCTGGAAATCCAGCACCAGCAGTTGTCGAATATGAAGTCAACAAGCCAGTAACAGAAGAAGTTAGAATGTCGGTTGGTATAAACTCTGAATCAATGAAGACAACAGGAGTCTTCTCGGGAATCAGAATGTTCTTCACAAATCTCTTCTCGGGAATCAGAATGTTCTTCACAAATCTCTTCTCGAGGAGATAAAAATCCACCTTTTTTTGCAGAAATATCTACCCTGTAGGAATATCAACAGCTTCTTCAAATAGTCTTTGTGGTAATTCAACTACTTATTTGCTATGATTTAATAATGTTCCTATAGATTACTCATGACATCCTCTTTGTTCTAAGCAATAATTAATAAAAGGACTTCCAAAGTACATATAGATATGAGTCTTCAGAATCTTCGATATAATATCAAAGCATGATTTATGTGACTGAGCTATATTCGAGATTAATACATCTGTCTGGTTGCCTTAGTAGTTAATTTACATTTTTAAAACATTTTTCTCCGGAAACGGACTTTGTTTAGTCATAAAAATGTTAAACTAATTATTCTAATTAGCGCACTTTAATCAAACTTGAATCTAAGATGGATAACGAGTTTAAGGTAATAGACATAGAATTTGCACTTGACATTTCAAAGCGCTTTTCACAGACGCCCAGATGCGACATTCAACTCAGTAAAGAAGTAATCAACAAGATGGGTTTCAGTGAGGGCGACCTGATAGAGATTAAAGGAAAGAGGACAACCGTAGCAAGAGTTGTTCCAATCAACAGAGACGATTTTGGCTCAGACATAATTGGATTAACCAATCTAGTAAGGAACAACGCAAGAGTCTCTCCAGAAGAAACGATCACAGTTGAGAAGGCAGACTCCAAAATTGCCAAGAAAATTGTATTAGCCCCAATTGAGAAACATCTAAGGAAGAGCGAACTAATCAAAGGACTGGCTAAAAAGAGTTATATGAATACTCCATTCACGGAAGGAGATGTCACATACCTCAGATCAAAGATGCTCCGATATCTACTCGGCTCTGTCACCTGGCTACGGGTGATTAAGACTGAGCCCACGGATGTAGTCGTAGTTGGCGAGGAAACAGAATTCGAGATCATCCCAGACCCAATAAATCAGAACGTAAATAATGAAGCATACTACCTTCCAGATTTCAGTTCAGACGATGACTTCGATGAGAAAGATTTACTACTGGACGATAGTGAGTGGGCTAAACTTAACTCCCTTCTCGAACTGGGACTATTCAAGAATCTGTCTGAAGCAATGACATTCTTCATTCAAGAAGGAATAAAGTCTCGAGACGATATCTTTCAGAAAACTGAGACTGTCATGGAACAACTGAAGCAACTAAAAAGCGACGTCTCCAAAAAACAGTAAGATTATCATAATTAAATTCAGAAACGACCCAAAAAAAGTGACACGCTCTCTAATTATAGCTCTAACAATTCTGTGCACAATTATGCGGCAAAGAAAATAATCAATTAACTAGATAATCACTTGTTTGAAATCATTAATTTAACTTCTCACAAAGAATACATTTTTTTCTTTTTCAAAATTCTAATTTCGCCGAAAACATAAAAAAGAAGAAACGTACATAAGGGTAACAGCATCAGAGGAAGAAAAAATGGCTATGGCATTCGTCTTAATCAATGTTGAGTCAGGAGCCGATACTGAAGTTCTTCAGGCTCTTAAGAAACTCGGTAATGTAAAAGAGGCCTACCAAGTCTACGGCGTCTACGATATAGTAGCAAAAGTTGAAGCTGAAACTATGGATAAGCTAAAAGAAATTGTGACAAACCGTGTCAGACGACTTGATAAAGTAAGATCAACATTAACCACAATAGTCATGTAAACATGCACAACAATATCCGAAGTGAAAGCCTGCTTTAGAGAGTCTTCTTAGTACTTGTCCTTGATAATCAAATTTTAGATGACATCTTCATTTCCAGAAGGTTTATAGTGAATTGTGGATGAAATTGTTTACGAAAAAGATTTTGAAGTAAAGAAGACATTAGCAGATATTCATGAAAAACTTGAAGTAGTAAATGGATCTCGAGACTTCATATAGTTAACTATAAAAAATTAGAAAGAGGACAATGGTTGATTAATTTTGAAGAAGGAGATAGTCGAGTTAAAGGCTCGTACAAAGTCTCTCGAGACTATACGAAAGAAGATGTTAGACTTCAAGGCAACGTACGTCGGAAGATTCAGACAGGTCGACACCTACTTCAATTCCGCAGAGGGACGACTGAAGATCAGGGAGGTCGACGGTCAAGAGAAAACAACACTCATATATTATCGTAGAGAAGACATAGCAGGACCTAAGAGAAGCGAAATCATAGTTATCAACATTCAAGAAACAGAGTTATTCAAAGGACTATTCGAAATCATACTCAGGAGAAAGGTAACTGTAGATAAAGAAAGAGAAATCTACATTCTCGAAGGAACCCAAATCCACTTGGACAATGTTCAAAACCTGGGAACATTCATAGAATTCGAGAGAAAAATCACTGATATCAGCAAAGACCGCGAAGTTCTTGAAGAGCTAATGAAAAAACTGCTAATTGAAGAAGAAGACTTGATCCAAGGCTCCTACAGCGACCTCCTTAGCTCATAACGGCATAAAATAGAAGAGTCATTAGTAGCATAATAATTCTCCATCTGATAAGTCAAGAGAACACATAACACAATCCTGTATTGGCAATGACTGCATAGTTATTTAAAAATGGATTGAATTACTTTAGAGTGAACAAGATATGAGCGGACTTGATGAAGCAAACCCGAAGATCATGTGTGTGTCTCACATCAAGGATGTAGATGGCTGTGTAAGCGCTGCTCTAATAAAACATGTTACAAAGTCTCACTTTCTCTTGGCAAGCTACGGCAACCTTAACGATTGTCTAAGGAGTATCCGCACATCTTACAGTAGCGTCTATGTATGTGACCTTGGAATAAACGAAACAATGATCAAAGAATTTGAGCGAATAAGACAATTCGCAGAACTAATTTACATAGACCATCATCCAATTGACTTAGCGGTTTTAAAAGCCATCCAGAAGATAGGCGTAAAAGTAGTTCACGGTCGACTGGACTGCGCGGGAGTCCTAACCTACAACCTTTTTGAAAGAGATTTCCCTCGGGGAGCTGGGCTTCTAGCCGCTTACGCGGCTGTCTCTGACAGGTTAGAGAATGGCCCCTTAGCCAAGAAACTACTCCGCGAATATGATCGGGACTTTGTTCTATTTGAGACTATGATGCTCACATATGCCATTGAGAAGGCAAGCATAGACTATAAGAAGAAGCTGGTGCCTAAACTGTCCAGACTTGAATATCCTCATCAGATACCTGACGTGATGAAGTTAGCCCTTGAGCAGGCAGAGAGGGTTGCAACGATGAGGAGGGAACTACCAGAAAGAAGTAAGAGAATCGGAAATCTATGCTATGCCGAGGCTCAAGGTGACTCTCTTGGAACTATTGCTAACCTCCTCATAGAAGTTTGCGGCGCTGAAATAGGTGTCGGCTATGATAATAACAAACAGAAGCAGATAACAGACCTATCTATTAGAGGCGCAGCCAACTTGAAGACAGACCTGGGAAAGAAGGCAGCTAAACTGGCTAAGAAATTCAGCGGCACAGGTGGCGGCCACAGAAAATCAAGCGGCGCTAGAATCCCCACCTCGAAGCTTTTGGAATTCATACGCGCACTCAACCACTAAACATTTAATTCCAAGGAATCATTCTTTCGATCTTAACATCGATTGAGGATAGAGGCTCGTTCAGGCGTGGCTGATAGGAGATCAGCTCAAAGCATCCTACCATATTGACTATTTCGCTTCTAACACAGCACCTCTACTTAGCAAGTGAAACTGGAGCAGCAGTAAATCTAACAATGAACCAAGGCACACAAAATCAGAGAGCACATAATTGAATTTCGGTTAGACTTATCTAGAATACTGCTAGGAAGATGAAATATGGAATTAGACTTTTTCAACTTCCAAGTCATCGGAGTTATTCTAGTGGTACTAGGCCTTCTTTTATTCATCACACCCATGCTGATACAGAGGATGCCTGATTTGGGGAGGATTCCATGGATAATACTCTACGTTTATCGGAGAGACGGTTTTACCTTCATCACTTCACCCATCTTAATCATAATAAGCATCATATCGATCGTCTGGAGTCTTTTCTTTAAGAGAACTCGATTTCAAGAGTAGTCTATCAAATTATTGGCAATTTATCTAATCTAAATAAAGCAAAGTGTGGCTTGTGAGAAGAGGATATGGGTTCTAGCCATTTTTAGTTAGGAACGAAGATTTGCAATATTGTAGTCAGCAACATGCTCTATCAATCAGTTCGCACTAGGAGGAATTTATATCCGATTTGGAAGAAGAAGCTGAAGATAGTTTTGGCCGAGGTAGAGCTAGAATTAGGATGGAAGCAGTGGAATACAGAATCAAAGATGCTATATAAGCCCAAAGATATTGATGTGTAGAGTCATATACATAGCCGAAGAATGTTGGGCTTATACCAGTGCTTACATTCTGGAAGGAGGAGAATACGCCGAAAATAGCACCGTAGTGGGACAGCCCGAAGCTTCTGCTTATCAGTACTGATGTGAGAGGTGCCCATCCACCTATTGTAAGACCCATACTCAAGACGTATAGGCCTATTAGGATCAATGAGGACTCGGGAGTCATAATGATTAGCACGACGGTAGCTACAAATCCGAAAAGGAAGCTCAGCGTAGCCCCAAACTTTGCGTCAAACCTATCACTGATATAGCCGAAGAGCAACTTGCCCCCAGCACTCATAAGACTGACCGCGCTGAGGATGAAGGTTGCCACATCAACGGGGAAAAGTATGTCCGTAAGATGGTTTACGAGGTGTTGAATAGTACCGACTTGAGCCATTTGGAACATGACGAATGCGCTTAGGATGAGCCAGAAAGTCGGCGTCTTCAAAGCCGAGTTCAGTCGCCACTCCTTGGAGCGTAAAGAGGAGATCGACTTATCTGTCGATTTTACACTTTCAGGATGGGATGCGTCCTGTGGATTTCTCTTTATCACGATCTGTGCAATTACTATGATGGAAAGGAGGCTTGATACAGCCAAGATCTGATAAGCCATCCTCCATCCCAAGTTAGGAATTAAGTATAGATTAATGATGGGTGGTAACACAAGTCCTCCTAAGCCCATCCCCGAGGAGGCTACCCCTAAAGCTGTTCCTCTTCCTTTCATGAACCAACTGGAAATGATGAAGCTCACAGGAATCAAACCTACAGATGAACATCCTAAACCTGCAACTGCATATCCAATATAGAAGTGTGGAAGGTCTGTGGTTAAGCTGAGAATAGCAAGACCTAACCCTAGCATGAGGCCGCCTATTGTTATGATTCTCTTAGGTCCAAAACGGTCTGTGAACTTGCCTATGAAAGGCGACGATATGGCTTGAACTAGATAAAACATGGTAAAAGCTACTGATGTTACTCCTCTTCCCCAGCCGAATTCCTGCTGGATAGGCTTGAAGAAGACTCCGAAAGCGTAGAAGCCAACTCCTGACATGATAAAGAGGAGAAGAAGCCCGGCTAAGAGTACCCAATAACCATAAAAAAGCTTAGCGCCCTTAGATTGAGACAAACTTTCACTCCGCTGATGTCTTAACTGCCAATTAAGCTGGCAAACAAGGCAAATCCGAAGTCTTCAAACACAAGTTTTAGGTAACTAGAGTACTATGTGGAAGTTATCTGGGTTCTGGTAATTGTGGTTCGCCTCTTATCTCTTCGATGATTCTTATAGCTTGCTTGACCTCTGAATTAGTACCCTTAAGGAGCAATACTACACTGCCTTCAGCTCCTCCGACACCTCCTGCACCTATCGGAATGACTTCCACTCCCGATAGAATGCGCATCGCCTCAACCTCGGTAACAACAGTGCCAAATACGGGAACCAGCCCACAGGCTATACCTGTCGCATACTCAACTTTAGAAGACGATATTTCCTTCGATCCGATTAATACTGAGACTGGAATGGACTTCTCTAAGCCTACAGGGATAATTATCTCTACTCCTCTGGCCATAGCTGCTGTCTGAAACGCGCCTAATGTTCCGCCGAAAGTGTCAGGTCTCCTTCTGGATAAGAGGACCCCGGGAATACCATCAGGTCCGATAGCGTTTGCGCCCTTTATAACGACGTCCCCTGTTCTCAAATCTTTAACAACATCGGCTAAAGCTAAATCGGTATTTGGTTTGCCATCAATCAGAACAATATCTTTTAGATTGTTCAAGTTGACAATCAATCCCTTAGGCCCGATGTACCCCAGTGCGAAGTTGCGTTTATTCATTTTCTGTCCGGTTAATTCTTCTGTTAAAAAGGCGTTTGTGCTTCCTCGGCAGATTACTACGATACCCTTTTGCATTGCATTTTTGACGCGCTCCATCTGGGAAACAGCTTTCGCAATAAGCCTCTTTGACTCTGAAGGCGTTAGAACAATCTGTGCTTTCAAATTCAACACTCTGCTATTATTACCTTAGGAGTATAATATTTATTTCTTGCCAAATCCGAAAAATCTTGCCTTCTGGTTTTGGCTTCCCGAATCTTCTTGATAAGGTAGGTTACTTGCTTAGTTACTCCGAGTATTCAATCATTTCCTAGTTCTGTATAAATCATGGTTGTGGAAAAATTTAATTGCGATCCCAACACATTAAATCTCGGTGTTACCTTTGAGTGTTTTAGACATTATAAAGACAAGAGGAAGTATAAGGAAATACAAGGATAAGCCAATTCTTAAAAACGATTTGCTGAAGATACTGGAAGCTGCCAGACTCGCTCAGTCGGCTGCAAATAGGCAGCCGTGGCAGTTCATAGTTGTATTGGATAGGAAGACAAAGGAGAAGTTAATGGATGTCGCTCACTGGCCAAATAGTCCGCCTCAAAGCCACGTTGGTCAAGCAGCGGCAGTCATTATATGCCTTGGTGACCCAAAAGCATGCAGACCAGTAGGACCCTTTGAGGGCTATCTCATTGATCTTCCGATAGCCATTGAAAATATGGCATTAACTGCGTGGGAGTTGGGAGTGAGCAGCTGCTGGATTGGAGCCTATCAAGAAGATAAGGTTAAGAACCTCCTAGGAGTTCCTGAGAATCTGCGAGTTGTCTCCCTCTTCCTTCTTGGTTATCAAGACGAGAACCCACGACCTAAAGTCAGAAAGGCTCTGGAAGAAATCATACACTACGAAAAATATGGACAAAATAACCCTGAATAATAGAGTCTGTAATCAAAAAGACTCATCAGCATAAAAAGAGACTGATCAAATATTTACTATTTCTTTTTTATTCTCCTTTTTCGTCTCTCTTTCCTATAGAGAAGGCTTCTCCTAGAAATTGGCCAATCTTGTGATAGACTCTTGAGCCTGGACTGAATACTATCGGTCTGACCTTTCCAATGTCTGGAATCCCATTGTCATCGAGGACTGATGAGTCGCCTTTGACATCCATGATCTCACCGATGAACTCAGTGTGAAATCCAATCTCAATTATGTGGATTACTCTGCACTCAAGAATTAAAGGAAACTCTCCAACATATGGAGCGTCGACTAATTCGCTCTTTACTGGAGTAAGCCTGGTAACAGCAAACTTGTCCACATCCCTGCCTGAAACAAGTCCGAAGTAATCCACTTCCTCAACGTTATCCTCTGAAGCTATGCTTACGGTGAAAGCCTTTCGCTCCATAAGATTACCATATGTGTATGTGGCTTTTCTTAATGAAACGTAGACACAGGGAGGCTTAGAACAGCAGATTCCCGCCCAAGCCGCTGTCATCACGTTCGGTCTTCCATTCTTATCGTAGGTTCCTATTGACCAAGCAGGAGTCGGAACAGCTATCGTCCTTGCACCCAACGATTTCTTCACAATAATCACCTAAAAATAGTCAATACCCATCTAGACTTATCGGAATTAAATAAATGAAATAAAAAAATCTATCTTATATGATTTGGATCTTATTTCCTGTGCCGAGAAATTCTATTCTCTTTTGCCTCGCTTCTTCTCCAAGCTCTCTTATTCTGTGCTTTGAAACTGCCTCTACCTGAATAATCGCTCGGTACGCTTCTTACAAACTGATTTATTCGATCATAGAATGTCGAGTAGTCTTCTCTGTTCGCAGCAAGTGTTTGCATAATCTTATTCAATTCAAGTCTTTGTTCTTCATCTGTATTCTCATTCCAAGCTTTAGAATAAGCTAAATATGCTGCTTGAAATCTAAAATCCGAAGAATTTTCAATAGATATTTTTGTTACTTTCTCAGTGGAATTAACTTCATTCATAATAGTCGATTTACTAACAGTACAGAATACTGATTTAAGCATTTGTCTTTTAATGAGATAAGATATACAAAATTGACATAAAAAAAGAATTATTCTGAATCTTCAGGAATTTTTAGAAGCATTGGGGAGCTACAGCGATAGCGAGGAATTTATAGGGTTGGCGAGAGAATCATAAATGGTGATCTAGTGGCTAAAGTCAAAAAGAAGCCAGAGAGTTCTAGAGAGGAAGCAGGAGTAATAGACAGACCCTGCACTATAGGCTATAAGATAGTTTTTGGCACCAGTGGTTGGCGGGGAAAATTAGGCCAAGATTTTATAATGGCCAATGTTCAACGTGCCACTCAGGGTGTAGCAGAATACTATAATCGACATTTAAAGGAAGGTTTCATCCTCATTGGCTTTGACCCTAGAAAAGGAAATCGCGAATTCGCTAAAGAAGTTGCTTCTATTCTAGCAGCAAACAGTATCCCTGTGAGAATAATCCTTGAGGAGCCGACACCTACGCCTGTCCTCGCATATCTCGTAAATTCCTCCGAGGAAGCTGCGGGCGTGATTAATCTTACTGCTTCTCATAACAGGTTCACTGATGACGGATTCAAATTTTCACCACATCATGGTGGAGCAGCTGATAAAGAAACCACAGATCGAATCTCCAAATACGCTAATGAGACTGCCATTTTTAAAAAGATTCATTATGAATCTGCTAGAGCAAAAGGTTGGATCCAAGAAGTCTCTTTGAAAGAAGCTATAGACAGGTATGCCAGAAACTATCTCATTCCAACTTTAAGACATCTCAAAGCTTGGAAAACTATTGTAGATTATGTGAAATCTCACCCAGACTTTAAGCTTGTTTTAGATCCTATGCAAGGAACGGCTGTCAAGTATTTGGAGGCGATTTACAGACTTCTTGAGAAAGAAGCTGGAAGAACCTTCGTCGAAATCATTCATGTAAACAATGTAGATCATAAATTCACACATGTAAACGGAGCACCTAACCCTACAGAGCCTGAAAGCATAAGGGAGTTAACTAGACTTGTAACCAGAAATTCAAATACATTAGGGCTGGCAACCGACGGAGATGGAGACAGATTTGGAATAATCGACTTCAAAGGCAGAGAAATCTCTGGGAACGAGATAATCGCTTTACTAGCTTATTTCTTAGCACAAAAGAAGCTTATAGGAGTTATCGGAAAAACCGTGGTTACAAGCAATTTTGTTGATGCCGTCGCAGAGCATCTGGGATTAGAATTGGTCGAGACCCCCGTTGGCTTCAAATGGTTCGTCGAAAAGACGGTCGGGGAAGGAAAAAGGTTCCTCATTGCCGGAGAAGAATCTGCTCATGTAGGCATAAGCCCGTTCATGAAGTCCTGGGACGATGGCATCGCTATAGGAACTATGTGTCTCTGGATTATTGCCTCGACAAGAAAGAGCCTTATATCATACAAAGAGAATGTTGAGAAAGCAATTGGCAAATGCTTCTTCTACAACAGAGATAATATCGTTCTTACAAATGAATTGAAGAACGAAGCAAACATTCTTATCCAACAAGCGAAAGAAGAACAAATTAAGAATAGAAGCCTGGAAGAAACATCCATCGCAAAGAGTGTCAAGACCATAAACCCAACAGAGAAGATAAAAGCTATAATCACTTTGGACGGCATAAAAGTAATCTTCAACTCGGGGAACTGGCTTTGCGTAAGACTTTCAGGCACAGAAAACGTCGCTCGACTCTACACGGAGGTTACAGAATTGAAAAAACAAGAGTCCATACGTTATATCGGAAAAACCCTATTGGGCGTATCACCCGAGAGAGAGCTTTCACAGCTTATTCAAGCTGCTGGAAAGCAGACTAAAGATCTGATAGCAAAAGAAAATAATTATCGAGAACTGGGTTTTGAAGATGGAAGCGCTCGCCTAGGCTGGGTATCTCCCCCAACATTGCAGAACGTTGAGGAAAGGCTGAGCCAGTTTCTAGACTTAGAGACGATAAAAGGAAAGACCAACTTTGTCTTCTCAGGTATGGGTGGCTCAATCAATACAATAAAAGCTCTGGTTCAGATAGTTTCTAATAAGGGTGCAAATAGAATCTACACTATCGACAGTCTCGATCCAGCTGCACTAAAAGAAGTCTTATCATCAGTCGACAACTTGTCAAAAACGGTGGTAGTCGGCATCTCCAAATCAGGCACTACCAAAGAAACGCAAGACATTCTTAACACCTTTAAGGAGAAATTTCAAGCGGAGAATATTGACTATAGGAGTCATTTCCTCTGGTTAACTGATGTACCACAAGGCGAACAAAAGATAAGAAAGGCCGGCTGGGAGGATATAGAAATTCTCCCTATTCAATTAGATGGAGGCACTGACATTGGAGGTAGATTCACCGCCCCACACACCCTAATCTTTCTTATACCCTTATTATTACTCCTCAATAGCGACATAAACGAAGTTAAAGTCCTCTGGAATAAGTACGTCAAACTAATAAAGGAACTCATCTTAAAGCCGGTTGAAAAGGCTTACCAACTCGCGAAAACGGATACCCAATATTTCGCCGTCGTAGCAGAGGAAAAACTCAGTCAAGCCTTGGAGACCTGGATTACCCAACTCTTCCAAGAGTCGCTGGGTTCAAAAATCTCCGGTTTTAATCCAAAGACAGTTGTAGTCGCTAAATCTTCACCGGAAGGGTTTGAAGCAATAAGGTTTGATAGAGCCTCTTCGAACATTCTTGTAGAAGCCATGCTTAATATGTACTTCTCACAGATCTTCGTAGCTATCTTTGCCTATTATAAGAATATCAACTTCGTCACGCAACCGGAAGTTGAGATATACAAGAAGAAGATGAAGGAAATATCCGCTGGAAGAATACCAAAAGCAGGGAGAGTTGCTGCGGCTGAATACGTTGAAAGGATAGAAAAAATTCTACAAAGCCATCCTAAGGTCAAGTTTCTAGAAGTTGTCTGCTATTGGCACCTAAAGGATGCAGAGAGAAATACTTTGAGACAAACCTTGGAAGTCGCCTTTCCAAGTAAAGAAAACATCGTCTTTAAAGGAAGTGATTGGAACCATCACTCATATCAGGCAGCAAGCCGAAACGAAGATACACTCTTTGTCATCCTCATAAAAGATTCCTATGAAAACCAGATTAGTGGAATCCAGAAGAAGACCCTCGAAGAAAACATCAACACATTAAGAACCATAGCTTATGCCACCTATGAAACATTGAAGGAAAAGGCAGGATTCATCGAGGTAAAAGGGGAAATCTGATTTCATTAATCTTCTTCTTTCATCTCATCAAGTACCAACGCTTCAAGACCTAGGCAAATCTTAAGCATATCTAAATAAGAAGATTATTCAGGTTCGGTTTTAAGAGAAGGTGATACGATGAAAAAGAAGGTTATATTGCCTTGGCCAACTGAAAAAGGCCTTGTAGAGGTTATTAGAGAAGCAGAAATCCAACTCAACTCTCTAAGGGACATAGCGAATGTCAACACATCCCCCGTCCCAAGCGAGGAGGAATGGTTTAAACTCAGTGGAGACGCATACGTAGTCTCAAGCCCAAGGATTGGGCTACAACGCTACCGAGAATTCCTAGAGAATGCTAAGGAACTTCGCATGATCCAGACATTCAGCATCGGCTACGATAACATAGACATTCAAGCTTGTACTGCTAACAATATCATTGTATGTAATATCGGAGAGGTTATGGCAGAATCTGTAGCGCAGCATACTTGGGCGCTGATCTTGGCAGTATCAAAGCATGTTGGAAGATCAGATAGAGTTATGAGGGATGGAGGCTGGTTGAGGGAGAACAGGTTTGGAGTTGAAGTTTACGGCAAGACTTTGGGTATAATCGGGCTGGGAGACATTGGAGGAAGAGTTGCCTTAAAGGGAAAATTGGCGTTTGGGATGAAGGTTTTAGCCTACGATCCGTATCTGCTACAATCGAGGGCGCAGCTTTATGGAGCGGAGCTTGTGAGCCTAGAAAGGCTGCTTCAAGAGTCAGATGTGATTTCGGTGAACTGCCCTCTAAACGGGCAGACTTACCACCTCTTGGGCGAGAAACAATTCAGACTTCTGAAAACTTCAACCATTCTTGTAAACACTGCCAGAGGAAAGATAATAGACGAAGTAGCTTTATTATCGGCCTTGGAACAACGGGTATTCTTCGGTGCTGGTCTTGATGTCTTCGAAGAGGAACCTCTTAGTCCCCGTAGTAACTTGTGCAAGCTCGATAACATCATTTTGACATCACATATTGCCTCGTCGACGAAAGAAGCTTTCAACAGTACATGGCAGAACGGAATAGCTAATATCACTAAATTTATCAAGGGTGAGAAACCTCACTGGATAGTAAATCCCGCAGCACTAAAATGTAGATAGAGATGTTTCCACTCTTTTTTCAGGTAACAGATATTCTCAGCATTGAATAAAAAATTAATTTCGTACTTTCATTATCTCCAATGAAGTCTATGGAGATTACCTAAACTAATGGCGAATGAGCTTGAAAGGGAAGTACTTTGATTTCCCAAAAGGAATCCTTTGGGAATGCAAGCGATGTGCTAAATGCTGTAGAGATGCTTCTTACAGAGAGAGGAAAATCCTTCTACTTCCCTTAGAAGCAAAACAGATAGCACGAACGCTAGGATTTCAAATAGAGAACCTTTGTAGAAAAACAGGTCTTCAGCCGTTCACCTTCGAGATGAAGAAAGACTCAGAAGGAAACTGCATCTTTCTAAAAGGAAACGAATGCCAGATTTACACTATTCGCCCTCTTATCTGCAGGTTCTATCCATTCTGGCTTGAAAAGAGAGGAAATGGAATTTTCTCATTTAATGTCACTGAAGAATGTACGGGGATAGGCTTAGGTCCACTTATGAAGGACGATTTATTCAAGAAGCTATTTGATATGGCGATTGGCAAGCTTAACGGTAAAAGAAGACAATGAATCAATGAAGTGTGATTATGCTCTTCATAAGATGTAGTTAAAAAATAATAATCCATAGTGTAGACCGTATTTAAATGGAAAGTTCCGAGTTTGCTATTAACAATAAAATGTATGAAACGGTTTCTGTGTTAATCCCAAAAGGCTTAAAAGTTCTAAACTATATCGTAAAATAGAATATTAGAAAAAACAAAGAGGTAGTCTAAATGGACAAAGAGTTTAAGACGACTTACGCTGGACATGAAATGCTGATCAAGCTGCCTGAAGCAAATGTTGTAAACGTGATAGTTCCTCATACGGCACCGAAGCTGGATAAGCCAGAAGAGAAGTTGAAGAAGCTACTGGAAAACCCTATCGGAGGAAAGAAGCTAACTGACATAGTGAAGAGGGGTGACAAGGTAGCCCTGATATCTTCAGAATATGGGCGATCACCCTTTACATGGATTTTAGCTCCTGTAGTTGTTGACTTACTCAAGAAAGAAGGAGTAAAAGATGAGAATATTACGCTCATCAACGCTCCAGGAACACATCAGACAGAAGAAGAGCAGGTAGAGAATCCACTTGTCAAGAAGCTTTACGGCCCCTTATATGGTAAACACAAACTCGTTCTTCATGACTCTGATAAGAGAGATACTCATGCTTTCATAGGTTACACCAGTCAAGCAACGCCTGTATGGGTAAATAAGGCTGTAGCGGAAGCGGATGTTAAGATCGGTTTTGGAGAGTTAAGTCCTCATCATTCAGCTGGTCACTGTGGTGGTGGAAAGATTATTCTACCAGGTGTCTGCGCTAGAGCGACAATTGGCTCAATGCATAGAAGAGTTATGAACCAGAAGAATAAGAAGTACCATGACGAATGGCAGACCGGAGCCTTCGGGAACGATGAGAAGAACGAAGTGAGACGGGATATAGAAGACGCTGCTGCCCTCGCAGGATTGGACTTCAAAATCGATACCGTGACAGGCCGCCCAGCTGGAGATCTCTACGACATTTACGCTGGAGATTTTAGAAAGGAGTATAGGGAAGGAGTGAAGCTGGCAGATAAGATCTATGGAACCAGAATTCAAGAGAAGACAGATATTTGCATATACTTGAGCGGTGACAGAGGAAAGTACATTAATGGTTGTTTCTGGTACGCGCCTTTCATGTCGGATCAAGCGACAAAGGACGATGGTATCGTAATCCAAGTTATATCGGGTGAGGGTGGATGGCAAGCACCTACAGGACACCAGACTTTCACGCCAGCCCTTATGAGGTTGAGTACTGAGCAAATGGCTTGGAACGTTTGCGGAGATATGGAAAAGGGCGTTAATCTACGGGATACCGCGTGTGCATGGCAAGTCAAAAAAGCTTTGGAACTCAAGGAGAACTTCCTAGTTACAGATCACGAAAACAAGGAGTTCCTAAAGGCTGCGGGAATGAACTACGTGACCAGCTCCTTCGATGATGCGCTTGCTAAAGCGTTTAAAGAGAAAGGAAAAGACGCTACAATAACTGTCCTCTACCAAGGAGGATACATTCTGCCGCCCAATTGAAAGAAAAACGAGTAAAAAAGACCAGTGATTTCTAATAATCCCTTTTTTATTTTTTAAACTATTTATTAATGGAAATTCTAGCTGAATTAGTCTTACTTCTTTTTTAGATGTAATGTTTCCAGCGAAGACAAACATTATTAAATATAATTTTTACTTTTCAATTATTTGATGGAAGATGCGTAAACCTAAGGTTGATCAGACTTTATGTATCGGAAATGAAGCCTGTGTAACCATAGTACCGCTTGTTTTTAAAAGGAATAAGGAAGGTAAGGCATATGTTGTAGATTCTAGAGGGAAGGATGAAGAAACAATTAATTATGTCATAAAGCAGTGCCCCTCTCAAACTATATCATGGGTCTAAGAATAAGCTTCGAGTATGGTCATTCACAGTTTTATCGACAAAGAGATTTCCCTGATTTTTTCCTTATCAAATCCCTTGAGACTATTAATCATGCCTAGGACAACATTCCTGATGAAGCCTCTTGGAAACTCACTCAGCATCACGCGTTTGCCATCTACGGTGAGAATCATATCCTCTATTAACAGAGACTTGCAGCTATCTATTGATGTTCCTCGTCTAAGAATTGCCTGAGCTAGATCATCGCAGGAATTGTAGCCGCACTTTCTACAGTTCAAACCAGGCAGCCTTTTTACCATTTCTTCGAGGATCATTCCCTCTATTTTGGAGGTGAGTTCTTTTGGCTCTAGGATAGGAATGCCATCGAATGATTTTAGAGTAATAGTTGAAGATACTGGCCCGGAAATAGCGAATACTTCTTTGACGGTCTTCAATAACTCTTTCACGTCTTCAAGGGTTTGAGCAGCAATTACCTTCGGATAACTCGTCTTCTTGAAGCCTTCAACGAGAATGAGATCGCTGTCTTCACTTATCTCTTTAACAGCCATTTCCAGTAATGGCTCGCTGACTCTCTTTATTGAGACTATTTCTTTTGAGGTTAACGCTATCACTTCTCCTGCTCCTGCTTCCAGATGCTTCCAAGTGTCCTTCTGAGAAGTATCGAAGCTTCCCTCTGAAATGTGCTTAACCGTGGAGACGCTATACCTCTTTTCAATCAGTCTCCTTGTCAGAGTCTCTATCAGGTTGGTCTTTCCGCTCTTTCTACCAATTCCGATTACATTGAGCACTAATGGCATGATCTCACCCTCGCTTGTGTAGCAGATAGTTAAGTATCTGGAAGACATTCTAATGATTATCGGTTGACGAGGGAATGAAGCGATTAGAAGAAAGGAATATGCTGAGACTATTCGTCTATATGATGAAGCAGGATGATCCTAAGAAGTGTACTTCCAACAGGCTTAGCCACTTGGGACTCGTCAAATCTGTCCTCCGCGCTTCGTGGCTGCCAAGGAGTGTGGTAGTACTGAATCCGTATGCCAAAGATGCTCTATATCCAGGTGATAGGCAACTATTGATTCGAGGAGGCCTAGTAGCCATCGACTGTTCTTGGGAGAAGGCTAAGGAAATGTTCACCAAAAGAATCCATGGAATTCAAAGGAGACTTCCAATCGTTCTCGCGGCTAATCCAGTTAACTACGGTAAAGCTGCAAAATTAACCTCTGCAGAAGCTATGGCAGCAGCGTTGTATATTGTTGGCTTCAAAGAAGAGGCAGAAAAACTTCTAGGTCCTTTCAAATGGGGACCTGTCTTCATAGCTCTGAACAAGCAGCCTCTGGAAGAATACAGTTCAGCTGAGAATGAAGAAGCCATTAGGATAATAGAAGAATCCTACTTCTAACTAAGCCTTTATGCATAGCGCGCGATACATATTTAAACTGAAGAACCTTTTGTCTTAGCAACAAAGAGGAAAGATAGATGTCAATCAATAGATTTAGAACAATTAAAGTTGCTGTTATCAAAGGCGATGGTATAGGACCTGATGTTGTCAATGCGACTCTACCTGTCCTAGATGCTGTCCAAGACGCAGTAAAGGGACTCAAGTTAGAATATACTTTCGCGGAAGCTGGACTTCATTGTATACCAACCTATGGCACGAACCTCCCTGAGGAGACTATTAAGATTCTTAAAAGCTCTGATTGCTGTCTAAAAGGCCCTGTAACTACACCTGAGGAGCCGGGTTCTCCTAGAAGCGCTGTAGTTCAGATAAGAACTATCTTTGACCTATATGCTAATGTAAGACCTATCAAGACTCTTCCGTCAATTCCGTCATTAAAACCAGATGTTGACATGACTATTGTGAGAGAAAACACAGAGGGCTTGTATTCTGGAATAGAATTCATGACTGGAAAAGATTCAGCAATAGCAGTTCGATTGATTACTAGGGATGGTTCTGAGCGTATCGCAAGGTTTGCCTTAAACCTTGCCATGAAGCGGAAGAAACATCTGACTTACGTACATAAAGGGAACATACTGAAGATCACCGATGGAATATTCAAAGATTCTGTTCAAAAAATCGCAAAAGAATTCCCTGAAGTCTCTGTAGATGACATGCACGTAGATGCTGCAGCTATGAATCTCATTAAGAGACCGGAATACTATGATGTAGTAGTAGCGACTAACCTCTTCGGTGATATCCTATCTGATGAAGCCGCTGAAGTTGTTGGCGGACTTGGTGTTGCTCCAGGTGCGAATATCGGGGATAATTATGGGATGTTTGAGCCTGTTCATGGTTCTGCGCCAAAGTATACTGGCTTAGACAAAGTCAATCCGTTGGCAATGATATTGGCTTCAAAGATGATGCTTGAATGGCTGGATTTTCCAGAAGCAGCTAAGAAAATCGATGATGCGGTCAATACTGTTCTTAGCGAGGGAAAAGTTCTGACATACGATATAGCTCCCGCTGGTGTTTCACCTGCCAAGTGTTCAGAGATGGGAAGGCGAATAGCCAAAGAGATTAGACCATAATCGTTCAAGCACATTGGTTTATTCAGACAACTCTTTTTTCTAATATTTTTATTAAGAAATCTTATGAGACAATATGCCTATACAGTTAATGGATTGTTATGATACTAGGCATATGCGGAAGCCCCAGGCAAAAAGCAACCGAGTACGTTCTTAGAGAAGCCTTGAACACACTTGAAAAGGCGGGCTTTAAGACAGAATTCTTCACCGTCAGAGGAAAAGACATCAGATTCTGTAGTCACTGTGACTATTGTATAAAAAACTATGAGTGCATAATCAAGGACGATATACAACATCTCTACTCTCTTCTAAAAAAGGCAAAAGGAATCATAATGGCAACCCCCGTCTACAATGGTGGAGTAACTGCGCAGCTGAAGACGGTGATGGATAGATGCAGAGCCTTAAACGCATCAGATCCTGAGACCTTCAAACACAAGATAGGCATGGCTATAGCGGTTGGCGGAGATAGAATCGGCGGACAAGAACTGGCGATTCAACAGATCACTACATTTTACGTCTTAAACGGTGTGATTCCCGTCAGTGGCGGTCCCTTCGGAGCCAACTTGGGAGCAACCTTCTGGTCCAAGGACACCTTAGAGGATGCAAAAAGAGACGAAGAAGGTTTCAGAAGCTTGAGGAAGACCTTGAAAAGATTCTCTGACCTTCTGAAGAATGCTGAAGTCTAGAATTTTAAAAGAAAACAAGAAACGGATGTATGGACGTTGACAGAGAAAAAGGGCAGGAAGAGTATGGCCTGGGGCATCACCGGCGGCGGAGACAGGCTAGTCGAGACCTTCGAGGTTATGAAGGAAATACGACGACAGTACGATGAAGACGAAGTGGATATGAAGGTTTACCTTTCCAAGGCAGGGGAACAAGTTGCAAACTACTATAAGTTGACTGACGACTTAAAGACGACTTTTAACAGAGTTTCGGTTGAAGTTAACTCGAACTCGCCCTTCCTAGTTGGGGCATTGCAACGTGGCGAGTTCGAGTTTCTGCTGATAGCCCCAGCAACGTCTAATACTGTCGCGAAAATTGTTGTTGGAATAGCGGACACTTTACTCTCTAACGCTACTATTCAAGCCCTAAAAGCCTTCGTTCCAGTGTACATAATGCCTACCGACTACAGAGAGGGAATGGCGATCACAAGGCTTCCAGACGGACATGAGATGAAGTTGAGGATAAGAAAGGAAGACGCTGATAACTCTAGAAAACTGGTAAGTATGGAGGGTGTTATGGTTCTGGAGAAGACTGAAGACATCTTCAAAGTCTTTAAGAGGTACTTTGGATTAGGAACTTAATTCGAGTTTGAAATGATAACATGAAAGTAGATAGTAGAATAGAGATAATAATTCGACTTCTCATAAGAACTGAGAGCCTTAACTAAATGTGACGATTAAATAAGAAATGCAAGGTGGATTGTTGACAATTATGACACAGTATGCTGGTTAAGATGCTGCTTATGTCTTGACTAGAATACACGTATTCGATTGAAGTTTTTAGGAATAATATCTAACAATTCGTCTGAAATCTATTTTCTTACGTAAGTATTGAGGGGTGAAGGCTATCACCGAGTTATTCTTGTTCTAGGTAGAAGTGTTCTAACGTGAGTATGCCACATATGGTTTTTGCATCCTCTATTTCGTTTGAGGCTATCATTTGCAGGATTTTCTTCTTAGTAGTTGGCTTGACTTCTATGAACTCATCTGCCTCAGGCTTACTTCGAGTTTTCTTAAGATTTGTAGCCAGGTAAAATTGAATAATTTCAGTGCTGTATCCGGGGGCAAGATAGCACTGAAACAGTCTTCTTAAGTTTCCCGCTTTGTAGCCAGTCTCTTCCTCGAGTTCCCGTGCTGCGCATTCAGCTGGTTCTTCTCCCTTTTTTAATGTTCCCGCGGGCAGTTCAAGTAGTATTTTTCCAGTTGCTTGGCGGAATTGGCGTACAAGAATAATCATATCGCTGATTATTGGGATTATGGCTACCGCTCCGGGATGCTCTATCACATGTCTATTGATCAGCTTTCCATTTGGAAGCTTCATCGTATCCTTGCGAACGTTAAAAGGTTTGTCCAACAAAATATTTGAAGAATGAACCAAATCTTCAATTAGTAATTCGTCTCCCACATTTTTCCACCCCAACTTCACTTAGTATTTGTCTAGTCGATTTGATAATCTTTTTTATAAGATAAGATTGAAGAGCGTTTTTTCCAAGGATATATATCTGCCTGATTCAATGAGGGGAAAAGAGTGAAAATTCTAAAAGATAAACTATAATAAGTAATATCTTATCCTTTTTTTAACTTGTGATTATGAATGTCTTTAGCACCATTTGTTCCAAGCCCTCCTGAAGTTGTTAGATCAATGCTTCAACTCGCCGAGTTAAAACCAGGAGAAACTCTCTATGATTTGGGATGTGGAGATGCAAGAATAGTTTTAATGGCCGTTCAAGAGTTCGGTGCCAAAGCCGCTGTCGGAGTCGAACTCGATGATGGACGTTTCAAAGACTGCTCTGCAAAGATTCGTGACTTGCATCTTGACGATAAAATCAAGATCATCCATGAAGACTTGTTAAAAGTTGATCTCAGCGAAGCTAATGTAGTAACGTTGTATTTGTTAACAAGTGCGAATGAGAAGTTAAAGCCCAACCTAGAACGTTATCTAAAGAATGGAGCTAGAGTTGTATCCCACGACTTCGAGATGCCAGGATGGAAGGCGACCACAGTAAAGGAACTCACAGAAAATTATGGCCATTCGCACACGCTCTACATGTATAAGAGGTAAATACGCAGTCTCTTCCAGCCTACCGCTAACCCTTCTTCCGATAACTTCTTTTTATATCTAATTAGAAGGGAGTCAAAGAAAATAGGATAAGCCTCTATTTGAGGTATGTTCCATATTTATTCAAATATTCAATTAAGCCGCCGGCTTCGTGGATGTTTAGGATGAAGCTTGGAAGAGGCTTCAAACTATACGTTTTCCCTTTGGTTATGTCCTCCAGCAGATATTTGTCCATATCTATTTCAACATTATCCCCGTCAGACACATCTAATATCTCGGCCGTCTCCATAGGGACTACTCCAAGGTTTATGCAGTTCCTCCTGAAGATCCAGCCATAGGACTGTGCAATCAAGTAGATGCCGCATTCCCTCATGACTATTGCTGCATGTTCTCTGCTTGAGCCGCAGCCAAAGGTTTTTCCACCAATCACTACATCCCCAGGTTTTACTTTGTCAGCGAATTCTGGTCTTGCGTATTGGAATATGTGTTTCCGCAATTCATTTGGGTCACTCGTAATATTGAATCTCCCCGGAATGATGTAGTCTGTACTAATTTTATCTCCAAATACCCATGCTCTGCCCATCATAGAAACCTCCTAGGGTCAGTTATTCTTCCTTCTATCGCGGTTGCTGCTGCCGTAGCTGGAGAGGCTATATATACTTCTGCTTTTGGACTTCCCATTCTTCCTTGATAGTTTCTATTACTTGTAGAAACGCAGATTTCGCCGTCGCTTAATACCCCATTATGCCTTCCTATGCAGGGTCCGCATCCAGGCGGTGTGCAGACTATGGCTCCGCTTTCAAGAAATATGTCTATCAGTCCTTCTTTCAAGGCTGTTTTGAAGATTGGCAGCGTGGCAGGTGATATAAGAGTCCGCGTGTAAGGATTAGTTTTTCTATTCTTCAGAACTTTTGCGGCTAGTCTAAGATCATGGATTGTTCCGTTAGTGCAACTTCCTATAAATACTTGATTCACTTCCTTTCGCTCCACCTCAGCAACTGGCTTAACGTTATCTGGGAAGTGGGGACAGGCTATCAGAGGCTCCAGTGTACTAGCGTCTATTTCCAATTCCTTTGCGTACTTCACGTTCTTGTCAGAAACGAGGTTATTCTTCTCATCCTGGAAGACTTGAGTTACTGCACTGCATTCCGTCGCCATCAAGCCGATAGGCATCTTCTCATACACATCCATTTCTCTTAGCGTGTCTCCGCAGAACTCTATAGCCTTATCTTCACCGCCACTTAAAGTCAGTTCTTTAACGTATTCTAGGGCAATGTCTTTTGAGTAAGTGCCCTCTGCTAACTTACCATTGACTTCAACTTTTATGGTTTCAGGTATTTCAAGCCAAGTCTCGCCAGTCCTCCAACATGCTGCGATGTCTGTAGAGCCAACTCCTAAGCCAATGGCTCCAGCTACACCATAGACAAGGGTGTGAGAGTCACCGCCTACTATCACTTTCCATGGTTGCACGAAGCCTTTCTCAATCATCAAAGTATGGCATATTCCTTGACTTTCATAGAATTCTATACTGTAACGTTTACAGAATTCCTTCATAATTTTTTGATTCAATGCTGCATCGACGAATGAAGGGGGTACAACGTGATCGAAGACAATTACTATCTTATCCTTGTGAATCGTTTTATCTGAGAATTTCTCGAAGGCTTCAATGGCTAAGGGCGTAGTCGTGTCGTGAGACATTATTTTATCTACTTTTACGACAGCAAGGTTATTGTAGACCGTTCCATTCTTTTTCAGAATCTTCTCGATGATAGTACTCATTTTTCTATTCAAACTCCAAGGGGTAGAACTTGTATTACTCAACGGGGAGTGTAATGGTTTTAGTTATTGCTCCTTTAAATCTGCTTCTTATTTTATCAACTATCTCTTCTCCATCAAAGCTCTTTATTTGGCTTAGAACAATGAGGTCAATATCTCCGTAGACTTCGTCGATACGATCCACCTCTTTCCAGCTTCCTACTTCACGGATAAGCTCTGAAACGGGGAACTGGGGAACAAGCGTTAGCATTATATAGACCCGGTCTGAACCCCTTATCTTTTTGGTAACCTGCTCGATTGGGATTTTGATTCCACTAGAAAACTCAATTATCTCCTTTACTTCCCACGGTGACACTTCCCTCCTCTTCAAGGCAGATCTTGCGGCAATCGCATTAGTAACTTCCTCAACAAGTTCTGGACGAACATCATAGCCTTCTAATAGTGCCTTGACTACTTGTTTACTCATTAATTGTCCTGCTTCAAATTGGACTTCGCCGCCTAAATCATATTCAAGTTTCTTTCGAGGGATGTATCCCTTTGGATCCCGAACAACTTGTGACTGATGGGTACCAGCCTTTTCCATGAAGCACTGGGGTGAAAGAGGATGATTCCATGGAATAGATATTCCTGTTTCTTGGGTGAAGATATCGTAGAGCCACTTCATCTTCTCTCTCTTCTCTCCAACTTTCACGCCATACAAGTCTTCCATATTAGCTACGAATTCGTAATGATCCGTAATCCCATTTCTAGTTCCCAGACCAAGTATGCTCACGTTGACTTCATCTACCCCAGACATCGTCGAGGCTTGAAGAGCGTTTCCCAAAGCATTGCCGTAGTCGTTGTGAAAATGACAGGCTAAGGGTAATCGAGTCAGTTTTCTAACATTCTTGATAAATGGTGCAGAAAGGCTGGGAGGAAGCAATCCACTGGTGTCAGGTATACTCACAATCGTTGCACCTGCTTCTTCAATCGCCTTCAGCAGACGAGCGAGGAAGCTCATGGTATCCTCTTTTGTTCTCTCTTCTGGTGAGGCAAAGCGCGAAGCATCTTCAACTGTTGCCCTCCTATATGAGAATCCGTATTTCTTCATAAGGTCAAGTACACTAACGAAGTTGTCAATAACCTTCTGCTGTTCCATACCATGGAACTTCCCCTTTCTGTGCAGTCCAGTGGGAGCCATGTAGGCGCAACAGCCCTTAGCGTCATATACTCTCGCCAATTCTACATCTTCTTTGAGGACTCTAACATGGAGGACAGCAATGGAGTTACTGAAGCATCCTTGAATATCGTCCACCGCTGCCTTGATGTCTTCAATTTTTCCTCCACGTGACGGGTACATTATTGGGAATTCTATTCTCGGAGTTCCAACTTCGGCTAGAGCTCTTCCTACTTTTACTCTGGCTTCCTTCGAGTAGTATATGCCTGGCTGTAATTCACCTTCTCTGAATGTTGAGTCTAAAATTGCTACCATTTCAATGAACCTCCATGATAATTCTTGCGATAATTATTACGATTTACGTTTAGTTTATTTAGCTACTTATATGTTTTTCGTAATTAATTTACGAAAAAATTTAAAAAGTATATTCGCTATCTGATCAATCAGTTAAAAATTAGTAAGATGACGATTTCAATTAGACTAATATCTCACGTTTACGGCATCAGCCAATGCCTTAACATCATCTTCACTCATATTGTCCATCCAAAGGTATTCATAAATCTCTTTATCCGACATACTAAGCCGTCTAGCCTCTTTAACAGCATGAGTGTAGGCTTCGATTTCGGTTGGCCTATTGGTATATCGGTATCTGTTGTCGCGTAAGTGTATTCCATTTCTGAATTGTTTCACATGAACAAGCTCGTGAATCACGTCCAAATAAATGTCCCGCTCATCGCCTTCTTTGAGATATGGAACACTCACAAAAAGGTGGCCATCATCATCACTAACGCCCATGTAACCCCGCCTGGAACCAAATTCAATCTTCAAGTTGTCGAGAACCTCCTCTGTCTGGGCGCCAAACAACTCCCTAACAGCGTCCACCCTCTCAAATCCTTTGAAGTAATCGGTGAAGCGTTCCAAGTGAACCTCTGCACTCCGACTAATAACAACGCTGGATACAATCAATGTTGCCACGACTTGAAACTAAAACATAGCCTAAATTCAAACAGAAATTTAAGAATTTCTAAAATAGAGAGACCATCAACCACCAATTAGTTTTATCCATTCTTTCACTTGATCCCCATCCTCTCCTGTTTTTCACTTCCATTTTCTTAAAACGAATAGGGTATTGGTAGTTTGTACACCCTCAATACTTCGAATGTTGTCAACACACTGATTAATAGACGCGATGTCATCTCCAGAAGCTAGAACGGCTATGTCGTCTTGCCCAGCTACCTCAAAAATGGACTCTATACCATCCAACTTCAAGATTCTCTCTGCGATTTGAGATGTAGGAGTTGGAGGAATCGTTGATACTAGAACTAATGCTTTAGGATTGTCTTCCCAGACTTCGACTGTGAAACGCTTTATTATACCTGAATGGAACAGGTTTTGAATCCTCCGTCTAACCGTTCCCTCGGATAGACTTAGGGCTTTAGCTACATCAGTATATGGGGTGCGAGAGTCCCTCTGAAGGAATTCTATAATCTTCCTGTCAATATCATCCAATTTGATCAGCCAACAGCATGAGGAAAAGATATGACGAGATCATATTTATCTTAATAGCCGTTGAGTTGTCTCTTTTACGATGTAGCCAAAGTCTATTAGGTCTTTAATCTTCGCGTGCTCATCGATTCCGTGAATACTGCTTTCAACCCTTGAAACACCAAAAGTAAAGACTGGAATGCCGTGTTTAGCCACATAAGATGTGTCGAGACAGCCAAGAGTGCCCAGAATTCTTCCCTTCCTCTTAGTTATTTCTTCATATACTCTACATGCTGTCGTGATAAGCTCGTTATCTTCACGAACATAGAAGGAATTGTGAAGTCCTTCAACATGAAGATCGTAGTTAAAGTCCTTATCTGCCCTCTTAAGTTCTTCCAAGATCTTCTTGAACTCTTTTATTGCTTCAAGCTTATTTTCCTCGGGAATCACACGTCTATCAACTTCAAGCTTGCAGCTGTCCGGAACTATATTGACTTTTGTTCCACCTCTAATCAGCCCCACAGTCAGACTCGGTGTGAGGCATGTCACGCCTTTCTCAGAGTTTGTCTGAACTTTTGACTTTCGAGTATTCAGGATCTTGTTATATGCTTCAAGCCTTGTAATCAGTTTAGCAGCCTTATCCACAGCGTTTACTCCAAGCCAATTCATGCTGGAATGAACAGATTTTCCCTTGATAGTAAGCTTGAAGACTAAGCAACCGTTAGCCGCGTTTGAGATGGAGTCTATATCTCCGTCGCCGACAATGCAATAATCCCCACTGATAACCTCTCCATCCATAAGGTAGCCAAGACCAGTGTAACCTCCTATCTCCTCATCAACAGTCGCTACAAGGATGATCTTACCCCTCCATCCAGGAGTTTCAGCAAGTTCCTTGATGACCAAGACAAACATGGCAAGGGGACCCTTATCATCGGAGACACCTCGACCAAACAATTCGTCACCTGCCTTTGTCAAGTTGAATGGAGGCTTGGTCCACTCACCTACAGCTGGGACAACATCTACATGAGCGTTGAAGATCATTGTCTTCCCTTCACCTCTATCCAGGGTAGCAATCAAGTTCACTCTTTCACCACTGATTCCGTCAACTTCCTTGGACAACGCCTCAAATCTATCCAGTGGAGATCGGACCAGTTTAAATTTACAGCCTGTAGAAGCAAGCTGCTCTCTGAGGATGTTGGCTATTCTCCTAGAATTCTTCCCTGGCGGATTACTAGTGTCCACCTCGATCAGAGGACCTAAAGCATCTTTAACACTGCACTCATCTATCATTTTAAACCATCTCTTCTTACAAGTAAATTCGCTATTGAGATTATCAAAGCAAAATATGGTAGTTCAATATTTATGCGTTTGAAGACATTCATACCGTGAAGAAAGAGTGCAGCCAGAGTTTTAAAAAAGGTGGGGAAAAGAGATTCTAAACTTATATTAGGTTTGAGTGAATGGACGAGTGAAATATTGGAACAAGATAGGTAAGTTATTAAAATTCGAAGATAGCATTTGAAGGATTGATATAAGATGACTTCTCTGAGATTCTATGGCGGGGTAAATGAGATCGGCGGAAACAAGATCTTCCTAAAGGATAAGGATACGAGTATATTCCTTGACTTTGGCATGTCTCTAATGGCTAAGAAGCAGTATTATTCAACCCCGTTCTTATCCCCTAGAAATGAGAAGAGCCTCCTAGAGTTTAGAATCCTTCCCCGAATTGATGGAGTATACAAGTTTGATGAATCGGAGAGAAGCTTAGACGCCGTATTTCTATCTCATTCCCACGCAGACCACTCAGCTTACATTTCCTTCCTAAAAAGAGATATACCAGTCTACTGTGGAGAAACCACCGCTACTATATTGAAAGCCCTAAGCGAAGTCCAACTGAGTAGATTGGAATCTGACATGAGGGAAATCCAATTTAGAACTTTCAGAACAGGAGATAAGATCCAGGTTGACTCCATTGAAGTTGAGCCAATCCATGTTGACCATAGTGTCCCAGGGGCTTACGGCTTCATCATCCATACTTCGTCTGGAGCCATAGTTTACACAGGTGATTTTAGGCTTCATGGAACAAAGCCAGAGATGACTGAAGAATTCATTGAGAAGGCAAAAGAGGCGAGTCCTCTCGCCGTAATCACGGAGAGTACGAATATGACCGGCGCGGAGATCTCTTCAGAACCTGAAGTCAGAAAAAAAGTTGATAAAGTCGTAAAACAGGCGCCTGGACTAGTCTTGGTCGATTTTGGCAAAGCTGATATTGATAGACTTGCGTCATTCTATAGGGTTGCTCTAGAGAATAATAGATTTCTGGCGGTCACTATGAGGCAGGCCTATCTTCTTGATAGATTAAGTCGCGATTCGAAACTTAAGATTCCAAATCTTAGAGGCGAGAGTGTCCTCATCTTCCAAAAGGCTAAGAAGAAGTACTATAAGTGGGAGACTGAAACACTTAAGCTTGGCAACATAGTTGACGCTGCTAGAGTTTCTAAAATGCAGAACAAAGTGATTATGGTATGCTCTTTCTACGACTTTGAAGAACTACTGGAGATCAAACCGGTCCCTGAGAGTTGTTATATCCTATCTGCCTCTGAGCCCTTCGACGAAGAGATGGAGATTGACTTTGACAGACTGATTAACTGGCTAGAGTATTACGGTCTACCTCAGTATCATATCCACGTGTCAGGCCATATCATGCCCCTGCAACTGAAGGAAGCGCTTAAAGAAATAAGCCCAAAGACCATATTTCCCATTCACGGTGTCCATCAGGAGCTATTTGGCAAATTCATGGCAAGTGTTGGTAGCGAAATTCCAGTAATAGAAAAACAAAGAGAATACACAATAGAGTAACTATCCGAAACATCTGCAAGAATTAGAGAAAACTAAATCATCCCTATCAGTTAGTCTCTTCTTGTTACCAGAAGAAAAATACTACTCCCAAACAAGCTAGGTTGAATAGAAGATGAAGCAGAATTCTCTGCAGTTTCACATTTTCAACATGACTCCTATTTGCTTTATGATTGCTCCTCGATCCAGTTTTTACTGCGCATAACGGCTTTTTTCCAGTCTCTGTACATTCTTTGCTGCTTCTCCTCGGGCCATTCTGGAGTGAAAACTCTATCTATTTGCCAATTACGCCTTATCTCATCCAAGTCCTTCCAGAACCCTAAGGCTAGCCCTGCGGAGTAAGCTGCGCCGAGAGAAGTAGTCTCTGTAATCGTGGGGCGGATTACTCTTAATCCTGATAGATTGGCTTGCAGCTGCATTAGATAATTGTTAACTGCTGCACCCCCATCTGCTCTCAACTGGGTGATTTTGATCTTCGAGTCTCCTATCATAGCCTCTAAGACATCTCTAGTCTGGTAGCAGATCGCTTCTAAAGTAGCGTGGACAAGATGTTCCTTTCTAGTGTATCTAGTTATGCCCACTATGCATCCTCTGGCGTACATATCCCAGTAGGGAGCGAACAGGCCGTTGAATGCTGGAACGAAGAATATGCCACCCGAGCCTTCTCCTGCAACAGATTTGGCCATTTCCTCAGTTTCAGAGGCAGATTTGATTATGCCAAGATTATCTCTAAGCCATTGGATAGCAGCTCCAGCTATAGCTACAGATCCTTCAAGGGCATAAGTACACTTGTTCTCTTCAAAACCATAGGCGCAGGTGGTGATCAAGCCATTTTTAGAGATTAGGGGTTCGTTGCCTATATTCATTAAGGTGAAGCAGCCTGTTCCATACGTGTTCTTAGCCTCTCCTCTTCTGAAGCAGGTCTGTCCAATCAGGGCAGCCTGCTGGTCGCCTACGTCTCCACAGACCGGTATTTTAGCCTTGAAAGGTCCATCCCTCGAAGTGTATCCAGAAATATCTTTATCGGAGGAGGGGCGGATTTCAGGTAGCATTTGAGAGGGTATACTGAGTTCCGCTGTGATTTCTTCGTCCCAACTGAGTTTTCTCAAATCCATGAGCATAGTCCTAGAGGCATTAGTATAATCCGTAACATGCCGCCCCTTTTTGGATCCTCCAGTCAAATTCCAAATGATCCAACTGTCAATATTGCCAAAGACTGCTTTACCAGCCTCTGCATCCTTTCTTACATTTGGAATCTCTTCAAATATCCACTTTATTTTTGGCCCTGAAAAATATGTAGAGATATGTAGTCCAGTCTTCGCTCTTATAGAAGACCCCAGCATTCTATCTTTAAGTTCTTGACATAATTCTTGTGTGCGTGTACACTGCCAGACAATCGCGTTGCAATATGGCTTCCCAGAGTGTTTATTCCAGATAACAGTCGTCTCCCTCTGGTTCATAATGCCAAGGCAGCTAATTCACGCGGTTCAATCTTTGAGTTCTGCAACGCGTCTTCGATGACACCTTTCGTCTGTTGCCATATTTCAGAAGGATCATGCTCCACCCAACCTAGCCTAGGATATATCTGTTTATGCTCTCTATAACTGAGGGTAATTATCTTTCCGTCATTGTCGAAGATTGCACAGCGAGTTCCAGTTGTACCTTGGTCAATAGTCGCAATGAATCTTTGCTCCAAAGTCTCTACTCCTACTATTCTAAACACTGTATCTTGAGGCATATTAGCCTAGACTATATGTCTCCAAAATGAGAACTCGCTTTAAAAATCAATATTTGCATGAGTTTTACAAAAGTCAACTTGAAAGACTTCTATTTCTTCAACCTTACTTCCAATATTCCAGTATTATTTGTTGGTGAATGTATTTCTCTTAAACTTCTGGGATGGGAGTTGACCAAACCGAAGCGTATATAAGCGCGGATGCTGATTTCGTACAAATCTTCGTCGAATTACAAAAGGGTGATTGACCGTGGGTAAAGACAAGAAGAACAATATGGTAAGCAAGAAAGAGAAGAAGGGAAAGGTTGCTAAGGGCAGGAATTTCATGTAAAAGTGTAAAGTAGTATGATTTTTCTTTCAGACAGCTATCATGATAGCTAGGAATTGCCAACCAAGTTTCTTGTTAAGGATGTATTGAGTTCTACCTTTTAGCTTTATGTCTGAAAACATTAGCATCTCAAATCTTCATGAAGCGCATCATTTTTTGGATATTTTTCTTTAAAACTCAGTTATTCTTGTTGTTTGTTGGTAACGACATCCAACCCTGCAATTTGAATTCACATAAATTGAGGGAAAAACGAAAAAGATAGTTGAAAATACTCCTATTAGTGATGGAACGTGAAGGCTTTCAGGTTTGTTCAAGCATCGGATGCTCATCTAGGCTACATGCAGTATGGATTAGCTGAAAGAACAGGGGATTTTTTAAAGGCCTTTGAGGAATTTACTACAAAGGCAAAGGAATTATCGCCTGACTTTGTAGTTTTCGCTGGAGACCTTTACTCTGGGAGCCTAGAGACATTTGATTATACTGAGTACGGGCATGAGAAGGGCTTCTATTTAGTTGAGGTGGATGGGGATGGAGAGACCAAGGTTGATACTATATCCCTGTCTATGCAGAGGCGTTTCCGCATCCTTCAAATGGACTTCACAGGCTTAAAGCCAGAGGAAATCGAGGAGAAGGCTCGGGAAGCGGTTTCTAATGCCGATGAAGAAGGCGTTATAATCGTTTTATCTATTGATGGAACATTACTGCAGGGATTGACAAAGGCTGATGTCAAGTATGAGATTTTTAGAAGCGCTGCCAAAGAGGCCCTTTATGTCCACTTGGTAAACCACTTGAGGACAACCGAAGAAGAAGCGCTCCCTCTGACTATGAACAGCTAAGAATCTCTTTATACAAAGGTTAATGCGGAGTTGAGAGAGTATTACAGTGGCTTCTTTAAGGGAGATACCCAGAAGTATGCTGACCTGACTATTGAGTTGGTTAAGACTCTATCCGACAAGGAATTGAAGACTTCTGAAGGGCAGAGGATGGCGGAGAAGAAGATCAGTTCTTTCTACGAGGAAGACAGCCAATGATTTTGAAGAGTCTTCGACTGGAGGGAATTCGCTCATGGAGAGACGGTTACATTCCATTCCCGGAAGGCTTCACAGCGATCGTCGGGTCGAAGGGAGCTGGGAAATCCTCTATGATCTCAGCCACTGAATTTGTACTATTCGGTGATGATGCTTTTAGAGATTATTCTGGTTTGATGAGGGAAGGTTCCAACCGATCCAAAGCAATTCTGCAAGTTGAAGACCAAGGAAGAAACTTCATTATAACCCGAGGGCTTGCGAGGGTGAAGAATAGAATTTCCCAGGATTCTGAACTAAAGTTTGAGGTTAATGACCTAGTACACACAGTTGGTAAAGCTGGAGACCTGAACCGAGATGTTAGAGAACTCCTTAGAATTGATGATGAACTTTTGGAGTACACTTGTCTAGCTAGGCAGGAGGAGTTGAAAAAGCTTCTCAATATGGACGAGCGTTCTAGGAAGAGTGTTGTGGACAGCCTCCTCGGCTTCGACGCCTTTGAAGTTGCTTGGAAGGAATTGGGCGAGATCATAAGGGAGAGGGAGGGTATTCTCGGCGGTTAACTGAAGAAGCATTGAAATATGATATTGAATTGCGTTCCAAAGAGTATGAGAGCACTCTAACGCAGATAGAGGATCTGAGGAAGAGGAATCGAAAGGCTCAAGAACGCTATAGGTTTGAGAGGGAAGAGCTGGAGCTACGACCAAATTTCCAGACGGCATAACGAGGAGAGAAAAAAGATTGAGGCGAAGAAGAGACAGTTAGCCGATGGAGTGGCGAAGGCTGAGGGACTCAAGGGAAGAGTCTCCACTCTCAAGCAGAGCATGAAAGACCTAACGGAGGAGAAGAAGAAACTTGAAGAACAAGTGAAGGGACTTTGGGTAGACCTCAATAAGATTGGATATGAAGGAGAAGATGATCTGACTTCTCTGAAGGATACAGCTGATAGGCTTGATAGGATGACGGTGGAAACACTTAGCATGATCAACACAGATGAGAAGATAATCGAAGAGGAGCAGAACAGAGAGTCTGCCCTTTCAGATACCGAAATCTGCCCTTACTGTGGTCAACGCCTTTCCTCCCACAAAGCTAAGGAATTCAGACTTGAGCGAACGAGACATTTAGAAAACCTCAAGAAGAAGGTGAAGGAGAATGGGATAGTTCTGGACTCTTCAATGCAACTGCTCAAGGCTTATAAAACCTACATTGAGAATCTTGATAGACTTCTTTTATCAGATTGAGAGACTAAAGACTCAGATTTAGAGCATCGGCTTCCAGATGAAGAATACTCAAAAAGAACTGGATGCGATTCAATTTGCAAATAATGTGATAGAGAAGCAGATAGAGGTCACAGAGATTTCCCTGCCCGAATATGATGAGACCATTCATATTAGAAAGAGAAGCGAGTGAATGAAGAAGTCATCCAAAGTCAACATAGCTCAGACTGAGGTGCAACAAGTCCAAAGTGACTTACAGGAACATGAAACTAATCTGACGAAACTTTCAGAAGAGATACAGGAAGGAAAGAAGACCCACGAAGAAGCAGAGAAGCAAAAGCGGGTTATCGAGGAACTCCAACGCATAAGAAGAGGATGCAGAGCCGTTCTTCCCACGCTTAGAACCCTCTACCTCAAGTCTATAGAACGCAACATCCAGAAGGTATACAATGACTTCAATCCAGCTTCGCCTTTCACTATAGCGATAGATAACGAGTATACTCCGACGATTAACGTTGAAGGTTATGTTCGGAGTTACAGAGACTTGTCAGGCGAGGAGAGAACGGAGATCGCCTTAGCTTACCGAATTGGACTGGGAAACGCCATCTATGAAGCCAGAACGGGAACACCCATGGAACTTTTAATACTCAATGAGCCTACGGAGAATCTTGGAAACGAAGACGAAGACCGAACTATAGAAAGGCTTACCACGATGCTCTCTAATTTGAAGATAAGACAGATAATCGTAGTCACACACGATCAAACTTTCGCCCAGTTCGCTGACAAGACAATTCAAATCAAGAAGACAGGTAACCAATCAAGCATAGTCTAGAAACATACTTTAACTTGAAACCACAGCTCAACCGCCGGAATTATTAAGAGGTCTATGTTTTGGCATAACCTCAATTGAGAAACAATTTTCAGTATACGAAGGGTTTAATTCCTTTCAGTATTAAAGAGTCAGTTTAAAGAGGTCTTGCCTTGAGTGCTCCAGAGAGACCAAAGTACATGATCGTTTCTGTATCAGCAATAATCGAGAGGATTATTGACGGTGAAACAGCAATATACGTTCAAACTAGATGGAAGCCTACTGGAGGCTACTCAGGAACCTTCGAAATTCCGGGGGGCAAGATTGAAGCTGGCGAAGATGTCTACGCAGCTTTGAAGAGGGAAGTGAGGGAAGAGACGGGATTAGAAATCACGAAGATCAAGCCAGAGACCACCACAGTGGTCAAGGGAAATGGAGAGCAGACTGGCATGGCCTTCACCCCTTTCTGCGGTAACACATTCCATGGCAGCTCAGTAATAGGATTCATCTTCCGCTGCGAAGCAGATGGAGATATCGATTATGGGAAAGTCAATGAAGCGATGAACCCACGGTGGATTAAGATCTCCGAGTTGAAGAAGCTCATAGAAAAAGCGCCGGAGAGCATCTTCCCATACTACGTAGGAGCTCTAAAGTATTACGTTGACCAGAGAGAAAAAGGATTAATAATCTAATCTTAGAATAGAAGCAAGGCACCTCCTATAGGTGGGAGAGCAAGCAAGTACGTAGTAAACTAATCTTTGACTTCATATTTCTTAGCTACGTCCTCATTCAGATAGTAGCCCAGACCAGGCTTCTGAGAGAGAGTGATCCAGCCTTTCTTAATGGTGTTTGACTCCTCAAGAAGCTTAATCTCCGGATGGTTAGGATCGATTGGACTCTCTGGACGCCATTTCGAAGTTGGATAAGACTCCACGATGAGACCATTCGGAGCTGCAGCAACCGCCGTTGCTCCCAGAATGTGACCTCCATGCGGGGCGAACCAGATGTGGTGGGCACTTGCCATTGCAGATATCTTCCGAATCTCTGTGAAGCCGCCGCAGATACCTGGGTCTACTTGAATTACATCTACGGCTCTAGATTCGATTAGGTCGCGGCTACCCCATCGGGTGGCTTCGTTCTCTCCCGAAGCGACAAGGATGCTCGTCGCGGCTTTTACTTCGGCGCTGCCTTCGAAGTCATCTGGCTCAACCGGCTCTTCGAACCAGTAAAGTTCATAACGTTCGACAGTTTTAATGAATTTGATGGCTTCCTTAGCGGTCCAAGCGTTGTTAGCATCTACCATTAGCTTAATGTTGGATCCTATGGCTTCTCTGGCGGCTTTGACGCGCTTAACGTCAGTCTCCATAGACACACCGAACCTCCAAGCACCGACCTTCATCTTCACCGCGTCATATCCCTGCTCCACGAATCCTTTCAGCTCATCAGCCAAATCCTGTTCGCTCTTACCTTCGAAGTAGTAGCCTCCAGCAGCGTATATTGGCACCCTATCTGCATATCCACCTAAGAGCTTGTAAGTTGGTTGTTTAGATGCTTTTCCGACGATGTCCCAGATGGCCATATCGACGTGGCTGATTGTGGTTATCCAGTCTCCTTTAGCCACGGGCTTACGGTAGTCGCCCATGTACAATTTCTGCCATATCCTCTCCACCGCCAGTGGATCCTCACCAATTATCGCTCTCCTAATTCGTCCCTCGATCTTCTCTTTGTCTCCTCCGGGGCATACTCCTACAATTCCCTCGTCGGTGGCCACTTCTGTAACGTTCAGAGTACGTTGAACCCATGGACTGCTTCTAATGATCCCATTGTACTGTTCATGAATCTTGAACTTGAGTGGAGGGAAACGGAATATTCTAACTTTAACATCTGTAATCTTCAAATAACTTATTCTCCCAAAAATCCACATAAGATAGTCTACTTCTAAGAACTTAAAACTTGACCTAAGGAGAATGCAAAATCGTCATAATGCGAATTCAGTTATGGCAGAGGGTCAAAGATAGGACGTTACTATAGGGTATAGTAATTGAAAGCCTACAATTGCATCTTTTGCGATTGTAGAAAAAAGAAATGGGGAATTAACTTCTAATAGTCTAATCCCCTGTCTTGTTCTCTACTTGATGATTGGATATCGACCGCCTTGGATTACTGCAATGGTCGCGTCCTTGCCCTTCTCCTCAAAGGCCTTCTTCAACGCTTCATCAAAGTTCGGAGTCACGTATCTGAAGCCAAGTGTAAGCGCTACCTCCTTGGGGAAGAGTGAGGCTAGGAACATTCTCTTGCTGTCAAGGGTTTTTCTGCCCTGCCACATGAGTGACGCGTCTCGCAGGTCATACTGACCCATAGCCATTATCCAACCCAGCTCATCCGAAGTCATCTTAAGGTATTGAAGCACGTTCGTAACGTGCCTGAACGGGTCGACGTAGCCTCGTTTTCGTCTAGCCTCAAGCGTGAGATCTACATCCGTGAAGCCCCCACCCAGTGTTCCAGCGGAGTCAAATCCTCCCTCCGCTGACTGAACGATGATGGAGATGCCATCATCCTTCGTAGCCATGTCAGCTGCGAGAAGGGGTTGTAGCATTGCCCCTGTCAGGTACTTCGGGTCTGCAAATGGTCCCTGTGACATTGGCTTGGCGGTTGGTAGGTGTATGGCTATGTCCGCTCTCCCATCCATCTCAGTTCCGTAGAGTTTGCTGGAAACCTTTGTCACTCCCTCGTTGTACTCTTTCTCGAAGTCTCCGGCGAAGATGTCAATGATCTGTCCCTGCGAGTTGCTCACGACGTCAATGCAGAAGTCCAAACCAGCAAGACGGGCTGAGTCGTGAATATCCTTCCGAACCATATTCTTCGGATTTGGCAGTCCAACTTGCCACTCTCTAAAGCCAGGACACATCACCCGCCTGTGCATAGCGCCAATGGAAGCTCTGCCGCATACTCCAGGCATGATTATCTTTCCTCCTCCACAGTGGCCAGCTGAATGATGGGGTGGTATCGAGTTGAAGCCTATCTTAACATCAGCTTCCATAACCGTCTTGTTGACGAATACTGGGGTGCCTTGGCTTGTCTCGCCAACGTACGTCAGCTTGTCTTTCTTGTCGCAGTCGTGGTAAACCATCCTGTACTTGCCTGAAACGGTTCCAAAGAGTTTTGCAACCAGCGGATTCACCATCTGCTGCTCCTCAGTCTGATGTGTTCCAGGAGCATTAACGAGGGTGATATCCTCATCCTTCACCCCTGCCTTCTTCAACGCATCAACGACTACGGGAGCTACAATCCAAGTCTGCGGCATCATCGTGTACTCGGCTGAGATCAGGGCGACCTTGTCACCTCGCTTGACTATGTCTGCGAGTTTCTCACAGCCTATTGGATCCTCAAGTAGCTTGCGCATCTTCCCCTCAGGATCCTTAAGCCCTGGACGATCATGAAAAGAGATCACTGCCTTCATGTTCTCCGATGGCAGTTTCACAGTTGTCTCCGCACCATTAAAAATTGTCTTAAACTCTTTTTCCATCATTATCCCTTCGGAAGTACATGTTAAGAAGAACGGATATAAGACTTGCCAACATGAATACAGAAAAACAGCCGGAAAACAAGACAAATTGTTGTAACATGCTCCGTAGAAGAGATCGAGGACGGGAAGATTTGAACTCCCGACATTCGGGCAATACCGAGCCAATAAATTCCATGACTTTTGCACTGTCAATTTATAGCTATCTTAGTCCTTAGCGAAATTCTATGTTAGAGATATAGAACTGTTCCGACAATACACCGAATCGCACAGTGACGACCTAAAGACGATTATTCAAAGCTTTCTGAAAGATCATCGCTCGTAAAACTTTCATTTTCTAGTTTAGATATGTCGAACTTGGTGTTAGCAGGTACATATACTGCGTGTTAGGAGGAAGCATAGCACAAATAAAGCAGAAAATATGCAAGAAAGGATAGGCCATAGTGAAGTTTGATGAAAGAATTGTTATTGATGAGACATGGTCTGACAAGAGAGAACGAGTTACAAGTGATTATTGGCATTACTGACCCGTCCCTCAGTGACAACGGGAAGGAAAAACTCTATTCAATAAGAGAATGTGTTGTCAAACCTGATATCGTCCTTTGTAGTGAATTGAAACGAGTGCGTGAAACCGCTGAGATACTGTTTCCAAACTCTGACATCCAGGCAATACCGCAACTCCGAGAACGAGACTTCGGCGTGTTAGAAGGAAAGACACTAGTGTATGCAAGAGAAACCGGGCTGCTGCAGACTCAGGATGAGACAATTCTAAGGAAAAACGGGATCGAAACGCCTACAGCGTTACTGTCCCGAGCTAGTCAGGTAGTCAACTATCTAAGCCAGCTTCACGCAAAGAAAATAGTAGTGATAAGCCACAGAACATTCATTAATTATATACTGAGGGTGATGTTACCCGAAAATAAGATAGGAGTAATACCGCACACGCACTACCACCAGATAGTTTTCGACCTAAACGAGAAGATCATCTATATGAAAATCAACCAAAGCTGGTGCGTAGGCTAAGCAAAAGACTAGCATCATTGAGGAATGTGTGAAAAACCACGGGAAATCGATTAACTGGGTCACTACCTATTATCCCATTACAAATCGCATGCGATTGAGGGTTAGAAGCTTTGGTTTTGTCTACTATGTTGTTTAGGGGTTCGCCTTTGCGGTACTTTTTTATGTTCTCCGTGAAGAGGGAGACTGCTCTCTGATCGTAGTATGGTGTGGTGCCTGCCACATGCGGAGTTATTATCACGTTCTCCATCTTCCATAATGCTGAATCTGATGGAAGAGGCTCGGTCTCGAAGACATCCAATAAGGCGCCGGCAATCCAGCCCTCTTAGAGAGCCTTGATCAACATTTTCTCTTGGACAACTCCCCCCTCGTTCCACATTCACTAGGACAGCTGACCTCTTCATCTGTCGAAACTCGTCTTCTCCAAACATGCCTTTTGTTCTGGTTGAGAGTGGCAACGCTAACACCACGAAGTCGGATCTTCTTAGGAGTGTGGGGAGCTCTTCCATAGGCAGCATTTCGTCGATCTGTGGCAGCTGAATCCTTCTGGAATGATAAAGATCTAACGTCTTTGCGTCAAAGGCTTTGACTTTCTTAGCTATTTCGGCGCCGATATTCCCCAGGCCAACTATGCCAACGATCTTTCTAGATAATTCGTCACACACAGACGTACCTTCGAGCCTCCACCATTCTCCTCTGATCTGATTTCTCATGAACACGTGGAGTTTTCTAGTCCAAGAAAGCATTAGGCTCATCGCATGCTCTGAAACCTGTATTTGATGGACACCGCTTGAGTCCGTCAGGAGAACGCTGCTTCTCAGCATCTCTGGAAAGAGGAATCTGTCCACGCCAGCAAAACGGCATTGAACCCACTTTAGTCTTCGGGCTGCCGCGAGAATATCCTTCTCAAACAACCCTCCGTAGATTATTTCCGCTTCCCTCGCTTTGCTGATTGCAATCTTCTTGGTCACAGACTTCTCAACACGGATTCGGAGTGAGATTGACTCTATCTCCTTCAAGAATTCTTCGTCTAGTCAAACGTGACCAGCATCTAAGTCATCAGACTTCAATAATCATTCTTCCGTTTTTATACGATGAATACTTCTCTGGGAGTCCTTGTCAGCTTTGTGGCACCAGAGTCTGTTACGAGGAAGTTATCGCAGCAGAAGGCGTTGGCCTCCTTCGTAATGAAGGATTCGGGGTGTATCGCCATGAACATGCCCTTTTTCATCTTCATCGTTTCTCCTGATGATATGCTAGGTCGCTCCACCATGTCATACCCTTGGCCATGAGAATATAGCCGTTCCTCGGCGTGCAGTCCTTTGCCAGCAAGATACTTGTTGTGAACGTCTTACAGTTCCCTCGGATCTGCCCCATCTTTCATAATTTCAGCGGTTCTGTCCTGCGCTTCAACCGCGTCCCGCCACAAATCCAACAATGGCTTAGGTGCGACGCCTAAACATGCCGTCCTAGAAATCTCACCATAGAAGCCCTCTGCCCCATTGAACTCTATTAGAAAGAAGACTTGACCATACTTCAACTCATGGTTTAGCAGACTGCTAGGCTGCGCTCTCGCGAGGGTTCTTGCTGGCGCACAGCCGACGCCACATTGTCCGAATTCACTGCCCATGTCACTCGCTAGCCGATATACTTGAGACTTTTTCGTTGACCTTTGCTCCTAGGCGAAGGAAAACAAGTGTAGCTTCAAAGATGTTGGCGTGTAATTCAACTGTCTTTCTAATTAGGTCTATTTCTTCCTGGCTTTTGACAATCTTGATGTCGTCCACCAAGTCTGTCGCATCGTTAAAATGAACTTCAGGCAGATTCTCTCTGATATACTCGTAGAAGAAGGCGGGCATTGATGCTTTCGAGACGAAGCCTACCGACTTACTCTTCTGCTCTTTAAGCGTCCCACCACGGCCTTAGCATCCAAAGTATTCGTGGAGTTAATAGTTGGAAAGTAGGGCAGGCTAATGCGCTTCTTCACGTAACTCGATGGCCACTCAAGTGTCTGAGGTGGTCCAGAGGTGATTATGGTAATTCCATCATCTAGTGGGAAGACTGCTGATGAACCATACGTCTGAGCTGGCATGTCAGTGAAGTAGCGGAAGTATCCACCCATGTATTGATTATTGTTTTGCATGACTATGCAGTCCAACCCCGATTTTGTCATCGCCTCTCGGACTGCTTTCCAACGTCTAGCTAGCTCGTTTTCAGAGATTCTTACTCCTAAGGGTCGCTCCATAATCGCAATCACGTCCTTAAGATACTCTTACACTTCTTAGTATTTAATAGAAATATGGCAATGTTCGTCTATCGTGCACGCGATGGCTATTTTGACGTCATGTCCGCGAAGACTGGTTCAAGACTTAGCTTTAAGCGCTTGTAGACCTCGAAGTACCTGTCATACACTTTAACCGCTTTCTCATCGGGAGCGTAAACGTCTTTTTCCCTGTAGGTCTCATTGACTCCCTCAAAGGCGTCTTTATACGCGCCCACTCCGATACCTGCCAGAATGGCAGCGCCAAGAGAACCTGCTTCCAGCACGGATGGCGTCACCATCCACTTCTTGTATACGTCTGCCTTCAATTGCACCCAGAAAGGTGACTTCGCTCCTCCACCTACAGCCCTAATCTCCTTAATTCTAGCCATCCTCTCTTTGGAACGCTCGAGCTCCACTCGCAGCTGATAGCTTATTCCCTCCAGAATTGCTCTAATGACATCGTTCTTTCTGTGTCCGAGGGTCAGTCCAACTATCGCCCCTCGGGCATCTCTTGCGGTGAAAGTTGGAAGAAATATCAGATTGTTGGAGCCAGGCGGAGATTGCGCGGCTTTAGCGGTTAGGAGGTCGTACACGTCCTTTCTTTGGTTCTTGGCCTCCAGCATCTCTTCCTGGCTGAACGTGTCCCTATACCACTTGAACACGCTCCCCGCGCTCGGCAAAGTGCCTATCGAAGATATGGGTATATCGCTGGTCCTATTGATCCCTAAGCAAAGCGTCTTCAGGCTTCCCGAATCCTTTGGCGCGACTGCCGTGATGTTCTCAAACGACCCAGTCAGATCTATCGCGAGGTCTTCATAGACAACTCCCGCTCCGAGTAGAGCACAATCAGGAGTGTCATGCGCTCCCACAACAACGGCTGTTCCCCTTGCAAGTCCCGTTTCTTCGACCGCTTCAGATTGTACTTCTCCAACTGCAGTTCCGGCAAATTCAATATCGGGCATATGGTCGAAGTCAGTTCCTAAGGCATCAAGGATCTCCGTTGACCATCGGGCTCTTCGGATATCATATAAGCCAGTGCGGGAAGCCAGGCTTGGATCTATCACGGGTCTTCCGCAGAGCTTCCACATCAAGTACTCGTGCCAACCTATGAGCTTCATAGTCTTCTCGTATACGTTAGGCATCTCTTCTTTGAGCCACTTGATGTTGCTCGCTACGCTTAGGCTGCGACCGCCCGTTATCTCCTCAATTCTGGAGATGCCTAGTTTCTCCTGGATGTCCTTGAACTGTTTGGTCGCCCTCTGATCATACCCCAGAATAGTGGGATATGTCCATTTTAAGTCCGCTCCAACGGGCATTATCTCATCGCCGAGTGCAGAAACGCTTAGCGCTTGAATCTGCTTCGGATCCGCTTTGGCTTTCAGGATGCTCTCCCTTATAGAGGCTACAATTTGGCTCCAGACCTCTTCTGGATCCAACTCTGACCAAGATGGCTTTGGATGTAGGATGGTATACTCGTAAGTAGATGAAGAGACCACATTACCTTCAAGGTTGTAGACGAATGATTTACAGGCCGATGTGCCTATGTCAAGTCCTAATAGACTCATATTATCGATCAGCTTGCTTTCTTCATCTATCAAACTAAAAAAATCAAGGTAGGGAGATCAGGCTTTTCCTGAGGATCGGAAGGCTCGCATGCGCGCTCTCGCGGCTTCGCCAGCCAATGCGTTTGCGGCGCCGAATATCTGAGGAATCTCAGTCACCTCAGGCTTTGTGGCGAGGATCTCTCGGAGACCCGCAAGATAAGCCAGCCTTAAGTCCGTGCCAATGTTGATCTTAGTTATCCCAGCATCGATTGACTTTATTATCTCCTCATCCGTGTTCCCAATCATGTTCCCCAACTGGGCACCGTACTTCTTCGCCTTAGCAACAATTTCCTGTGGAACGCTTGATCCACCATGCAGCACCAAGGGCACGTCAACATTTCGCCTAATCTCTAGGAGCCGATCAATGTCCAGCTTGGGAGTTCCCTTGAACTTATATGGCCCATGGGCGGTCCCAATCGACACAGCCAGACAATCAGCCCCCGTATTCTCAATAAAGGCCTTAGCTTCAGAAGGCTCAGTCAAGAAACCCTTGTCTCCATCTTCTATTGAGTGCGCATCGGGCCGGCCGGCTAAATGCCCTAGCTCCGCCTCGGTAGAAATCCCCACAGCATGAGCAGCATCCACGACCTTCTTCGTCATGGAAACGTTCTCCCCGAAAGGAAGGCTAGAGCCATCGATCATGACAGAAGTGAAGCCAAGCCTTATTGCCCTCAGCGCGACCTCAAAATCCCTTCCATGGTCCAGATTCAGCACGATAGGAATCGCTGCCGCCTCTGAGAGCGACCGGATATAGTCAAACTGCTCCTTAACAGGCCGCGGATGCAGAATGATAGGCGACCGTTCCTCCTCAGCCACCTTGATTAGCGTAGGCACGATCTCCGGAGTTATTATGCTGAACGCTGGTAGGGCATACTTGCGTTTCTGTGCGTCAGTCAAAAGTTCTTTCAACGTGATTAGCTTCATTATCTTCTACCCCAAGACAGGTAATTATTATCCGGAACTTAAGACTATTCCCAGACAACGCATCGATTGATCGCCAAACAGCTAAGAGCAGATCCACACGTAGCTTCCTTGACATCGTACACGATTTTAACGTTTTGGTAAAACCATTCAAAAATTATTCAAAGCCATGGCAAAAATCGACCCAGAACCATGATAAAATTGACCACGATTCGCAGACGAAAAAGAACGGTAGAACAACCAGTAACGTCCGAATATACCCTATTCTCGAAGGCACTCCCCATCTCTCGTAACAAAACAGACACAGCCTAAGGCACATAGCGAGCGAGCAAGAATTAGAAACAGAACACAAAACACCATGACAACCAAAAAGAAATATACAAAGAAAGCGAAAAGGAAAAACAGAGAAAAGGAAGGAGCACTCGCTGCTCCTTTACTACCGAGTCTACCAATCCTACTTCTTAACGATCGGATACCGCCCACCATAGACCACAGCAATAGTGGCGTCTTTGCCCTTCTCCTCAAAGGCCTTCTTCAAGGCTTCATCAAAGTTCGGAGTCACATAGCTGAAGCCCAACGAGAGCCCCACGTCCTTTGGGAAGAGTGAGACTAGGAATGTCTCTTTGACGTCGAGGGTTTTTCTGGATTGCCACATGAGTGAACAGTCACGTAGATCGTATTCACCCTTCGCCATCATCCAGCCAAGCTCGTCAGATGTCATCTGCATAATGTTTTGCACAAAGGTCACATGCCTAGGCGGGTACAAGTAACTCTGCTTTCTCCTATTTACTAGAGCTAAATCTGTATCGTTAAGACCTGGTGAAATGCCTCCAGGAGAGTCAAAGCCTCCCTCAGCAGACTGAACGATTATAGATATTCCATCGCCAGTCGTGGCCATATCACAAGAGAGAGGTGGACTCAACATAACACCGGCTAGATACTTTGTCCCAGTACCTGCTCCCATACCACCCGTTGTCTGGCTGGGGGGTGGCAAGTATATCGCGATGTCAGCCTTTTTGTCCATCTCAGTCCCATAGATTTTGGATGAGACTTTCGTAACCCCCTCGTTGTACTCCTTCTCAAAATCTCCGGCGAAGATGTCGGCGATTTCTCCCTCACAGTTATTTACAACGTCGACGCAGAAGTCCAAGCCTGCCAAACGAGCTGAGTCGTGAATGTCTTTCCTAACCATGTTCTTTGGATTAGGTAGTCCCACCTCCCACTCCCTGAAGTCTGGGCACATGACTCTTCTGTGCATAGAGCCAATCGATGCTCTGCCGCTGACTCCAGGCATGATTATCTTTCCTCCTCCACAGTGACCGGATGAGTGATGTGGCGGGAGGGAGTTGAAGCCTATCTTAACATCAGCCTCCATAACAGCCTTGTTGACAAATTCAGGTGTACCCTGGCTTGTCTCGCCAACATACGTTAACTTGTCCCTTTTATCACAGTCATGATACACGATCTTGTATTTGCTCCAAAGGGAACCGAAGAGCTTTGGAATCATTGAACTAACCATCTGTTGCTCCTCAGTCTGATGCGTTCCAGGAGCGTTTACGAGGGTTATGTCTTCACTCTTAACACCTGCCTTCTTCAACGCTTCGACGACGACTGGAGCAACAATCGCCGTCTGAGGATTCATGAATAGTTCTTCTGAGATTAAGACGACCTTGTCCCCGCGCTTGACAATGTCAACGAGCTTTTTGCAGCCAATTGGATCCTCAAGAAGCTTACGCATCTTCTCCTCAGGATCCTTAAGCGCAGGTCGGTCGTGTAGCGTCAGAACTGCTTTGATATTCTCTGATGGTATCTTTACAATTGTTTCCGCGCCGTTAAAGACGGTCTTAAATTCCTTGTTCATTTATAATTCCTTCCAAAGTGAATGTTCTTTTGATTGATATAATACTATCCATTAGATTATATACATGACATGATGTATTGGTGCCGTCTTTTTCAGTTGAACCGCTTTAATGCCTCTGGATACTCACTTTAGAAAAGCAGTGTTTAGTGTGACCTAATCGTACTTAAAGTGTGTAATATTTCAGAGAAAAGTTTTGAATCTGCCGTTTTTCAAGGAAAAAGGTTAAAACAAGTCTTATCGAGAAGATCGCTCATAAGATCTGAGTCCTAGATGAGAAGAGACGAGTGGCTGAGAACCGATTTCAGCCCTAGTGTAAGTCCAGATAAAAGTATACCGCAAAGCTTTAGAAGCTATATTTTCTTCTTGATTAAACGGTCGGGTATGCAAATGTCCAGCTATGTGGTTTTCGGCGAAGCGGGATTTTCTGAGAAGCTCGCCAACGAGCTTCAAACTGACTATATTGAAGTAACACAGACAGTCTTCCCAGACAGAGAAATAAAAACGAGAGTTGACACCTCATCTTTAAAGAGACTCAGAGATAAAACCGCGTTAGTTATAGTCAGATCGAGAAGATACAGTCCAAATCCTAATGACTGCGTCTTAAAGACACTTCTTGTTGCTGAGACACTTGCTAGATATGAAGTTAAAAAGATGGATCTGCTCATCCCATACATGTTCTATGCCCGACAGGACGGCGAACGCCTTCCAGGCGAATCAGACTCGCTCACAAGAATAGCAGATCTTTACGAAGAAGCAGGCTTCAGAAACCTTATAACCGTCAATTCACACCTCTTCGGCAAAAAGAAGAGTCTCCAAGAATTCTTCAAGTCTATAAAAGTATACGACCTGAGCACCGCAAGCCTCTTTGGAGAGTACCTGTTAACAAAGAACCTGGAGAACCCATTCGTTATAGGTCCTGGATCTGGACCAGAGAGAATGGTCGTTGAACTCTCGAATTATCTTCACTGTGACTACGAATGCCTTCCAAAGATAAGGAACCCCGAAACAGGAAGAGTCGACATGAAACCACCCAATACCAACCTGAAAGAAAAAGACTTAATCATCTATGACGACATCGCTTCTTCAGGAGGAACGACCGAGATGGCATATAGACTTTCCGAGACATATCACCCAAGAAGCATGTTCATTGTTCTAAGTCACCTCTGGACAGCTGAGGGTATCAACAGACTCAGCATCCTCGGAAGCCAAGAAATGATAACGACAAACTCGTTCATCACCGAGAACGTGAAAAACCCCTTCACTGAACTCTCGATCACACCACTATTAGCGAAACACCTGCCGGAGATTTCGCCAGAAAGACAGATGCCTCTGCAAATAGGCTTCAACAAAAGGCTGAAGCTAAACAATATTCTAAGAAGAAAGAAATAGCTGAAAGACAACCTACCAAAGAAGAATCAGGCACCGGTCTAGACTTGACTTCTTAGGCTATAGGACACTTTTTTCCTTCAACCCACTCGAACTTGTTTTGCAGGGTCTTTGGATAGTAGAATCTCCAGTCGTAACCCACCCGCTTTCCCCACTCAAAGTATGCGCGAGGGTCGATGTAGCTCTTTAAAGATGTCCTCAGATTGTAGTCTTTTGTCTCCTTGAAAGTCTCTATTCTCACTTTAAGCTCTTGAACTCTCTCCTTCGATTTCTTTGTCTTTAGTGCTCTGAGTCTTTTTAGCGTCTCTTTCTTCTTCGACAAGGACTTCTGCCAGTTCTTGGGCAGTTTCCTCTTGTGATTACATATTCGCGCTGCCTGAAGGTTAGCCATGGTAGCAACATATTTCTTCATGTAGTCCGGGTCTGACTCGGATATCTTCTCTTTATTTAGGAAGTTTTCGACGATGGTGGTAGCATGATAGGTTCGAAAGACTTTGGCAGTAAGCCCTGGTACGATCTCGCTGAGGAAGTTCTTCACGTTCTCCGATTTGACGCCACTGAAGATTGATGACTTCGCATCAGACATGAGTTCCCTCAAGTTCTTGTTCACAGCATCAGGCAAATCTATCTCTACGTGCCATCGAACATAGTCTTTCCCATAGAAGTCAAAGATGGTCCTACCATTCGGGCTGAAAGATACATGCTCAGGCCTCAGGGTGGTAGCTCCTACTGTATCCGCTTCGTCTTTGTCCTTCTCATCTCCTACTCTTAGTTTCAGAGCGTCGATCAAGTAGCATACGGTAGCCGTCTTTCGCCTTAGGAGGTTTGGGGCGGAGAGATTATCAAATATGTGCTTCTTTATTTTCCCAATTTTATCCTCCAGAGTCCTCGCCTTATCAAATTTCCCGATTTCGCGTTCCTGCTTTACAGGAGCCGTGTCTGAGAGCCAAACATATTTTTCTTTACCGCTCAGTTTGTCGTCCCAACGGGCTATCCACATACAGTCTGGCAGCCAGACTCTGGCCTTCCAATCTCCCAGAGGAGTTGGCGCGTCCGGAGATAGATTCAGTATGATGTCTCTCTCAGTTGCCCCCTGCTTCCATCTTCCCCGTAGGGGATGAGTTCCTCTGCCCATGAAGATTGAAGACGGCTCGGCGATATAATTGCCAACTTCAGCTTTTACGCCGTCCACCCAAGCGTACCCGTATTTTTCTTTGTTAGCCTCTCGTATTATCTTACGGCTTTGGACTTGCTGCTTCTTCTCTTCTTTGGAGAGGCTGAATCTCCGATTCTTCTCAGCTTCAACATACCTCTGGATTTCGGAGAAGTCGAAGTCCGCTGGCGTCAGGTTTCCCTCAAGATCTAAGGCTTTTGAAAAGTCTCTAAAGAAATTCCTGATAAAAACCCGATCCTTCACATATTCTGTTCCCTGCTTCTTAACCCACGCGACAGTCATCTCTTCCTGAAGTGGAGCAAGTTGTAGTTCTTTTCCCTTGAAATGGATTCTAAAACCCTTTGCCTCGTACTTCGAAACCATGATGCCATTGTGGACGAACGTTTTCACTAATTATTCTCTCCAATTTAGCTGAGAATATGGCGGATTCTATTGTTTATGAGACAACAAAGATTATCGTGTTCTTATTTAAATTTGTTTTTTGAAATAGAGAAACGCCTTTCATAATCATACTGGAGCTAGAAATTCGGTGAGGTTCTTCTGTCCTGACGCTTCTTCGAGGCTTGACAGTCTAACGCCGATGCGCCTGATCTTCAGAGGGAACTGTTCTCTCAGGAGGCTTTCCAGTAATTCTTTTGAAATCGCTTTTATAGTTTCAAAGTCTTGCGTTGGAGCCTCAAGAGTCTTGGACTTACTGTAGACTTTGAAGTTCTCCATGACGGCTGTGACACTTATGGATCTATAGAATAATCTTTCTTCAAAGATTGTCTTATGAACATCTTTCGAGAGACTATTCAAGGTCTCAAAGATTGAATTCAAGTCACGAGTGTCTTTTTTGAGGGTTGTTATTCGGCTTATCTGTTGAGCCCTTCCCCGCTCTTCTACAGGAGACTCGTCCAAACCACGGGCTGCAGAGTGGAAATAGGTTCCTAAGGCCTTTCCGAACACGTTAATTAGATGTTCTAGATTCTGGTCTGCCAAGTCGCCTATGGTCTTGATACCCAATTCAGCCATAACCTTATTCGTTTTTACTCCCACACCTGGGAGCTTGTCAACGGGAAGCGGTGATAGGAAACCTATGACTTCGGTTGGTTTGACAAACGTTAGGCCGTTTGGTTTCTTATACTCAGCGGCGATCTTGGCCGCGAGCTTGTTAGGTCCGACTCCAACAGAGCATGTGAGCTTTTCTTTAGAAAGAACCTTGTCTTTAATCGTCTTAGCCAATTCCTCCGCGGACTCGAAGTCTCTACCGACTCTCTCAGATACATCAAGATAGGCTTCGTCTATGCTTACCTGCTCAAATCGGTCGGAATGGGCTCGAAGGATACTCATTATCTCCTGTGAGATCCGGCCGTATAACTCATGATTAACTGGCAAGAAGACGGCGTCTCTACCTTTAAGCAGCCTCCTAGCAAGTCTTATGGGAATCCCCGATTTGACCCCGAATTTTCTGGCAATATAGTTCGATGTGCTAACTGCACCGCTTTCCTCGTCTCTCGTATAGACGCAAATAACAACGGGCTTATCCTTGTACGAGGGGTTCTCTCGCTCTTCGCACTGAGCAAAGAAGTAATCCAAATCAACAAGCATAATAACTCTAGCATTATCCAATGTGAACCCTCGAACACCCTTCACTATCTCTGTTTTTCTTACCTATTAATCCTCTTCAACTGTGCTTCCAAAGAATATGAACGGAACATATGAAATAAAAGCTCCTTCAATTTCCTCTATGCTTTGATGGAAAAATAGAAATCGAAATCTTCAGACAGAAGAGGGTTTGCTCTACATTACATTGAATGAAAATCCTAACGGCTTGTGAACAATCTATTATTATGCTTTAACATAACCTGTGAAGATTACTCTTTTAGACCGCTTACTCATTCTATTAGAAAATACTGGAAAACTCACTACTCTCTGTAAGTTTAAATGGAACAGAGAACAATAATATTTTTACAGTTTTTTGGAGAGTACAATTATGGAAGACAATATACACTATTTTGAAGAGAACAAGCCAGAGAACACTGAAGTAGTCTTCAGTCTCGTGAAGAAAAAAGCTCTAGAGAAGAATATAAAGCACGTAGTCATAGCCTCGACATTTGGCGACACGGGAGTTAAAGCTGCGGAGGCCTTCAAAGACTCTGGGCTAAAAGTCGTAGTTGTGACCCATCCTTACGGTCCAAAGGGCTCTCGAGTACTACCGGAGAACGAGCAAAAAATGAGGACTCTTGGAGCTAACATAGTAACCTCTGGTTTCGCCTTCGGAGGTGTGAGTGCAAGCATCAGGAGAACACCACCGACCGAACCAGGAAAACCATTGCCAACACCCTATTGGCCTGCCTTAGTTCCAGCCATGGGAGACCTTGTAGCGAATGTGCTTCGCCTCTTCTGCCAAGGAATGAAGGTCTGTTTAGAAATTACTCTGATGGCTGCTGACGCAGGCGCTGTCCCAGTTGGAGAGAATGTTATAGCCATCGGCGGCCAAGGAAGAGGAGCTAATACAGCAGTAGTTATAAGAGCGACTAACAGCGCCACCTTCTTCGATTTGGACGTACAAGAGATAATTGCCAAACCAATCAAGAAGATGTTACCAAATCCGTAAGAAAAAGAAGAATAATTTAATTCCTTGTTCTTTTTGTGTATTATGAGAATTAGAAAAATTGTTTGAAGGGTGCTACATTCTGCTTTATTGTCATATTCTTGCTGATTTTTATATTGGGTTCGCTGGTTGTTAATGTATGATGCTTAGAAGAAGGCTAGTCGATTATCATATTCATTCAAATAACTCTTGTGACGGTAGGTCACCGATTTTTAAAATGTGTCAAAAAGCTGTTGAACTGGGTATAGGTGAGATTGGTTTTTCGGATCACATTGACTTTGAGCCAAAAGACTCGGGCTTCGGATTTTTCAACTACCAACGGTACACCGCTGAGATAGAAGATGCACAGCGATTCTTCGAGAATAAGCTGATTATCCACAAGGGAATCGAGATAGACTACCAACACTACTTTGAAGAAGATATCAGAACCCGCCTTAGGAACATGAGATTCGACTATATTATAGGTTCGATACATTACTTGAACCATGAGCTCATTGATAGCAAGATGCTGGCTGAGAAGGATGTTAACGAAGTATACAACGCCTACTTTGATGAGGTAATCCATTCCATTAGGAGCGGTCTCTTCAGCGTTGTTGGACATTTTGATCTTGTGAGTAGATACAACAACAAGAGCAAGAGGGCGAGAGATACGGATTATTGGTTAGAGGTGGAGAGCATTCTAAGAGAAATCATAAGGAGAAGGATGTATCTGGAATTAAATGCAAAAGGATTGAGAGGAGAAGGCAACATAATAGTACCTAGCAAAGAGATTCTTGAGAAATATATTGATAGTGGCGGTAATCGCTTTTCCGTGGGATCTGATGCTCACTCAGCTGATGAAGTGGGTTGTGGAATTCGCGAGATGCTTAGTTCCCTAACAGGATTTGGCAGTAAAGTTGAATTACTCTTCGAATCATAGAACTAATGTGCGTTGCATCTTAGAAAAAAATAGTTAGCTACCTAGTGGGTGACTGGTCTTTTGGAGAGAAAAGAAGTAGTTGAGTTAGCGAAAATGTATGCTTCTAAGAGGTTTTTATGCTCTGAATCCGTTCTCTTGGCAGTCAGCGATTGGCTTGGTGTTAAGAGTGAGTTGATACCCAAGATCGCAACGGGATTAGGAGCGGGGATAGGCGGCAGAGGAACTATCTGCGGAGCTTTAAGCGGTGGAGTTATTGCTTTGGGTTTAGTATTTGGAAGAAAGGATCCTGTAATAGAAGAGGGCAGAAGACCATACTGGTTTGCACAAGAGCTCTTCAAGCAGTTCAAAGAAAAGTTTGGCTCTGTAATGTGTGCGGATATAACTGGCTGCGACATCAGCACTGAAGAAGGAAGAAAGTCTTACTCGGAGAAGAAGATGTGGGATACCAAGTGTAGCCAGTGCATCCAAGAAGCCACAGGAATTGTAATGGAAATAATAGTGAAGAATTCAATAGCCAAGTCCTAGCTTGTACTCAACCAACAATCATTCACAGAGGAGAAAAATAATAAGCTTTCTAATCTCGAATAGAAATCTAGCGTCATTGAGGATTTGTATGAAATTGCCAGAAGTCTTTCTTTGAAAGGATATCTGTAATGATTGTTTTTGCTTCATCTTCTGGTAGGGCTAGGAGCAGCTTGCCTACATGTTTGCAGAAACTTTTTTCAGAGGCGAGTTTACTCCAGTCTACACAGTCATTGTGAGTGATTGTCCTATTCTCAAGTTCGATTGTGACTGGATATCTCCTTATTCGTGCTCTAATAAGATTGGATTTAT
>JAUPKU010000105.1 GCA_030837285.1 Thermoproteota archaeon | reverse complement strand
TAGAAAACAGAACAAAACAAGGGTAAATAAATGTAGACACTCAAATAGAATATTCTAATACTCAATATTATCTTCCTATTTCTGCTATTTTTAGCTATTAAGTAAGAAGAATAAAAAATAGAAAAGTACATTCTAAGATGCCTGATTTTCTCCAGCGATCTTATATCCTTCAGAGTTGGAATGGCAATAAGAACCAACTCTCATTAAATGAACTGAAATAAACATTATTTCTATTAAACAATCCAGACTCGCATTATTGAGTTCTCACAGATTATTTCTTTTTTAATTCAATTTCATAAAGACTTATTAGAAGATGAACAAAATACATTTGCCCATGAATGTTAGATTAACCTTAATGCTGCTTCTATCCATTACTGGCTTTTTAGCAATTGTTTATGGAATATTTGGCATCTTTAGATTGATTGAGACATTCTATGCATATATCATGCAAGGTGTAAACATTGTGGATCTGATTGGCTACAATATAGATTTCATTTTTCTCATAATCATCGCAATAGGAAGTGGATCTGCTCAATTAATTGTTGCATGGCTTTTCATGAGGACTAGAGAAAAGAAGATAGAGGCCGTGCAGAGCATAAGCTCGGAGCAATTATCGGAATCTAACCCTAGCTAACTGGCGCTTAGCTTTACTTTTTTTTTGAGGTATCTGCATTCTCGAAAATTCGCTCAATTCAAGTTTCTTGATAACTTGTTTCTGTTAAACGATAATTGGAAAATGAACATAATAATGGTATGCTTGTTTGGGCTTTTTAAATCAAAGAATCTTCTTTCTATCCGGACTTTTTAAATTGCGTGTATTTTAGTTTCAACTTCGGATATATTATTTTTACAACTTCAATCCTACTGCTCCTATTTTTTATGACTGCTTTCAAAGATGCCTAATACGTTGCCGAATATTTTTTTTATTCTATTTTCCGGATGTAAAGATATTTGGGGGCGCCGAAAACCCTGGAACAATTTCAAAGATTATTCAGTATTTTAAAACCAATCTTTTTTCTTCCAAAACTCAATCAAGGCAAAGCTCTCGTTATCCTTTTTTGTATTTTGCTATGTTTAGTAGGTTGATGTGTAATCTGACTATTGGTTGGAAGAAAGGTTAAAATCTTTCTTGGAAATGTTAGAAAAGGGATGTTTCTATGACGAATCTTGATTTGGTTCTTCTGGGGATGCCTGGGACTGGGAAGGGGACTCAGGCAAAGATTTTGAAGGAAAAGTATGGTATTCCGCACATCTCGACTGGTGAACTGTTTAGGGAGGCGATTACCAAGAAGACGGTTCTAGGAGTTAAGGTCGCGGATTTTCTGCGAGAAGGAAAGTTGGTTCCAGACGAGATTGTGAATAATGTTGTCTTGGAGAGGCTTAAGGAGAATGACTGTCGGAAAGGGTTCCTCCTCGATGGTTATCCCCGAACTGTTGAACAGGCTAAGGCCTTGGATGAGGCGCTATCTTCAGGTGGGAAGAAGGTTAAGGTTCTTTCTGTTCAATTGGATGAAGAAGAGGTACTTAGGCGTCTTAGTGGTAGAAGAATCTGTGAAAAGTGTGGTAAAGAATATAACATCTTCTATGTTCGTCCTAAAGTTTCAGGCATCTGTGATGCTTGCGGAGGGAAGCTAATTCAAAGAGATGATGATAAAAATGAGACTATTAAGAAGCGTTTGGAAGTCTATTGGGCTCAAACAAGTCCGCTGATTGAATACTATAAGAAGAAAGGGATTCTGTTCACCGTGAATGGTAGCGGTAGCGTAACTGAGGTTAGTGAGCGACTTTTCAAAGTAATTGGAGAAAAATGATCTCCTCTTTTCCCTTTATCTTCTCCATTCTTTTTACAGATACTCTATAGATATCTCATAAGTGATTACTTAATAAGAAATTGAAGTTGCTGCTCCTTATAAAAGAGCATTGACGTATGCTACGTTTAATATAAAATTTAATTGATTGTCTCTACCTGTCACTCAATCTTATTTAGCACTCTACTCTCTCATTGCTAACTCCGTTTCTTCTTCACTCTTAAAGTGTTGACGATGCATTGTTGTGCTAGTACTGATGTCCTCAATCTCTCACAAGTATCAAGTTCAATGCATTCAACGCACGTGGCAGGAGCTCTTTGTATACAGCACACGCGTATCGAGCAATTAGGATCGCCGTCACCAGAAAAGCAGCCAGAGCAATCGCCAAATAGATTGGCAAGCCCATTTAGAACTTCCACAAAGCTTTCGTAATGCTTGAATGATGGTTCTACATCGACGAACTTTTTGGTAATCCTTTCAACACCATACTTTTGCAGGACTTGTTGGAAGTTTTCAACAGCCTTTCTTACGTCTCCTTTATGTATTCCACAAGCAGTACAATGCATGCCACAGTAGCTTAGTGAGTTGCTAATTTTTTTATTCAATAGATTACTCCTCACTATAAAATACTCATTAATTAGTATATACTCATAAATAAATTTAAGTTTTTTAGAATTTTAAAGCGCCATTCATGACTAATTAACGTCTTATCTTGTCTAAAACATTGCCTCTAGAATCGTGGAGGACGATGCTGAGGGGCATATTTCGCCACATGTGTGTCGAACAACTCAAACAAGGATCAAGAGCCCTGACCATCACTTCAACGCGGTTGAGCATTCCCTCATTCAACCTATGACCATCAACATATCGTCGGGCAACCTGAGTTACAGCCTTGTTGAATGCCAAGTTATTATGGGCTGTGGCAATAATAAGGTTGACCCCCGTAATAATGCCTTCACCATTTGCCTTGTAGTGGTGAAAGAGAGTTCCCCTTGGCGCTTCAAGGACTCCAACGCCTTCTCTGCGGTTGAAGGAGGCTTTTGACTGGATATCATTCTCAAATATCTCTGAGTCTTCAAGCAGTTCTTTCGTCCTCTCTATACAAAAGAGCAATTCTACTAGACGAGCGTAATGGTAGAGGAAAGAACTTTGGACTATACCATTCTTGCCCAGCTTCTTGAATTCTTTTAACTCTTCGTCTGCTAAAGGCGTACCACAGTGCGATACAATGTTAAGTCTTGCCAGTGGACCTACGCGATACGCCCCATCAGGATAACCAAGCGGTTTGTAATAGGGGAACTTCATGTATGACCAAGACTCAGTTGCTTCCCCGATGTATTCCGTGTACCTACTCGGATCCAGATAGTCGGAGACAATCTTTCCTTTTGGATCAACAATTCGAATCTTACCATCGTAATGTTCCAAACCTCCATCAGGCGTTACAAGTCCCATGTAATATGATGGAAAGTTTCCGAAGTCTTCCACTTCCGGCATCAATTTAGGAAGGCTTTTCTTGAACATTTCAGTGGTTTTAAGCGTTATGTCTAAAGCTTCGGGCATTTGAGCAAGCAATCTCTGAGCTTTATCTCTTGATAAGGGGGTGCTAATACCACCGGGCAAAAGCCAACTGCTGGAATGAATTCTCTTACTACTAAGAGATTCAATTATGACCTGTCCGAATCGTCTTAGCCTTATCCCTTGTCTAGCCAAATCAGGATACTTGTCTATCAACCCGAATATATTCCGCTTTGATGGATCCGCATCCATCCCTAAAAGGATGTCTGGAGAAGATAGATGAAAGAAGCTTAAGGCATGAGACTGGATTATCTGACCCATATGCATAAGCCTTCGCAATTGTGTAGCAGTTCTCGGTATACTCACAGATAGCATATCATCGCAAGCTTTTGCTGAGGCGAGAAGGTGACTGACAGGACATATTCCGCATATTCTTGAGGTTATAGAGGGCATCTCATAGAAGGGACGACCTTCACAGAACTTTTCAAAGCCTCTGAAGATTTCGACGTGGAATCGGGCTTCTTGAACAGTTCCATCATCAGCCAAGTGTATAGTTACTTTAGCATGTCCTTCTATCCTTGTAATCGGATCTATCACGATTTCTTTAGACATTATCAATCTGCCTCATTAACCATACTTGAATTTACTGTCAATATTTGGTATACGCCCAGAAACTAATTCCATAATCATATAATTTATCAGATCCGCATTCGGTGGGCAGCCGGGAATGTAGAAGTCCACCTTCACGATCTCATGCAAGGCATAGGCTTGTTTTAGTAATCTTGGAACTTGCTTAGGAATCTGAGGTTGTATTGTAGCATTATCCACGTATGACCTTTTAAGTACCAAGTCAGAATTATTCTCACCAACGGTGTTTCTTAGAGCTGTCGCATTCCCAGTTACGGCGCAATCACCAAGGGAAACGATTATCCTCGAATGCTCTCTAGCTTCTCTGAGTAAGTTCAGCTGCTCATCAGTTCCCACGGCTCCTTCGATGAGGGTTACGTCAACAGCTTCAGGGAAATTCTTTATGTCCACAATCGGACTGTAGACAAGATCAATTTTCTCCGAAAGGTCTATGAGCCTCTCATCTTGATCAAGGAATGACATATGACATCCTGAACAGCCCATCAGCCAGATAGTCGCCAACTTAATCTTTGTCAATATATCTCACCTTTTACGCCGTTCAAAAACGAATTCCGGAAGTGCTCTATTCTTCGTCTCTGCTAAAGACTTGCCCTTAATGTATATAGCTCCTACCGGACAGACTGCGGAGCATTTTGAACATGACGTGCAAGAATAGGAGGAAGCCCAAGGCTCATCCAAATCCATTATAACCTGAGCATCTTTTCCCCTCATCTTCAAATCCAAAGTGTGGACCCCCTCTATCTCATCGCAGACTCTAATGCATCTCGTACATAGAATGCATCGATTCCGATCAATGACAAAACGCTCGTGAGACATATCAAGCTCAAATCCAGTCCACCTGCGTACAACTGGCACATGGTCAACGCCAAATCTTGTAGCCATCTCCTGAAGCTCACAGCTACCATTGGCCACACATACAGAGCAGATATGGGTTCTCTCCGAGAGAAGTAACTCAATAACTTTTTTACGATGCTTTAGTAGCCTCTCAGAATTCGTTGTAATCTCCATACCATTACTAACGGGTGTTGTACATGCCGGGAAGAGCTTTGACATACCCTTAGCCTCAACTAGACATAAGCGGCAGCCACCTAGACCTGAAAGGCCTTCTAGATAACACATAGTAGGAATATCTATTTCATTCTCTAAAGCAACTTTAAGGATCGTTTCATCTTCTGCTGCATGGACTTCCTTTCCATCAATAACCAGTCTTACGGTCTTCTGGCTCATGTTTCAGTAGCCTCCTTCTCTTGCTCTCTAAAGCACTTTTCTGCAGGGCATTTCTTGCTAACTATGTGAGAGATATATTCATCTCTGAAGTAGCGAAGGGTGGTTAAAACTGGATTTGGAGCTGTTTGACCTAGGCCACAGAGGCTCCCTTCTCTGATGAAGTTACTCATATCTTCAAGAAGAACTAGATCTTCCAGTGTTCCTTCGCCACGCGTTATCTTTTCAAGTATTCCATGCACTTTGACGAGGCCGATCCTGCAAGGAGTACACTTCCCACAAGATTCTTCCATACAGAATGTTATGAAGAATTTGGCTGTGTCAACCATACAAGATTTATCATCGATTACTACAATTCCCCCTGATCCCATTATTGCTCCGGCTTTTGTTAAAGAGTCATAGTCTACTGATAAATCTAATAAGCTCTCAGGAAGGCATCCTCCGGATGGACCACCTGCTAGAACTGCCTTAAACTTTCCATCTTCAAGCATACCATTACCTATGTTGAATACGACTTCGCGGAGAGTTATTCCCATTGGAACCTCGATTAAGCCTGGATTCTTGACTTTTCCTGTAAGAGAGAAGCATTTTGTTCCAGTGCATCCTTCTTTTCCTATCTTAGAGAACCAGGATCCTCCATTGAGGATGATCATTGGAATATTGCCAAATGTTTCAACATTATTGATAAGAGTTGGTTTCCCCCATAAGCCTGCATTAGCCGGGTAGGGAGGGCGTGGATGAGGTGTTGCCCTATGTCCTTCAATTGAGGCTAGGATGGCTGTTTCTTCTCCTGCTACGAAGGCTCCGGCGCCGAGTCGGAGTTCAAGATCGAAGTTAAAGGGAGTTCCAAAAATATTCTTACCGAGGAATCCCATTGATCTAGCGTTGTCTAAGGTTTTTCTAAGAGTCTGAACGCCTAAGGGGTACTCACCACGAATGTATATATAGCCTAGTTCCGCTCCAACTGCATAGGCCCCAATAGTTATACCCTCTATTATTGTATTGGGATCTGCTTCAGCGAGGGTTCGATTTGCAAAGACTCCCGGATCACCTTCGTCTAAGTTTGCCACAACATACTTTGGTGTGCCTATTGCATTGGCTACTAAACTCCACTTAAGACCTGTCGGAAAGCCTGCGCCTCCACGACCTCTTAGACCGCTTGTGGCAACATTCGCTATGACCTCTGTTGGAGTCATGCTCGTCAAAACCTTAAGAAGGGCTGAGTAGCCTCCGAAAGCTATGTAATCTTCTATTCTGAGGGGATCTATATTTCCAGCTTTTTTCATGACAAGTCTGTTCTGTTTATGGAAGTACTCTTCGCTAGCATAGAGGAAATTCTTGACGGGACGCCCGTTAACTATGTGCTCATTAACTATCTGGCGAGCAGCTTCTGGTGTAACACCCATATAGATGTAGTCTCCAGGCTCAATGAGAACTGCTGGGCCCACATAGCAAGTTCCAAGACAACCCGTTCTAGCGACCTTGCATTTCTTCTCAAAACCTAAATCCTTTACTGCATCCTCAAAAGCCTTCAACACTTTTAAAGCGCCTAAATTGGCACATCCGCTTGAGCAACAGATATTTATTCTGTTTGTGAAAGATTTTCGAAGTTCAGATTCTCTCTCAGCTATTACTGACAATTCATCCGGCTTCAATGAGACTCACTCCAACGACGGATTTTATTTTGCTTAGAACATCTTCTTTCGAAGCTCTACCTATGACTTCTTCGTCAATGATGACGTTTGGAGCCATAGCACATGATCCTATACAGCGTGTAACGAAGAGTGAAAGCCTATTATTGGTATCTGTCTCTCCTCGCTTGATGTTAAATTCTCTCTCTATAACTGATAGGATTTCTTCAGCACCTTTGACGTAACACGCTGTCCCTAAGCAGACGGTTATTACATGGGTTCCTGATTTTCTCAGTTTAAAGAAGTTGTAAAAGGTTGCTACACCATAAACGTGACTTGCTGGGAGGTTGAGAATTTTTGAAATATAAAGCATTATATCTTTATCGAGGTAGCCAAAAAGGTCTTGAGCAGTATGAAGAATTTCAATGAGAGCATCTTTTTTAAATTGTTGCTTTCTAATAAAAGCGTCAAGCATTATTAGGCGTTTATCATCTTTAGAAATCATCTTTGAAGCATTCATAGTTGACATAGTCTCAACCGCGAATAGAAAAACTATTTGATGATTTCAATGTTGTGTGCAAAATATAAATTTTTGTCAAAGACTAAAAATTGGATGATGAGAAGTACAAAGTTTAGAAGGTTTACTCACATATTCTAGCAATAACTTCTTGTATATGTTAGATTTAGACTTGCCTAACCTTGTATTGATTATTAAAAGATAATTTAAACTGCAAATCTTCTTTGACTTATTTAACATACGCCTCTGGTTTCTTATCGAATTGTTGCTTACACGACGGAGCACAGAAATAGTATGTCTTCCCCTTGTACTCGGACTTCCACTTTGCATTTTTCTCATTTACTTGCATCTTACACACTGGATCTTCTGGCAAAACTTTACACCTCTAATTAAAAAGTTAGTAGTCGCATTATTTATTTATTATCTGATGAAATATTAGTTATCACTGATAAAAGACATTGGAAAATAATGTTTTAATAATAATTAGTAATTGAGATTTTTAGGAATCATTTTTAGTGCTAACTTCTTTCTCTTCTCGATAGAAGTTGTGCTGTTGAGTTAGGGAGAAGATATTTTTCTCAGTTTTGAATCTTCTCCTGAAGGTCCATTTTTGAAGACATGAAATAAATTTATGTGTTTCAATTACTTTTTGAGGTTCTTCTGGGGCAATAGGTGATGGTAATCAATTTCTTGCAATGAAGCTTCTGAATTTGAGCTTTATTCAATTTTTTTGGTTTTTGTGGTTATTTCAATTATTAAACCAGAGCTATTATTACTATTATGCATAATTATAATTAAAATATACGTAAAATATAAATAGCGGAGTGCGTCACACAAATATAACCTTGTTATGAGTATGAAAACAAGGAAGACTGACATTCATACGAAAAAAGTGAGAGTGCCTATCAAACACACTCAGATCTCAATGATAATATAACATTATGACAAGAAGAGATGGTTAAGAAATGTCTGTAAAAAAGATAGACACATTAGCAGTACACGCTGGTCAGGAAACACCAGATCCAGTAACAGGAGCAAGAGCAGTGCCTATATACCAAACCACTTCCTACGTATTCAAAAGCACAGAATATGCCGCAAACCTCTTTGCGCTCAAAGAACTAGGTAACATATACACTAGAATGATGAATCCTACAAATGATGTATTCGAAAAAAGGATTGCGGCCTTGGAAGGTGGTTCTGGCGCTTTAGCGGTAGCTTCTGGACAAGCTGCAGAAACACTGGCATTACTAACTATTACGCAATTAGGAGACGAAATTGTATCCGCTAACAATCTTTACGGTGGGACATACGAGCTTTTCCACTATACATTCCCCAAACTTGGGCGAAAGGTGAATTTTGTAGATTCCTCTAGACCACGTGAGTTTCAGAAGGCGATTACTCAAAAGACAAAGGCCATATATGCCGAGACAATAGGCAACCCGAAGTTGGATGTCCCAGACTTCGAGGCAATTGCCCGCACAGCACATGAAGTTAATATTCCTTTTATTGTAGACAATACTGTTGGCATTGGGATTGTAAGACCTATAGATTATGGAGCAGACATAATTGTTGCTTCTGCAACTAAGTATATAGGAGGACATGGCACTTCAATTGGTGGAGTAATCGTTGACTCTGGCAAATTCAATTGGAATAACGCCAAATTTCCAGAATTCACTGAGCCCGATCCCACTTATCATGGTGTTAGATACTGGGAAACGTTCGGAAACTTGGAAGGTCAGGGAAACATTGCATTCATAACTAAAGCCCGTGTGCAGCTTCTGAGAGATCTCGGACCAGCTTTAAGTCCTTTCAATTCTTTCCTGTTTCTTCAAGGACTAGAAACCCTTCCACTTAGACAGAGAAAGCATTCTGAAAACGCTCTCCACGTAGCAAGATTTCTGAAAGGCCATCCACTAGTTAATTGGGTTAATTATCCAGGACTTGAAGACCATCCAAGTCATAAACTTGCAGCCAAATACTTAAAAGGTAACTTCGGAGGACTAGTCGGTTTCGGAATTAAAGGTGGACTAGAAGCAGGTAAAAGATTTATCGAATCTGTGAAACTCTTCTCACACCTAGCCAATATAGGTGATACTAAGAGCCTTGTTATTCACCCCGCTTCGACAACACATCAGCAACTTACACGAGAAGAACAAATAGAAACAGGTGTAACTGAAGACTACATTCGTCTATCTATAGGTATAGAGAATATTGAAGATATCAAAGAAGACCTAGATCAAGCACTCAGAGAAGCGACTAAAGACTAGTGACAACGATGTATAACCCGTATAAGAAACTTGCTTCTTAAAGGAGTACAAATAATGGCAGCTCAAGATAGAGGCATAAATTTTGTTGAGACGAAATACTTCTCATTTTCTAATCCCCTAAATGAGTTCTTCTTGGAATCAGGTGAAAAATTCGGACCCATAACTTTAGCATACGAAACATATGGGGAGCTAAATGAAGAAAAATCGAATGCAATCCTAGTACTGCACGCTCTTTCAGGAGACGCCCATGTAGCGGGATTTCATAAAGGAGAAAATGATCCTGGCTGGTGGGACGCGATGGTGGGGCCTGGTAAAGGATTAGATACAGAAAAATACTTTGTTATCTGCTCCAATATTCTAGGCGGTTGTAAGGGTTCAACAGGTCCATCATCCATTAATCCAAGAACGAATAAGCAATATGGTCTTGATTTTCCAATAATAACAGTAAAAGATATAGTCAATGCGCAATGTCATCTCATAAATCATCTTGGGATTCATAAACTTTTGACTGTTATCGGCGGTTCCATGGGCGGAATGCAGGTTCTACAATGGGCAGTCTCATATCCAGATAGAATATGTTCTGCAATACCAATAGCAACAGCCTTAAAGCATGAGCCTCAGCAAATCGCATTCAATGAAGTTGGCAGACAAGCTATAATGGCTGATCCCAATTGGGAAATGGGCAATTACTATGGGCATTCAGTACCCGCAAAAGGGCTTTCTGTGGCTCGAATGATCGGGCATATCACTTACATGAGCGATATATCGATGGGAGAGAAATTCGGTAGAAATGTCAAAGCTAACAAAGAGCAGTTTAAGTTCAGCCCTGAATTTGAAGTGGAGGGATATCTCAAATACAGGGGTGACAACTTTGTAAAGAGGTTTGATGCTAACTCATACTTGTACATAACTAAGGCTATTGATCGCTTCGACCTACTTAATGGAAAGAAGCTCGGTGACGTCTTTAAAGCCCTGAAGGCAAAAATTCTGGTTATAGCCTTTAAGTCGGATTGGCTATATCCGGCCTATCAATCGCTAGAAATTGTGAAAGCGTGTAAACTAGCCGGTGTTGATTCGAGTTACTGTGAGATAAGTTCAACTTATGGGCATGACGCATTTCTCCTTGAAATAGAAGAAGAATCACAGCTAATCCGGGATTTCTTGAAAACCGTATCCAAGAGATAGTTGATAATGAATAGAGTAGAATACGATATTATTCTAAAATGGATTAAACCGCATTCATCAGTACTTGATCTTGGATGTGGAGACGGAGAATTAATGGCTATGCTTAAGCGAGAAAAGCAAGTAAGCAGTCAAGGAATAGAAGTTGACGAAAAGGCAATATACAAGTGTGTGTCACAGGGTCTAAGTGTTCTTCAACAAGATATAGATACAGGTCTTTCTGATTATTCTGAAAATTCCTTCGACTATGTAATAATTTACCAGAGTTTTCAACAAGTTAAGAAACCCGCTTTTGTCTTAAAAGAAGCCCTTAGGGTTGGAAGAAAAGTCATCGTTGGTTTTCCAAACTTTGCATATTACAAAGCTCGATTTCAATTTTTTTTTACAGGGAAGGTACCAGTAACTCCTTCGCTTCCCTACGAGTGGCATGACACTCCAAACTTGCATTTCTTAAGTATTTCAGATTTCATTGAATACTGCAAAAAAAGGAAAATTAGGATTGAGGATTCTGCCTTTATAGGAAACAACAGAAAAATTAGAATATTTCCAAATCTCTTTGCAGATACTGGAATTTTCTCACTATCCGCTGAGGAACGTAAATAGTTAGTAGGTAAAATAAAAGAACTTTTTCCTTTTCACAATATTTCATATTAGAGTTTATTCTCTTAAAATCAAGATAATCTGAGAGTAATCGTCATCTCTTGATTTTTGAAGAGACATTTTTTAAATAATGAATCAAATTCCAGAAGCGATAAAAGTATTTTGCGATAATCTTTTCGATGCTTTTATTTTCATAAGTTTATTCTTACGTAATAATTCACATATGTTACAAAAACTTTGACTCAATTCTTCTTGGCTCATTTTCCCAATAGCAATATTCTTTGCAGTCTCAAAAGCAACATCTTGAATTGCAGGTAATATCTCCTCAAGTTGCACTCTATCCTTACGACCACGTTTTGCATTTATGTAATAGCTTATTGAGGCTTGGGTTATTCCAAGCTTCTGAGCTGCTTCAAGTTGAGTGAATGAATATTTCTCAGTAAGCTCTTTAGCAACGAGTCCCTTGAAAATAGGTAGGACACTCCGAGCAAAGGCCTCACATGGATACATGGTTTTTCCTCAAATTATATAACATAGTTATCATCAATATCTTCTATCTTATAGACCTTTTGGCAAAGAATGGTTTTACCAACCACCAAAAAATAGTGCTCTCTCCAAATTTAAATAAAAATCCATTAAACCAACTCATCTAGGGAAAAAAATCTAGTAACATTTTTGAAAGTTAAATTATAATTTTAAATGACTTGAATTAAGTTGGCGACACACGAAAAAATGGTTGGCTAAAGTTGTCAATATGGAGAGAAAGAATCTTGGGATTTTGGCTCTGCTGTCTGGTGAACTAGATAGTATGCTATCCCTAAAATAATTCTCATAAATGCAATCTTTGAAGCTGCACATTTCGGTTGATTTCCAATATTGAACTAATATCTGCAGGTGATGTGCTTTTTTAATCTTGTTCTTCTTTGTTTTAGTAGAAAGCATTTGTTCCGTATTTTGTGACAGCTTTTGAAATTTCTAAATTTCACTTAAAATTACTCAGGTAATTCACTAGGCAAGAGTTGTCTCTTTACTTGGATTCAAATATCTCTTTGGAAAGATTGGAAGCGATTCAAATCTGAATGAGGGAATTGTAATGCTAAAGAGAATTCCTTGTTAAAAGTCAGATCTGCACCTAACTCAATATATTTAACTTTCGCCGAGAGTTCTTCGGTAATTTCTCTTACATGTTTGGATTTCAGAATCATTTTAGCTCCTGACAATGCAGTGTTTCCCACAAGCTCTATTTTATTATCAGAAACATCAGGAATGAGACCGATAGTTTTGGCATTGGCAGGTTCAATATAGTTTCCAAATGCACCTGCAACATAAACCCTTTTAAGTTCTATCTCAACAACTTTCCGCTTTTCCATCAATATCCAGCATCCAGCATAGATGGCAGCCTTAGCTAACTGAAGCTCGCGCACATCTCTTTGAGTAAAAACTATATTCTTTCCAATTTCAGTATCACTACTTCTCACGATAGTGAATGATGTAGTATTTCCTGTCTTCTTGAAGATCTTTGGAAATTGTCTCACTTGAAATCTGCCTGTCTTGTCTAGGAGCTTGTTTCTCAGCATTTCAGCGAGTATGTCAATCATTGCTGAGCCGCATATTCCCACGGGCTTTGAGTTTCCAATGACCTCGTATTCAATTTTGAATGTTTTTGGGTCAATCTTGACCTTCTCTATAGCTCCTTCGACAGCCTTCATACCATGTGTGATATTAGCGCCCTCAAAGGCAGGGCCTGAAGCGCATGAGCATGATAAAAGAAGAATTTTGTTTCCAACGTTAACTTCTGTATTAGTACCTACATCCAAGAGTAGAGCTGTCTCGTTGTTTTCATTAATCCCTGTAGCTACTAAATCTGCGATATCGTCTGAGCCTACAAAACCCGCTATTATCGGTGGAAGATGAATATTTCCACAGGGGTTAATTCTGAGTCCTACCTCTTCAGTTTTTAAGTTGATTGATTCCTTGATTGTTGGGATGTATGGGGCTAGAGCTAAATGTCTTGGCTGTAAACCTAGGAAGATATGATGCATGGCGGTGTTGCCAACTATTACTACCTCGTAGATGTTGCTTAGGCTTACTTTTGCTCTCTCAGACGCATTTTGGATGGCAGTGTTCACTCCATTTATTGCTAATGAAGCCAATTCTTTAAGCTCATTTTCGCCAAGTATAGCATATGATATTCTTGAAAGTATGTCTTCCCCGTGGATTATTTGCGGATTTTCAATGGATCCTAATGCTAGTGTCTCTCCACTTAAGAGATCTATAAGCGAGGCTACTATCTTTGAGGTTCCAACATCTACAGCTACACCGTAAAGTAAACTAGTTGTGTCGCCCTCTTCAATAGCTAGAACTTCTTTTTCATTCAGAAGAACAACAGTTATATCCCATTTTGCACGTCTTAGAGTCTCAGATAGATTCTTGATCACTCTGTAATCAATTTCTAAACTCTCAAGATGACAAGTCTTCTCAAGGAAGGCGGTCAACCTCTCAGCATCAGATCGGGGATCCTGCAGTGTTGGTTCAGGTAAGTGCAGGTGTACTTTCTTAATTGCTGAATCTAATTTCACAGGTCTCTCAAGACCTTCAGCAAGGAATCTTCTATTCCTAATTTTGCTCTCAGAGGGAATAAAAATCGAGGAGTCTCCCTCGATTCGCAATTGGCATGCTAAGCGATAACCAGCTTTAATATCATCTTCCGATATGTACTTTATTTCAGTTAAACTAATGGGATTGGCATTCTTCTGATCTTTTAGTATTACTCTACATTTACCACATTCGCCTTTTCCGCCACAGTCACTCCTAACACTCAAGCCCGAAGCTATTAGATTTTTAAGTAAAATGATTTTTCTTTCAACACTGATCTTTCTACCTTCAGGCTCTACAGTGACAGTTATTGATGGCATAGTTCTATCTGATCCTTTTTGAAATTGCTAGAATATCTTGTATAATGGGTGGTCTTTCGTCTTGGGTCTTATTCCGAAATTTCTGGCGTTGTATGCAATCATAGCATCAACTAGAGCACAAGCTGGGAAGATAAACTCTCCATATTTTACCATTCCATATAGAACGAAGTTAGCCCCCATCATAAGGGTTGACACGGCAGAAGCTGTTATGGTGGATGATACTCCGGTTGATCCATAATCTTCCTTCACTCTTTTCCACATTGCTATTCCATTTGCAGTACCACATCCGGTTGGTAATCCAAGTTCGCTTTTTACGGAGTGGATGGCGTAGGCCGCTAGACCGATGCTTGGAGCATCTAGAACAGCAGTATCTATTAGTGTATTCTCAATTCCTGCATCTTTTGCTGCTTGGAGGAGTCCCTTTTGTTCGTTTGAGCCTTGTAATATGTCAAGCCGTCCTTTTGGAAAAGGGTACTTTGGATTGTAAGCCATGATAACGGCTGATTTCACATTTAACTCTTTCAATTTAGCTATTTCATCGGCATTAACGGTGTAGTCGATTGAATTGTATATAGCACGGTCACCTAAGCCCAATTCCATAATGTGTTTCATCACTTGTATTCTTGTTCCAGCTGAGGGGGAATCCACGAGGAATGGGGCTTTTGTCATTTCTGAGACGAAGTCGACATATTTAATGAGGGCTTCGGGAGTTGTTCCTACAACGTCTAGGATGAATGGGTTTCCTGTCTTCAAAGATAGCTCCTCTTGCTTCTCTATTAGTGCTTGTGCTTGAGGCTTGTCGAACTCACCTTTTGTTATATCTTTCACGATCTTGTGTCCTTCATAGAAGATGCTTCCAATCAGGACTGTTGGGTATTCACCCGGTTGTCCACCTATTCTTACTCCACCTATGTTGAAGACTTTTTGTTCTCTCTCGAACTTGAACACTTCGAAGAACCTTCATGTACTATTCTTTTGGAATTATTGGTAT
>JAUPKU010000104.1 GCA_030837285.1 Thermoproteota archaeon | reverse complement strand
AGATAGAATTTTGAACTTCAAATTCATCACACATAGGACGAAGTTTTTTTTCAATTAGTTCGTATAGAAGAGGATAGGCTACAACTTCACAGAAGCAACCATCTGTATTTTCGCTAAAGATTGCATAGGCAATTTCAAGAGGTGTATGAAGAATAAGTGGTATAGAGTAGCCTCTTTTAATGTTGTCAACATTTTCTTTTTTGAATTGCTCAATACTCTCCTTAGTGAGTGGCGCATCATTAACGATTAAAAAATTGATGGCTAAGGCAGTCGGGTAATCCAATCTGAAATATCCAGTTCGGGTATAACTGAAATATCCGTCTTTAATGTAGTTTACAACAACTGATGATTCTTGATTTGAGACTTGTTTAAAAATAAGCTCGTGAAGAACATAACTTCTAGTTGGAATCTTGAATCTTCGTCGAACTATTAACCTTCTTACGTCAATCTTAGACATTTCAGATTGAGAAACATGTATTCAAGAGATTAAAGTTTTCCTGTCGCCTCTAAGAAAGAAATGTGATTGGATCGGCGCGCATGCTAAAAAATGGAATACTCAGAATATAACAGAAAATAAAGAAGTAAATTATTCTCTAATATGACCCCTTCCTAAGACAAGGTACTTTGTTGTTGTTAAATGCTCTACACTCATTGGTCCTCGAGCATGAATCTTTTGAGTGCTGATTCCAATTTCTGCCCCAAAACCATATTGATTACCATCAGTGAAACGTGTGGACGCATTCCAGTAGACCGCAGCTGAATCGACTTCCTTCATGAAGCGTAGTGCTTTATTGAAGTCAGCAGTTAAGATCGCATCTGAATGTTTACTCCCAAATTTGTTAATATGACTAATTGCCTCAACTAAGTCATTTACTACTTTAATGCCGATAATTAGATCCAGATATTCTTCAAACCAATCTTTATCTGTAGCAGCCTTCACACTTGGAAATATCCTTCGCGTCTTATCGCATCCTCTTACCTCAACTCCTGCTTCTTTGAGCTTCTTAATCATCTTCGGAAGGAAGCTCTCAGCGATGTTTTGGTGGACTAGGAGCTTCTCCGCAGCGTTGCATGTTCCGGGTCTTTGACACTTGGCGTTAATGACGATTTTCATAGCAGCTTCAATGTCGGCATCTTCCTCAACGTAAATATGACAATTTCCAATTCCAGTCTCGATGACAGGTACCCGTGCGATTTCTACAACTGACTTTATCAGGTCAGCTCCACCTCTTGGAATGAGGACATCCACATAATCTCTCATTCTCATTAGTTCTTGAACAGCACTTCTGTTAATTGTTTCTACTACTTGGATAGATCCTTGAGGCGCTCCCGCTGCTGTTGAAGCCTTGTCCAAGACTTTACCTACTGCGATGTTAGTATTAATCGCGTCTGATCCTCCACGGAGGATTACAGCATTTCCGGATTTTATACAGATTGCAGAAGAGTCTGAGGTGACGTCTGGACGAGATTCATAAATCATTCCTACAACGCCAAGTGGGACACGGAGTTGGCTAATTATCAAGCCATTTGGTCTGACCCACGTTTTTATAATCTGGCCTATTGGATCAGGAAGTTCTGAAACCTCTCTTATGCACTGTGCCATCTTCTCTATTCTTGATTTATTAAGGACAAGCCTGTCAAGCAAAGCATCTTTAACACCGTTCACTTTAGCGCTCTCAATATCCTTCTTATTGGCTGTGAGTATCTCGTCTATGTCCTGTTCAAGCGCCTGAGCCATTGCTAGAAGAACATTGTTTTTTACATTTGTAGGCAATTTGGCAAGTTCGACCGAAGCTGCCTTGGCACGTTTTCCCATGTCTATCATAGTCATTCTTTATTCGCTCCAATCAGATGCCAATATTCTCTTTTAAAGAGTGAATTTTAATATAGCTTCTCATAAATATTCTATCAAAAAACTCTGTTCGTTTAGTTAGATAAAGTAGGCACAACTTAAAGTGCTTTGCATAATTTTAATGAGGAATCAGGCACGCTTTGGTTATTGACTTTATTAGTAACAAGAACTTATTTGATCTCAGAGAATGGTACTGCGGAAAAGAAAAAGGTCGAAATCTACACCATATGGAGACTCAGTATTAGTGAATAGCAAGCGCTAAAAGAACGCGCTGCGAGAAAAGTTAATTTCAATCTATTGTTTAATAATTCTGTTATGTCTAAGCATTTACCGCCTGGTCAAAGACAAATTGAGCATATTTTACGATGGGGTAAGGACCACCCAGGAATCACAAAAGTATTACCGAAGATTGACTTAGCGAACTGGACTTTAATTTTCGAAGGAGAGATTACAATGCCTCTAAAAATGAATTGGACAGACTTTCTCAAACTTCCCAAAATTACATCTCGTAGCGACTTCCACTGTGTTGAAGGCTGGAGTGTATTAGATTGTGAATGGGAAGGTGTTAGCTTCAAATTTCTTTCAGATTTAGTAAAGCCTAAAGACACTGCTAAATACGTCTTCTTTGAATGTGCAGACGGATACTCAACTTCTCTTCTTTTGACTGATGTTTTCGATGATGATGTCCTTTTAGCTTATAAATTGAATGGAAACGATTTAGAAGAGGGATTTGGTGGTCCTTTACGACTAATTGTTCCGAAAAAATATGCCTATAAGAGCACGATGTGGATCACGAAGATCATATTCTTATCCAAAAATAAACTGGGATTTTGGGAAAACAAAGGTTATAGCGATACAGCAAACGTCTCTGATAATGATCGCTTCTCAACTCAACGGTAACAATTCATTAATATTAAATATTCTTTGAACAGACAGTTATAAACAATAGTGGATTTCTTTCAGAATCATACCAACAATTAAAACTATAAAAAACACTTGAAAGGAATTTTTCGACCTATGGGTTTTAATAATCTAAAATTGACTACAAAAGTTTAATCGTACGGCAAAAATTTTTAATTAGCACGCACGCTCCAAAAAAGGTCATACAATAATAGTAAAAACTTAATTTTAAACAAAAGAGAGTAAGAGATTTCAAAAAAATAATTCTTTTATAGATGAAAGTAGACTTAGAAAAGGCTAATATTCTTATATATATTTAGAGTCAGTTTATAAAAAATATTTTAAAATTGTTCAATTTAGGAGAAATATTACTTGGGACAAAGACCTAATCAACCAGCCCCGAAAACCTGGGTTTTCCGAGACTATATTAAGTGTGCAGGGTGTCGACTCTGCGAAGTCGTATGTTCACTGAAACATGAGGGACGAATCTGGCCAGAAGCCTCTCGTGTCAGAGTGTTCATGCTCACGCCTGGCGTGGAGATTCCCCATCTCTGCACGCAGTGCAGCAAATACCCATGTGTCGCCAAGTGTCCAGTGAAAGCCTTGTCTGTTCATGAAACAACTGGGGCAGTTATTGTGGATAATGAGAAATGTACTGCTTGTGGACTGTGTATTACCGCCTGTCCTGGGCAGGTTCCACATCTCCACCCCAATCGAAAACACATTGTCATCTGCGATCTCTGTGGAGGAGAACCGGAATGTGCGAAGATCTGTGAAAAAGCTCGGTTCAATTGCCTTATCAAGAGTACTCGGACCTCCTCGGTCAACTTTGACTTGTATTCGAAGAACCCTGAAGAACTTACACCCAATCTAGCAGTCAATCTTTATGGTGAAAAAGGCGAGGAGCTGATCTAACATGCCATACGGTTATACTGGAAAAATTGCGTGGGCCAACCTCACGACAGGAAACATAACCATGGAGAGCCCAAGTGATGAGATTCTCAAGAAATATGTGGGCGGTAGAGGATTAGCGGTGAAGATTCTGTGGGATCGGTTTGGCAAACGATGGCGAAGTCTTGACCCCTTAGGACCCGAAAATCTGTTGCTTACCTTATCAGGTCCAGTAACGGGTTATATTCCTGGCATGAGGGTCTGCGTCTCCGGGAAATCGCCAGCCTCAAACGGCATCGTTGGCTCCACGGCAGGGGGAGAATTTCCCATAGAGATGAAATGTGCAGGGTTTGATGGCATTATCGTGGAAGGCAAAGCTGACTCCCCAGTGTATATTCTTGCGACGGATGGGAAAGTGGAGATCAGGGATGCGACAACGCTGTGGGGACTCGATGGCAAAGAAACCATCAAGATGCTGAACAAGGAAGTTAGGGCTCTCTTAAAAGAGCGGGATAAACGATATGGTCTATGGAAGGAGCCAGCTATGCTATATATTGGTCCTGCAGGCGAGAATCGCGTGAGAAATGCAGTAGTCATGCAGAAATGGACGCATGCCTGTGGATATGGAGGATACGGTGCAGTAATGGGCTCTAAGAATCTTAAAGCCTTAGTTGCTAAGGGTACTGGACCATTACCTGACGTGGCGAATCCAGAAAAAGTAATAGCTATGCTGACCAAGATGGACGATTCGGTCTTTGCTGGTCAAGCGTCTAATCTATGGGGAACTGGTGCAGGAGCTTATACGACAGGTTTTGAGGCATCTGCTGAACCTGTTAGAAATTGGCAGGAAGAATGGCATAATGATGACCGAATCAGCGTAATCAATCTGGAGACGAAGAACTGGGTGAAGCGATACTGGGCAGATTATGGTTGCCCCCGAGCATGCGTGAAACTGGCAGTAGTAAAAGCTGGTCCATGTAAAGGCGCAATTGATGATAATCCCGATTACGAACTTGGAGCATATTGTGGTGCAAACTTTGGTATCTTTAATACTGATGAAGTTATCTATGTTGCGGCAATGATAGACGACTTAGGATTAAGTGGTGTCAACAGTGCAAATACGATGGCGTTCGCAGCTGAACTGTTCCAAAGAGGAATCCTGACCAAGGAGGACTTAGGAGGAATAGAGCCTAAGTGGGGTGATGCTATAGCTATAGGTGAGTTGGCTAAACTGATATCTTACAGAAAAGCAATCGGTGACGTGTTAGCAGAAGGAACATACCGCGCTGCGAAAAAAATCTCAGAAATGAAAGGAGTAGACTGTATGCAATATGCTGTCCAGTATAAGGGAATAGAACCAGGGGCACATGGAATAAGGACTGGTAAACACTTCCCATATCTTGGATATGCTTTATCTACACAAGGTGGTGATCATACTTCCATTCCAAGGTTTCCGGTCTCAGAAGCCGGGGCTGCTGCAGGCGACTCATTAGTCTTCTGCAATATGACTGGTGTTGCACGAGGAGAATTAATGTGGGAATTTCTTAATGCTGTTACAGGCTATGATATGACAGATGAGAAGTGGATGAACTTTAATGGACGAAGCATTATCCAGATTCAAAGAGCAGCACTATTACTTGGGGGTCCGGATATTGTATGGAATCCTAATGAAGACGATGATAATCCCGAGCGGTGGTATGTTCCTCTTCCAAATGGACCCTTTAAAGGTATTGCACCCAAAAGAAACGACTTGATGGAGGAGCGAAAGAAACTTTACCAGTGGATGGGTTGAGATGAAAAGGGCATACCCACAACTGAAGAACTCATCAAACTCGGTTTAAGTGATGTCGATGAAGTCATGAAGCAACTAAGGAAATAATCTTTCCTTTCATTCATAGTGTGCGAATCTAAAAGTCCAATAAACAGATCCTTGGGACTCAAGAATCCAGCATTTTTTCTCTCATATTATAAACTATTTAATATACGCTACTGCTACTACTTATAGAGAAAGTAAAAGCTCTAATTTGATTTTAGACAATAAAAGATTTTATAAAATATATTTTGAATGCGAGACTTGATTTTTAAATTAAAATTAAGTTTTTGTTGTAATGCGTTTAACATTATCGCGAGAATGCACATGCTAAGTGCGTTACTTGGTTGATTGGATTAAATTTTAATTTCCTTCTCCTTCTTGAGGATTTTTAATATTTGTCACCATGCCACGCTCAAAGTTTTACGCCTATACTACGAAGTAAGTAAGTAAAAGAAAGAAAATAGAGGTTCTACGCCTATTTTCCTTATTACGACACGCACTACGAGTTTTTAGGTTGAGGAAAAAACGTAAGTAAAAATCTCAATCCTATCTTTGGCTTTTCTGGAGAGAGTTCAGTGTCTTCAACATGACAATAGTTATCGCATTTAATATAGAGATATAGAGATGTGTGATTGTAATACCGCAATCACATTTCAACCTCGAGTGTGTTTAATAGGCTAGATCCAATAGTTTCTTAGCCTTATCTAGCTTTTAGCTGGATACTACGCGTGCTACGATCAAAATTGCAGAAGATATATTATTAATTATAAAAACCAATCTTAGTCTTCTTAGCTTTGTTTTTCTATTCAAATAACACCCGCTTTCTTTTGATTGGGATTGTCTTCTTGTAAGCTATTCTTGGAGATATTTGTTTGGTATCTAGAGATTCCTTTTCTTAGGAGTTCTAGTAAACCTGTCGCCTTTTTTTGTAAATCTTCACTCTTGCCTTCGGTTGCCTGAAAAAATAATTCTTCCGTTATATCTGTAGCTTTTTCTAATGTTTTGCCTTTTACTAAATTGCATAATATCTCTACCGCTACATTTCCGGTAGGGTCACATATACACAGATATTTGATAGTATCAATAGTATCATTCTTGATATTGATAAAAATATTCATATTACCCTCTGCAGCCAGCCCACAAAACATAGATGTGCCCTCCTCATAAGAATCCAAGAATATTGAAGGATTATTGAACGAGCCCGCATTTTCAAAACCTGTTCTAAGTAACCTACGATAGTATTTAATCACTGCTTCGTCCATTAAGTATTTCTCCCTTATCTGACATATACCATTTTTATAAATAACTATATGCGAGCACTAGACTGTCTTTTAGGGCATGCTAATAATATCGTCGCGAGTCGAATCATAGAATTCAACTAAACCTCACTAATATTATTTCTACTAGCGTGCTAGAGGAACATTTTAGCATTTTTACCATTTATCTTTTGGTTTTGAAAGCTAGGTTCTCTGCTGAGGATGTGCGCTAGACTAGCATTATGATTAATATATACAATAAATGAGATTTTAATAATCTTAAGGGTGAAAGCTCATGAAAGAAGTAATACTGAATAACAAAAAGGATCTACGAATAATAGATTTACCAAAGCCTAAATGCTATTCGAATGATATTCTAGTCAAGATCTCTCAACTTAAGCTTATTTTCGATATGAGGTGTGGCGGAAAGGATGTGAAGATCGACAATCTGATTATGTTTGGAGGAGGCATTAGAAGCTATGTTTGGAAGCATAGTCGCGGATATTTTCGGCTATCCCGTGTACACCTTTACTGAAGAAGAAGCTGCGACCCTTAATCTGGCATATATGATCTCCGTGGGTTTTAAAGTCTATCCTGACTTCGCTGAGGCCGCTAAAAAAGTTGAAGTAGACTCCAAAGATGTGACCCATCCGAGTTCTAATCATGCAAAATATGAGAAGCCATACGATCTCTTCAAAAAAGTTTCTGAGAGCCTACAACCAGTCTTCACTAAGGAATGGAGCGCTTGGTAGTATTTCTTTAAATTTTATTAAACGAAAACTAGAGATTGAAGTTTATGTTATGTATGATCATGCCCGATTCTAAACTGTATAAAGGAGTATGTTCAGCAAACTGTTCATTTGAGAGTCCGTGGTAGTGGTACTGCCTATAATCGAATAGTATAATAGATCTCATTAGCTGATGAAACCCATGAAGTTCAGTAAGCTTGATCTTATCTACTACTCTCCAACTGGCACATCTAAGAAAATTATTGATGGTATTTGTAAATGGTATTGAAACCTAGTCGAGCAGATCGACCTCACCCCAATAGATTCAGCACGGGGCAACCATTTGATTCCGGATCAATCGATCTATAATGTGTACGTTAGTTATTGTAAGAACCGTAACCGCAACTTGATATATAATGATTAGAAGTTGCCCTCAGTGTGCGCTTTTTTGATCAAATTCTTATTCCCAAACCCAAACCCACATAAGCTCATTTGTAGATATTTTTAGAGTCAGAGGTTGTTGCTTTGTCTTCAGTAGATGAATTAATAAAGGTAGCTAAAAAGTTCCTTAAGGACACTTGGAATGAGGACACAGTCTCCATGAAGATAATCAAGGATGAGGTTATAAATGGTAATGGTAAGTTTCATACTGATTGTGTTGTCAAGCTGAGTGGTTCAACATCTAGA
>JAUPKU010000103.1 GCA_030837285.1 Thermoproteota archaeon | reverse complement strand
TAAGACAGCATTCTCTTCATCGACCAACCCAGTACTATACAGGTGGTACACTATTGAAGTGGAATGGATTTCGGGCTTATCAGGGTTGGGAGGAGCCGTGTTGAAGGTGGATGGTAAGGAAGTGTGTCATACCGTATCTGATACGACAGCGTACGGAGGAGTGACACAAGCTCGTTTTGGTCTTGCCGAAATCTACAACTGCACGCCATCAATCGTCCATATTGACTGCTGTGCAGTTCAGGCACATTAAGAGGAAAAAGGCAGAAATATCGGGATTTTTTATTTAAGTAATTACTTTGTAATATTCTTCTTTTTTTGGGAATTATCGAGTACGCCATTATTTTCAACCTTAATCTATCGATCGGAAAGCTAAACGACAAATAGACCAAAGATTGACCTAAGCGAGCGCTATTCTGGAAATACTTTGGTTTTTTAGTTTATGGAGCAATAAAATGATAGTGGATTTTCCATTTAGTCTTAATTAAGCATATACATTATCCAGTCGCTTAATCTCGAAACTAGCTACTTTTTACAAACTTTTTAAAAGAGTATCCAAATTCTTGTAAAAATCCTCTAAACCTTCTATTGTGAATTTTGTAAACCAAGTATGAAAGCAAATGTTTTCTCCTCTTCTTATCATCATATTATCTGCGCGCGGATAATTGTCATTTCCCATTGATATTGCAGTTCGCTCATTTAAGTCTCTAATTTTTTGAAAAGACTCCGTTGGTGGAAAAAATATTTTTACAGTCGTAAATTTTTTCATGTACCCCAATACCTTCTCTGCTTCATTTTCTGTCAATTCTACATTAAAATGAATATGTTTTAAACCTGTTTCATTATATCCCAGAAGCGCTAGCTCTCTTCGAACCGCCATATCTGCCGTAGAAAGCATCTGACCAACATTTGATATATCGCTCTGTGGGTTGTGTGAAAATTCAATCGCACAATATTGCACACGAAATATTCCTTCGGGCATATTTTTTCTATAAGACAAAATTTGTGGTGGCATGGTCGCCAAAATTTCATTCTTAACTTTTAACCAGTATTTAGCTTCTATACCATATTGTCTCATATATTAGAATAAATATAAAAAATTTTTAAAGTTTTCAAAATGTATAATGTATAAAACTTAAGGCGTGATAGAGAAAAGCTCGTGCATGTGCGTTTTTTGTATGTGTTTTTTGATTAAAATTTAATTTTCCCTTCTTTACTAACAGCGACTACTTCAATTTTTCCTTTTACAGTTATTTTATGTAGCCCCCAGCGAAATATTGTAAGCTAGGTGCGTCTCCCATGATGTCTTAATTTTTCTTCTAATCTCTCTTTAGTAGCACTTACATCTTTTTAAAAACTCACGTAGTTGACCTCGAATTTTAGAAATCGCATGTGCTATCTGAGAAAGAACTGAGATTAAAGGTTATTGAGAGACTCGACGCGTGCTAGATTGGTGAATAGATATGACAGTAAGTTATGAACAAGTCCGAACAAATAAAACATTTAGTGATGACGGGTGCAAAGGTTGCTGTTATAGAGCAGACAGTTACTGCTGGTGACAATATCCATACAACATGTGGCGTCAAGGACAGCCAACGAGGGATTAGGTCGCGCGCCCACAAATCATACAGAAGTCGTTATGTCGTTTCGTCGTCGTTCGTGGTTTCGTCGCCGTCTCGTCGTTTTCGTTTAGAGTGAGAAAAATTAAATTTTAATCCCAAAACCCAACTCCACATCCTTCTCTTTCATTTCTCAATTCATAATGGTGATGAATGGCTCCAATATAGGATTTACCTATCAACAAACGATCCGACATATACGTCAGCAATAGATGATGTAACAATAACTTACCAATAAATTGAAGAAAATAAAGTTTTCTTTCTGACTTATATTCTGGTAGTGTGTGCGAAACAAATCGATGTGGTCAGATAATGGGTACATGCGATTTTAGTCTATAATTCAAAGAGGAAAACGATCGACTTTTTCTATCTATGACAGATTTGTCTTCAGATTTTAACGGAAGGCTACGTTAGAATTACTCTATAGATTCCCAGCTCTAGCATGAAAACAAGAAAGAGTACATTGTCTGGGTTTATCAATTTCTCTGAAAACGTGGCGTTCTGTAGGGTCTATGCAGTATCTTAAAATAATTTTACGCAGTTCAATGTTCTGATTTTCAATTTCTCAAAGACGATCTATCTCCCAAAAATCAAACTCGAGACTATATATTCTTTCAAAGAGACTTTGAAATAAGTTCATCCGGAGATGTATCCAGACTTCATAACGGATATAACAATTTAGAAATCTGATTTATGATTTGGTTTAGTAGATGTTAACAACTATTTTTCGGAGATTTTATTATAAACTATCGTCAGCAAATTCCAAAGCGTTGGTTCTAACAATTATATTCGCCTTATCTCTGTTAGCTCCTACACTAACTTTTAACTTTGCTCAACCGGTAAGTATGCCTAAGTCTCCACCACGAACTGGGACGACTGTGTCTTGGGCTGAAGAGGATAACTCAACTGTTGACACCTCTTCTTGGAAGAATACTATGTGGCAGTTTGGACCTTATCCAACGTATCAGATTCTCCTAAAGGATGGGACACCGGTTACAGATGTGAACTTCATACCTGTTGATGAGCAATTTACTGTTGTAATAAATGTTCAGAATGGAATATTCTCTGAGAATGAGACTCTCGGCGCCGCTGGGTTGAACTGGAACACGAATATTCTCAACAGTACTAACCCTCAGCAAACGCTTGGATCCGCCCATGCCAGGATGACCTACGTCAATTGTCTTGTTGGCTCGAATGTGAAGTCTCTTCCGCCAAACTGGAGAAATGGTACCTTCGAACTTTGGAGTGAGACATACAACTCGACTGAGCAGGCGATCAAAGCGTCATCAGTCAAGGTTGGCGATTCAAAACTAACTCCAGAGCAGGGTCCGATGCCATTCCCTAGCATTCCCAACAGCTTCTACATATTCAACAGTACAGCTAGCCACGTTGATGTGGTGAGTAATGGCTGGACTATCTATATTGTCGGTGCATTTAACGCATCTACTACCCCGAAGGGTCCGTATAATGTGAATCTTGAAGTGTTCGACTCATATCATGAATACATCAGCTTCGGCTATGCGGCTTCCTCGCTGTCTTCTTCGCCCTGGCGCATGGTAGCTGTGGGCAAGCCGGGACTTGCCTTCGCTGGGTACTCTGAGTACTGGACTTTTGAGAAATACGATATGAAGAATCAGACCGTCTACTCAGTCGCAAGGGGTGCCCCATTCACAATGAGTGTTAATGTTACTTCTACAAGCCTCTCTAATGTCACACTATCACTTCCGTTAGCCGATAACATTCAGACTTATGTGAATGTTACAGGCTGGCATTCCGAAACCATGGTTGAAGCAGGTGGATGGCAGTTCAACTCATCAGCTGGAACCTACTTCTGGAACGCCTCTGCCCAGGTTCAGCGCATCAAGCAGGTATATGGACCCTACCAGCAGCAGCAGTGGACGTGGTTGCCTCACAGGCACACTATCAACGTCTGGAATAGCTATTGGAACTCTACGACGGGGAAGCAGGAACCTATCAACTATAACATGACGATTATGAATGAACAGCTGTACCTCGTATACAGTGTGACCAGTGGATTCTCAGTGAAGCAGGGATACAACTACTTCGGCTATGATCCAAGTCTCGGCTACTCCCGCGAATTTCAAGTTCTTGAGCCGTTGAACGCATCCGATGTTTCCACTCAGTTCTTCAGCTTGAACACATCACTGTGTAGAGCCTACACCGTTGGGAGCACGCAGGTCATAGACTTCGTTGGTTCATTCAATAAGAATGCATCTTCAGGACAGAGCCAATATCAACTTAGTCAGCCTAAGGTAACACGCATAGATGGCAGCCAGATATACGCGGACTGGAACCACGTTGACTTCAATTCATTCCAGATAGCTGTAGACCAAATGGTAGCGATAACGAAGGTGCTGGACAGCAGTGGCCGAGAGATTAAGTTGAACATGCTGATGACCGACGTGAATAGGTCTTTCACTATTCAGAGTATCCTGCAAGGTGGAGAGAAGTTCTACGACGATATTGAAGCGGTTGGATTGAACCTGTACTCCAGCCAGAGCAGCTGGGCTCCCGATGCGAGCTACTGGTCCAACGTGAATATCAAACTCGCGTATAACAGGATAGACGGAACGATTACATCCGCTACTTACAATAACACTGTGAAGAGTGCCTACATCTATGCTCCTCACATGTCATGGAAGCAAGTCAACGTTACGGGCTTCCATGACCAGTACAACATGAGCACAGGAATCTGGGAGTGGGTGGACGGCTCATACACGGAGATGAGCTATGTCAACGTGACTGAGTGGCACTGGGCAACCTTTACCCTCAACCAGACGGCTCTAGTGCATGACGAATCAACTATCTGGATTGACACCAGCCAGAAATATCTTCCACAGGAAGATCCGGCATTTAAAGTTCCAGATTATGCTACTCTCAGTAGTTCTGGTACGAACATCTCTCTCTCAAACGGGCTTGTGATAGCGAACTTGAATGTCTCATTCAACTCGAACGCTCCCCAGACGAACTACTGGTGGAGCATCTTCTTTGGTAATAGGACTTTCGGACCGGACTATTGTCAGGGATGGGGAGAACACACAATCTCGGAGTGGACCAATCAGCCGATCAGATCTGTCAACTCCAACGCGACTGGCAGCATGAAATGGTATATGGAGACACCGTCTCAGCCATACTTCAGCGTGATCAATGGGACGAAGTACAAGGTTGACGAAACGCCATACATCGTTGTAAACGGGAAGAACTATTATGTTAGCACCCAGACAACCTATGACCCATACTCCGGAACCGAGAACACCAAGATTCTGCTAAGTGATCCATGGAATCCAGTGACCAAAAGCAACCTAATGTACTATCAGCTTCTCAACGGCACCAAGGTTTACGTCGACCAGGGGTACATGGCTGTTATCAGGAATATCAAGTTAAATTGCACCGACGCCTACACGCTAGACGCAGCAGGCCTCAGGATTCCATTGTCCAACCAGACTGTATTTATCACCTACATGCCATACGCTCAACCCGATTACAGTAGATCCTACTGGGATCAGGCTCTTATGCGGCAGGTTCAGCCGCAGTTCTATGAAAAAATTGACGGAACAAGAGTGTACAGAGATCAGCCATTCGAGTTAAGCCAATGGAACCAGACTACAGGCACAAACGATTTGAAGGTGAAAGCATATTCGGAGAATGATACTTCGCTCCTTGTCAGCTCCGCCGGGTCAGGCGTCTACCTCAATCAGTCAATCCTTGTAAGACTGAGGGCAGAAGGCTCGATATGGCAATACTCACCGAGTAGTGGAGGGTACTACCTTGTAATGGTGAATGGTACGAGGATAATGTGTCCAGATCCGTGGTCAAAGGATGATCAGCACAGGATCGTCAACCTTCAAGGCAAGAATTTCACCATAAGCTGGCCACAACAGTTGTACAACGCTACTTATGAATGTAGAATTATCCTGGTAAAACAGGAATTTGTACACAACTTTTACTACACGACTTGGGGCGGTGACAAAAGTGAGATGCCCTATCCTGGTGCATTGGCAAATTCATGGTGGAATCTAGAGACCTTCAAATCCAACGGCGGTAGCCTTCCAACTGGCAAATCCATCACAATAGATAATGCAAAGTACCTGATCCTACAAAGCGGAGCTATCTCATACATTGTCTATGGCGGATACACTCAGCCTGTCGAACCGCCTAAGAAGGATGTCACGGCCTATTACTCCCTAATTGGGCCTAGGCTGGAGACATTCTGGAATATAACTCAGGGAGGTTGGTCACTCCAGTATGGCACATGGGGCATGAGTATGGGGCAGATGGAAAGTGTCTCAGGGAGGGTTGAGACAACTACTGGCTACGACTCTAACATGGGACAGTGGCTTAACTATAACCGTTATGGCATGGACAGCGAAAACAGCACCCTCTACTTGATCAACGCAACGGATGGAAGCCGCATCGACATCTATCAGGGGAGGTACCTCACTGTCTGGAGCGTGATAATTGGAAAAGAGAGTTACTATACACTGAACAACTTCTGCCAATCAGATTCCGTTAGAGATAATGCGACTGGCCAGATGGTCTGGAGGAATTACATCACAACCCTAAACGGTAGGAAGATATACTACGACCCAGCGAGCACTCAGGCCAACTGGATAAAAGAGTATCACGTGGAGCTTCCAGGAACCAACTACACACGCCTAATCCCTTACGTATGGGATAATCAGAGCTTCCTTGACAAGACTTACATGTATGACATAAGAGTGGTGAATAATACGGGCTTGTACTTCGCAGATGGAGTCCAGGTCCCCGAGAACTCAACTTTAAGGGTGTGGGGCAGCCAGTTCGGACCTGGTATTCAAGTGTACTACAATGGTGGCACCCTCGGAGGAGTGAGGTGGCCTTCTTTCTTGGAGACCGATGGAGGAGTTAAAATCTTTGATAATATCACTCAACGGCAGTTCGGATGGAACGGCAGCGGCTGGTCAAGTTCATGTCCATTCGAAACCATTATAAATGTAACCGCATCTGCGAGGGTGGGTGGAAGCTACATTCGCCTAACAACGGATGACTCTCAAAAGCAGACGTTCTTGGACATTGCGGGCAACTGGCAACCTCAAGGTCAGGGATGCTACGTAATGCTGAAGAATGGGACGCGCTTCGACTTCACTTATGGCTCCAACTTTCTCTCAGGCATAAACATGTATGTTGACCGCTCCATTGTTCTGGACGGAAGACTGTACTGGAGCGATGGCTTCCAAGGGGAGTACTACAACGTGACTGAGGGCGGTGTGGTTCATAAACTATATGATCAAAACTACTTAGTTGCATCGATGTATAGCGTACCAGTCCCCCAATTCGACGACATAACAAAAGTATTGTGGATGAATGCAACCTCATCTAACGTACTTGTGGACATTTCAGGGTACTATCTGATTAACGCCTCTGACCAGCAGAGACTCGATCTCTCCTCTGTCAGCTCATGGTGGGCTTCATGCAACCTGACTGATCAAATTCGCAGCTGCCTCTTCAAGAGCACGCCATGGACGATTCAAGGGGCATATCCGAGATACAACGTTACAATCGGGGGTGTAGGATACTATGTGCTAGATCCAAGTCCGACGACTGTCCAATGGCATCAGGGAGGTTGGGACTGGGAGAACGGGAGATATCCCAATGTCTTCACCTTCAACGGAGTAACTTACCCGTTGAACTTCAATGATGGCATGTACCGCTGGAGGAACTACCACTTAATAATCGTTAATGGCTTCGAGTATGAGCTTCAAGACGAAAATGCCTGGACGCCTGTCTACAGTGTTCCGACACTTGGGATGATAACGACTGCCAGAGAGAACATCTACTTGACGCACGCTGTTTGGGGTCAAGCTTACACTTGGCAACTTAGCAAACTTCCTGTCACGACTATAACGAGTGTGAATACTATCATCTTGGGAACTCCGAAGATGGGCATGTGGGGAATAAACTCCTACTCAGTCATCTCGGGAACCGGCGCAGTGGACTTGGATGGTGACCAATCCACGAAGAGAGACCAGTATTTCGTTAAGCAGATGAGTGCGGGGACAGACAGTATGAATACTACCGTGAAGCGAATGTACGTGGATTTGATGTGGGATCCTAACGCCACGGTTCTTGGAGACGAGATGCATGTTAACGCTTGGATGGGCGTCATAAACCACAAGTGGACCTACACCTGGAACAACAATTACGTTTGGTACTACGCTACAAACATGAGCATAGTTAGTGGAGAAACCATGAAGGCAATACAGAACAAGCTCATAGACAATGTTACAGGTCAGCCAAGGCCGGGATACTGGTCTATAGCTTATATGGCTCAGAATACGACGTGGAGGGACTTGCAGGCTAAAGCTGATGGTATGGGCATGAACTGGATCAAGGCAAACACACAGGAGTGGCAGTGGCTGTCATTTGGAACCAGCCAGGACTATGGAACGAATTGGAACGCTAATGGCACTGTTCAGTATGCTCAGATGAGTCTGCGAAACGAGTTTGCGGGCTTACTGCTGTGGAATGATACGAAGAAGAGTGGAGTTATGCTGCCTACGGAGATAACCAACTACTTCATGCCTAAGAGTGTCGGTTCAGTCTCCTTCAAAACGCCAGGAGAAGCTTACAATGTGACTAGCAGGAGTGGAAGGCTTAACCTAACCTTAACTGATATTGTTAGCTTCGGAGTGACATTCAACGACGTGAACGGAACCCTCTTCCCATACATTGCCAATAATCCGAACAGCATGTGGAGCTGGTGGGATGGAAATGTGAAGGGCCAGGACTATATGGTTCCCAACCTCAACTGCAAGCCCGTCTCCGCGGGGATGGATAAGATGCAGTTCACGGTTCATTTCAACGCCTCCATCAGCGTAGCCCAAGGCGTTAAGGACAATACGGCGCAGATGAAGACCGACCAGTACTACGGCCAGTGGTCTATCGACCCAACTGTCATCGACGGTCGTACTAAGACATCGGAGAGCAATGTAACAACCTACTTAAGAGGACTTGAGACACTTCAGGACAGAAGCCTCGCGGCTAGCTGGTACGTAACAGCCTCTTCAAGCGCGCAGTGGGGCATCAACGACGGGAATGGAAGAAAGGTTTCCTCAACAGGGAATGTTACAGAATCAAGTGTGTTTGATGTAGCCTCTTCATCAGCCAAGTTTGCGACCCTCAAGATGGGCGGAACCTACGACTGGAGTAAGCCCATCGCGACGAATGACACTATAAGGACCATGAACGTCTCAAGCTTCACAACTCCAATGGGAACCTTCAGAGCAAGCTACATGTCCAACTCCGGCATGTCCTCAGCAGGTTTTGGCGTGACCGAGTCGATGTACTTCCTCACCATCGGCTTCAGCAAGTGGAGCGGCTACCCGATACTCAACGACCCAGAGACAACAGCATACATGAGTAAGCTCGGTTTAATTCTCGGACCTAAAGTCTCAGAACCAACAGATCCATCTGGAACAGTCGCTGGCCTGCCAATCCCAATGGTAGCGGGGGTAGTCGGTGTGGCTCTTGCTGCAACAGGCGCGTCAGTATTCGCCATCCGAAGAAAGAGCAAGGCAGCACCGTTGTCTATCTAACTCTTGGGATGTCTATGGTGAGTCTGGCAAGGCTCATCTTTCCCTCTATTTTTAATAAAGAAAATAAGAAATTACTTTATAATAGGAATTTACCCTGTCTTGCAGTGTAAATTTAATTATGTCACACGCGCTTTTGATTATTTGACGTTGATATCGATTGTCTCATTTTTCTAT
>JAUPKU010000102.1 GCA_030837285.1 Thermoproteota archaeon | reverse complement strand
TCTAAACAAGTTGTCGGTGAATAAAAATGAAATTCTTGATACTTCAGAGAATTAGATCTGGTACTTCTATTAAGATATTGGCTGAACTCACTCCGGCCCAGCTTAAGTATATTGAAGAATTGCAGAGAAAGGGAAAAATTGAGAAGTATTATCATCTTGTGGGGCAACAGGGGCACATGCTAATCATTGACTCTTCTACCGATGATGAATTATCCAAGATTGTCAGCGAAGATCCTCTCTTCTTCTATAGTCGAAGAAAAATCTATCCTCTAACCACGTTCGCAGTACATATTAAACATTTCAGCGAGATAATCAAAGATTGAAGAAAGGAAATTAGAGATCATAGGATTAGTAATATAATTTTTTTATTACATATTTCGTCTTCAATTTTTCTCATTATAGAGTGGCAACTACTCACTTTAAAAATCTTTGAAGTGATAGGAAGTATCTTTAAATGAGTGTATGAAAAAGTTGAGGCTTATACTTGTTTCTCCAGTTATTCTTATTTTCTCTTCCTATAGATAGGTGTGTCGAAAAGTGAATTTTTTAGCTTACAGACAAAGTATTATTTGAGTATTTTGTTTTCTACTTTGTGAATGAGTCTATTTAATGATCATAGTAAATTTAGAAAATACATATATGATTTTTATATATGTATATATAAAATATGCATATATATATATATATATATAATATATTTATAAAGTATACATAAATAATCTTATATATTTACTAATTGGGGAACCTTGAGTTGAGCGAAGAGACTATAAAAAAGGTTTTGAAGGATTCAGTGCTAACATAAAAAGAAACCGAAGTCTACGTTTTCCTAGCCAAGTGTGGTATTTTAAAAGGCGGAGAAATTGCTAAAAAAATTCGAATAAATAAAGCCCAAGCTTATCATATCCTAAAAGCCTACAAAAGAAAGGCTTGATTGGTGATCTCTAGAATCACCAGCCCGATTTGTAGCTGTTCCTTTTGTCACGGTTTTAGATCTTTATATTAGGACGAGGCAGGAAGAAGCTAAGTTAATTGAGAGTTCCAAAGAAGATATGCTTCGCTATTGGAAAGAAATCAATAAACCTAGCTCAGAACCAGAATTAGAAATATTTGTCGTTATAAAAGGCAATCGTAAAATCTATCCAAAGATTTCGCATATGATAAGAGAGACAAAACATCAATTCTCAGTTGTTTCATCTATTATTGAGATTATGCGAGCCAATCAATATGGTGTTCTTGATAACGCCTTTAATCATCGGTTAAGATCTAAAGTTCAATTTCGTCTACTTACTGATATAACTAAGAAAAATTTGAGTTTGGTTAAAGTTTCGCTTAGGCAAATGCCGAAGACAGGATTCAACTTTAAAGGAAGAAATCCTAGTAGAGGATTACCGCTGTTTCCTAGAATGGCAATAAGAGATGAAGAAGAGATCTTATATTTTATCAAAGGCGCAGATTCTCCTGAAGGAGATGACGAAAACACATGCCTTTGGACGAATTGTAAGTCGCTAGTCCAGTCGTTCACGGTTATATTCGAGGAACTATGGCTCAAAAGCACTGACATCCAAGCAAAGATTTTGGAGATTGAAAATGGTAAACTCCATTCTCCCACGATTTTCTCCCACAAAGAAATGGCTTAAAACATTTCCGACTGTAGACTTTTCAAGGTTAAGTAGGAAATACTGGCGCGTGAAGAAGGTCTGATTTTTGATATTTTTCAATTCCTCCAATTTTACTAAAAAAATAATGATAACAAAATTTAAGGTCTTGTTAGTAACAAAAGTCAATACTCGAATGCAAGACAATGATGTGAGATGGCTTCTAAATTTAAATTTGAAGTTTCTTAATCACAGCTGAGCTCGAGTTAAAAATTCAAAAATTAGTCAAGTTCATTAAGCTGGTAGACGATTTTTAGAACTAAGAATATATTAGTCTTCCAGAGGTTAGGTGGAAATGGCTGATAGAGAAGCGATGTTCTATGAACGTAATGAAGATGGCAGCTTGAAGTGTAATTTATGCGGAAGGCGATGTCTCATATTGGAAGGGAAATCAGGTGTATGCGGTGCAAGGATAAATGAAAAAGGAAAATTATGGTCAAGGTCTTATTCACGATCTTGTAGTGCTTCAGTAGATCCAATAGAGAAAAAGCCGTTATTCCACTTTAATCCCGGTGCAGTAGTCTACTCTGTGGCGTCACCTTTCTGCAACTTTTTCTGCGCCTTTTGTGACAATTGGATTATAAGTCAACAGAGATCTCTCTCTGAAACGCTTACAATACTGCCTGAAGATAATGTTAAATCTGCTAAGACAAGAGGTTGCCAAGGAATAAGTTATACTTACACAGAACCTACTGTCTTCTTTGAATGGGCTTTTGACTCTGCAAAGATAGCTCATTCGAATTCCTTATTCAACACATTTGTTACCAATGGTTATCTAACTCCAGAGGCCGTGAAGACGATTGCACCCTACCTAGATGCTGCTACTGTGGATTTTAAAGGAGCTGGAAACCCCGAATTCTATAATAATCTTATGCGAGTACCATCTGTAGAGCCAATTTATGATTGTTTGAAGGAGATGAAGAAACAAGGTATACACATTGAAGTTACGAATCTCATAGTTCCGAAATATGGCAATTCAGAGGAAGATCTTAAAAGATTAGCTACTTGGCTAAAAGACAATCTTGGGGAAGATACACCATTTCATCTGCTTCGATTCTTCCCTAACTTCGACTTGATTGATATTCCTCAAACGTCCATTCAGTCAATGGAGAGAGCTGCAAAAATAGCTAAAGAGACAGGTTTGAAGTATGTTTATGCGGGAAATGTTCCAGGAAATAGAGGGGAGAATACATATTGTCCAAAGTGCAATGAACTGCTGGTAGAAAGATATAATTTTAGCATAACTAGATGGAATGTTGCACAAGATAATACTTGCCCTAGATGTGGTGAAAAGATTGCAATAAAAGGAAGATTCCATAAGAACCATTTTTCTTAAACATACTGACAATTATGAATATTACTATACTGCTTATCGACCTTTAATTAATATGGAACGACTATAACGTCATCTCCGATTTTCGCCTTGAATAATATGCTTGCACTTCCTTGATTAACTGCAATCTCTAGAAAATCACTACTTCCAATGATTATAAGAGGCATTTTAGCTGGAACTTCTCCATATGCTTTACAGAATCTCATGAGTTGAGAATTTTTTCCAACAGATACTCTCAGGAGAGTATTTTCTGTGATCTTTGCTTCATTTAGAAGATTCTTCGGAATGTTAGTTATTATGTTTTTAAATGTATCAATATGGAGTATCTCTCCGAGGATCTTCTCCTCTGAAAATATTGCTTCTTTGAGTGTAAGTTCTTCTAGATCTTTTATTTCAGGACCAAATTCCTGAATTTCAGTTCCCCTTGCCAGATAAGCAGAAATAGGGGCGAAGACATCCCGCCCCTCAAAAGTGTTAGAGATTTGAGGCAGCATGAATCTCTTCTCTCTTACTTCAACAGCTAATTTAATACCTTCCTTCCTTGCAGATAATGAGAGGATTCCGTTATCTGGTCCAACGTAGAAGCTGTGTCTACCTTGAATAACTATCCTACGCCTGGCTGTCCCCACCCCAGGATCAACCACTGCCACATGAATAGTCCCCGATGGAAAATAAGGTGACGCTCCTAGTAGTAGGAACGATCCATATATCACATTGTGTCTAGGGATATTGTGTGAAACATCAATTATTTTAACTGCTGGACATATTTGGAGTATGATACCTTTCATTGTACTGACGTAAGCATCTTTGATGCCAAAATCGGTGAGAAGTGTTATTACAGGATATTTACAACTCAAGACTAGTTCACCTATCTATTGAATTACCTTATCCAGAATATTAGTCTCCAAAAAGTTTATAGGAAATTCTCTCAACTTTCTTAATTAGTTTAATAGCTAAAGGTAATGCTATATTTTGGCGGGCTTGACATGTCTGACAAATCAACAACATCTTCTGAAAAACTAAGTGAAGAACCAGAAGTGCGAGAGAACACTCCTGCGCTAGAAAAAGAAGTGGAAAATCTCAGAAAAGCCTTGAAAAAAGAACAGGAAAAAGTTAATGACTATTTAAATCGCTTAAAGTACCTCCAAGCTGACTTCGAGAATTTCCAAAGAAGAACGCAAAAAGAGATGGATGAGAAAGTCAATTACGGGAATTTAAATCTCATTTGTGAGTTACTCCCAGTGTTGGGTGAACTTGAATTAGCTGTTGAAGCTGGAAAACAAAGTAGCGACAAGAATTCTATAATAGAAGGAATTGAAATGATCCTTAAGAAGACTTATGATGTTCTTGGGAGACAGGGTTTAAGAAAAATTGACGCAATTGGATGTCCTTTTGATCCAAACAAGCATGATGCAATTATAAAAGTGCCGACAAAAGATTATAAAGAGGGCACCGTCATTGAAGAGATAAGAAAGGGATTCATGCTCAAAGGAAAAGTCATTCGTCCGAGCTTAGTTAAAGTTGCAATTTATTCTCAAAATGACAATATTGTTGAAAAAGGTGATGAGAAATGAGTAGTACAGCTCAAAAAGAGAAAATATTAGGAATAGATTTGGGAACAACCAACTCTGCAGCGGCTGTGATGGAAGCTGGTAGACCCCTAACAATTCCAAGTGCTGAAGGACCCACTATGGCCGGGAAGATGTTTCCATCTGTAGTTGCCTTTACAAAGGATGGACAATTACTCGTTGGTGAGTCAGCTAAGAGGCAAGCCATAACAAACTCCGAAGGAACAATCATAGAAATCAAAAGGAAGATGGGCACAGACTATAAGGTAAGCGTGTACGGTAAGGAATACACCCCACAACAAATCTCAGCTTTTATTCTCCAGAAGATAAAGAAAGATGCGGAAACGTTTCTGGGAACACCTGTCAAGAAGGTTGTCATCACGGTTCCAGCTCACTTCAATGACAATCAGAGGCAAGCAACAAAAGATGCAGGAGAGATTGCAGGCTTGGATGTGGTTAGAATAATCAATGAGCCCACCGCTGCTTCCCTAGCCTATGGTCTCGATAAGACTGAAAAAGAATTGAAGATTATGGTCTTTAGTTTCGGCGGCGGCACCCACGATGTCACAATGATGGAATTCGGGGGAGGAGTTTTCCAAGTCTTATCTACAAGCGGGGATACCAAAACTGGAGGAGCAGACATAGACAATGCCTTAGTCGACTATCTAGCCAATGAATTCAAGAACCAGACAGGTATTAACCTACAGAATGATAGGACAGCTTTGGCACGAATGAAAGAAGCAGCGGAAAAAGCGAAAATTGAACTCTCTAATTTATTCACTACGGAGATAAGTCTCCCATTCTTAGCTTCAGACGCAAGTGGTCCTAAACACTTCCAAATAGCGGTGACCAGAACGAAGCTAGAGCAACTTGCCATGCCAATTGTGCAGAGGGTCAGAGAGCCATTAATGAAGGCGCTAACAGACGCGAAACTTGAACCAAAGGGCGTGGATAAGATTATCCTAATCGGCGGCCAGACCAGGATGCCTCTCGTCAGAAGATTCGTCGAAGATATTGTAGGCAAGCAAGCCGAAACAGGAGTAGATCCGATGGAGTGCGTTGCAATAGGCGCAGCAATCCAGGGTGGTGTCCTAGCTGGAGAGGTTAGAGATCTCCTCCTACTGGATGTAACTCCGCTTTCACTAGGGGTTGAGACTTTAGGTGGCGTTTCTACAAAGATAATAGAGAAAAATACAACTATTCCAACAAAAAAGAGCCAAATATTCACTACAGCAGCAGACTTTCAGACAGCGGTTACAATTCACGTACTCCAAGGGGAGAGACCGATGGCTGGAGACAATGTCTCTCTAGGTATGTTTAACCTAACAGGAATACCACCATCTCCGCGAGGAGTCCCTCAGATTGAAGTGGCTTTCGACATCGATGCAAACGGTATACTAAACGTTTCAGCTAAGGATATAGCCACTGGAAACGCACAGAAGATTACAATAACAGCTTCAACAAAGCTCTCAGAAGAAGAGAAGAACAGACTGATTAAAGACGCAGAACAATTCGCTGAACAGGACCGCAGAAAGAGAGAGGAGGCTGACGTCAGGAATAATGCTGACTCATTGATGTATACTGCCGAGAAGACAAAACAGGATCTAGGCGACAAGATTAGCAAAGAGAATATCGACAAGATTGATAAGGCAGTTGCGGAACTAAGGGAAGCAGTAAATGGGAAAGAAACAGATAAAATTAGGGCTAAGAGTGAAGCGGTAACCAAAGTCCTACAAGAGGTCGGCACAGCAGTCTATCAGCAGGCAGCGCAGCAGCAAGCTCAACAGCAGGCACAGGAGAAGGCGAACCAGGCTGAGCAGCCCAGAAATGAAGGAGAAAAGGAAAAAGTTGTTGATGCGGACTACAAAGTTGTTGATGAGAAGGAAGATAGAAAGTAATCATCCTATCTTTTTTTTTTACTTCCAAGTTGATTTGCTATGAGTAAAAGAGACTACTATGAGGTTCTTGGCATATCCAAAGATTCTACCAAGGATGATATTAAGAGCACCTATCGTAAACTTGCATTAGAGTTTCATCCAGATAGAAACAAGTCACCTGAAGCTGAAGAGAGATTTAAGGAAATATCAGAGGCCTATGCTATTCTATCGGATGATGAGAAACGTAAGCAATATGATATGTACGGTCATGCTGGAATAGGAGAGAAGTACACACAAGAAGATATATTCCGAGGTGCCAACTTCGATGAAGTCTTCAGAAACTCAGGCTTTGGAGTCGGAGGCTTCGACAACATCTTCGACATATTCTTTGGTCGCCAAAGAGTCAACAGATACGGACCGCAGAGAGGAAACGATCTTAGACATGATATGGACATAACCCTTGAAGAAGTTGCTTCGGGCGTAGAGACTGAAATAAACGTGCCGAGAACTGAGAATTGCAGTGTTTGCCATGGAAGTGGAGCGAGATCAGGCACATCGCCGAAACGTTGCCCCCAATGTCAAGGAACAGGCAGAGTAGAACGCGTCAGATCAACTGGGTTTGCAAGATTAATCCAAGTTGAAACGTGCAATATCTGCAGTGGGAAAGGGATGATAGTCGAGTCTCCATGCCTAGAATGCCGTGGAGCAGGTGTCGTTTCTACGACAAGGAAGATAAAGGTTAGAGTGCCCCCAGGAATAGATGATGGCGGCGTGCTGAGACTTAGCGGCGAAGGAGACGCGGGTTCTAGAGGCGGTCCTCCAGGAGACTTGTATGTCTACATTCACTCAAGACCTCATAACCTCTTTCAGAGAAGAGATGATGACCTCTTTCATGAGGCCTCTGTAAGTTTCACACAAGCTGCTCTGGGAGAGGAGATAGAAGTGCCAACTATAGACGGAAAAGCCAAATTGCGTATTCCATCGGGTACACAAACAGGCACAGTTTTTAGACTTAGAGGTAAAGGAATGCCCCGTTTACGCGCCTTCGGCAGAGGAGACGAATTGGTGAGAGTCAATATCCAAACTCCTACGAAACTTACTCCAAGGCAGAAAGATCTGCTGACAGAGTTGGCAAAAGAAATGGACGAAGAAGCAAAACAGAAGAAAAGTTTTTTCGGAAAAATTTAAGGCTCCACTAAAGTATTTGCAGAATATTATTCATGGCAGTGGTATTTATTGAAGATTCTTGTAGTCAGTGATTTGCATAGCCATCACTCAATAGTAGAAAAACTCTCTGCAATAGATGACTTTGAAAAAGTCGATTTTATTATTGACTGTGGGGATTTAACTCACTTCGGTAACATACAATCAGCAGAAGAAATGTTGGTTAAATTAACTGCATTGAGGAAGCCTGTTCTATTCGTTCCAGGTAATTGTGATCCTAAGGAATTGGCAAATAGGAATGTAGTCGAAGGAGCCCAAAATGTTCATGGAAGATGTGTGAGAATTGGAGAATTTAATATTCTCGGTGTTGGAGGGAGTCCCTACACTCCTTTTAGTACACCCTTCGAACTAGCTGAAGAGGAAATTGAAGAGATCGTGTATCATTCTTACAAAGAACAAGATTATAAACAACGCCTAATACTCGTCTCCCATTCTCCTCCATCGGATACTAGAACTGATGTCACTTCTTCTGGAACTCATGTTGGAAGCAGAGCCATTAGAGAATTCATAATCAGAACTAAGCCAATACTAGTTTTCTGCGGACATATTCATGAAGCTAGAGGAACTGATTATTTGGAAGGAAGTTTGATAGTTAACCCTGGACTTGGCCACCTAGGTTTCTACGCTATAGTCGCCGTGAATGGGGATCCAAGTGTTAAACTGAAATCTCTGAAATGAAAAGGTTAAAAGGTACTCCCTAAATCAAAGGGTAGTATAAGGTGAATATTAGCGTGTCGATACAAAAGGGAGACTTTATCCTCGTAGAATATATCACAAAGGTTAAAGAAACCGGAGAAGTCTTTGACACTACTAGCGGCGAAGAAGCTAAGAAAGGCGGAATCTTCAAGGAAAACACAGCCTATGAGCCGATGCTCATAGCTGTTGGAGAAGGTTGGGTTCTGAAGGGATTAGACGATTCGTTAGTAGGCCTTGAAGTTGGTAAACCAACGACTGTAGAAATTCTTCCAGAGCAAGGATTTGGACCCAGAGACCCAAACAAGATTAGACTGATTCCACTCAGAAGATTTAGAGGACAGAAGGTAACCCCATATCCAGGGGCACAGCTTGAAATCGATGGAAAACTAGCAGTTGTCAGAGCTGTAGGTGCTGGAAGGGTTCAAGTTGATTTTAACCCTCCTCTTGCTGGAAAGACTTTGATATATGATTTAACTATCAAAGACATCATCAAAAATAAAACTGATAAGATAAAGGCTCTTATACACAGACGAATACCTACGGTAGATCTGCAGAAAGTAAAGCTAAGAGCTGCCGAGAAGCGGGTTAGCATCGAGTTACCGGAAGAAGCTTTCTATTTAGAAGGTGTCCAATTTGCTAAGAGAGGAATAGCAGCTGATATTCAAAAGTTCCTTCCTGAAATAGAGAACATAGTCTTCACTGAAACTTATCAAAAGGAGAAGACTACTCCATCGACCGATGCAGCTTCGCAAGAAGAAGAGGACGCCCAGAAGGACACTGAATAGAACCTTCAACATCAATTATTTTACATTTATCACCCTTCGTAAGTCCTATTGGTACGCACTTTTTAAAGTTAGGACAAGAAATCTCTTGACATTCCTGTGGTTGGTATGTTATTATTCCGCCTGGAAATGCCATTCTGTTCTCTATAACCGCCTCAAGATCAGGTTCCACAATCTCGACTACTCTAACTCCCTCTTCATGAACTCGGCATGAAAAAGATTTATCACGAACAACTGCTACGCTGTATATTCGTCCCTTATCCAATCCCACCATACAGACATTAAGGAGTTGACAATCATCGCATTCCTTTAAAGGCCCTTCGTGAAGGAAGGAAAAGCCTTTCTTAGCCTGTTTTGAGCCTACAAGACTTATCTTTAACTTTTTTTCACTAGTCGTATAATCACTTTCTTTTTTAATTTATTACACCAGTTATTCTTGCCAAATTTTTAGCCGCGTTTACAGTTAATCCATCACTTCCTAAAATGGTATATCTTTCTGGCCTAATTTTATGAGCTAAAGTTAACGCTTCTACGATAAGTTCTGGATCTATTCCCAACTCCTCAGAAGTCACAGGAGCTCCAACTATCTTTAATGTTTCTCTAATCAGCTTCCAATTCCTCTTTTGTAAATAAGCCATCATTATAGCACCTACACCACATTGTTCACCATGCATCGCTGTCTTCTGAGATATCAGAGTTAGAGCGTGGCTGAATAGATGCTCCGAACCGCTACAAGGTCTACTGCTTCCAGCGATGCTCATAGCAACTCCACAGCTCAATAATGCTTCTAAAATAATTCTAAGTCCCTCAGCTCTATTTAGACGGATCGTCCTCGCGTTCTTCATGATAAGTTTGGAACTCATTAACGCGAGATTTGAGGCATATTCCCCGTAATATTCTCCCCTTATCTTATGAGCCAATTCCCAATCTCCTACCGCAGTGTATTTTGCAATAATATCTCCGCAACCACTTGCTGTTAGTCTCCAAGGAGATTGAGAAACGATATCTGTATCAGCAATTATTCCAAGAGGTGCTTGAGCAGATACAGAAATAGGTTTTTTCTCCGAGTTGGATATCGAAGCTCTATCACTAGAGATTCCGTCGTGAGAAGCTGCTGTTGGAACGCTAATGAAAGGAACACCCTCGTAAAATGAAGCGAGTTTCGCCACGTCTATTACAGCGCCCCCACCTACTCCTAGAACGAATTTTGACGATGTGTTTTTTATAGTAGCAGTAACATTCGCAACCTGCTTTAGAGTGGATCCCTCAAGAAGAGTAAAAGCTGTTTTATACCCTTGGGTCTCTAATGTGGATACCACTCTTTTACCCGCCACATCCTGCGTGTGAAACCCACTTAAGACTAAGGCAGGAGCTTCGAGACTCAACTGTACACATACATTGCCAATTCTATCTAGGATTCCTTGACCGATCAGCACTTCTCTGGGAAGTTGTATTCGATGGAAATTCTGCGCCATAATATAAAAAGACAATAATGGCTTTAATATCCTTGTCCATACAAGTTTTTATTTTGAAATTTTCTTATGATTCTAAAAATCATTCTTTAATCTTAAAAATATCTATTTGATATTTGTTCCTTCAAGACTCGTCAGAATCACGAAATGTTTTTAAGGTTGGCTTCTTCCAGACTATAGATGACTTCGGAAAAGGGTTTTTCTAAGCGACCCTAAATTTTCAGCCAATCTTCTCTACAGAACTATCAAGAGGGTAAAGTAACATTGATTGAAAACTCAGAACAAAATAAACTAGAAGATATGATACTCAAAGGGACAACGACCATCGGAGTGGTCTGTAAAGAAGGAATAGTTCTTGCAACAGACACACGAGTAACAATGGGATATTTTATAGCCCATAGACATGGAAAGAAAGTATACAGGATAGATGATCACTTGGCAATGACAATCGCAGGGGTTGTGGCCGATGCTCAAAACGTTGTCGAGGTGCTTAAGGCGAATGCCAGTCTCTTCAAGCTGGATAAGGGCAGGCTTATGCCTGTTAGCGCTGTAGCTAGGTTAGCTGCAAACATCCTTTTTGAATCAAGAGGATTTCCTCTAATACTGCAAGCTTTAATCGGTGGAGTAGATGATTCTGGAGCACACATCTTTTCCATTGATCCCTTTGGGAGTGTTACAGAAGAGAACTGTGTTTCCACTGGCTCAGGTTCTCCAGTTGCCTACGGAGTACTGGAAGATGGATATCTTAAGAACATGAGTATTAAAGATGGAATATCTCTTGTAGTTCGAGCTGTAATTGCTGCGATGAAGAGGAATGCAGGAACTGGCGATAGTTTTGATGTTGTGACATTGACAGCAAAAGAAGGCTATCGCGAGTTAACTGGTGATGAAAAGAAGGCGCTCGAACTATCCGTAAGTCCTTAGTTTTTCTTTAAGGTGGAAATTAGTGACATCTTCGTTCAATGATACTAAAGTTAAGATTAGAGATGCAGTTCTGGAGCATGTTCCTAAGGAAGCTGAGATAAGCAGAATCGAGTATGAAGGTCCCAGGATAGCAATTTATACAAAACGACCTGAGATTCTTGTTGAACAAAGTTATGTTATAACTGAGATCGTCAATTTAATTAAGAAAAGAATAGTCATTCGCTCTGATCCTTCAGTTCGCTTATCTGAACCGGAAACCGAGAAACTTATTTCAACAATGATTCCGGCTGAGGCGGAGATTACGAACATAACCTTCGATCCTACTGTTGGAGAGGTTATAATTGATGCTAAGAAGCCCGGTTTAGTTATAGGAAAGGATGGAGTATCTCTTCAGGAAATTATAAAGGCAACTAGATGGCGACCTAGAGTTCTAAGAAGCCCTCCTATTCCGTCCAGAATTGTGGCTCACGTAAGACACTTCCTACACTCGGAGAGTAAAGAGAGGGAGAGGATACTTCGCACGGTTGGTGAGAGAATTTTCAGACCTCCTGTTTTCACTATGGGCGATATTAGCATAACAGCTCTGGGTGGATTTCAAGAAGTGGGGCGATCTGCTGTTCTTGTTCAAACCAAGGAAGGCCGTGTTCTCCTTGATTGTGGCATCAATCCAGGCTCCAATAACGCTATTGAAGCTTATCCTAGACTAAGCGCAGACATTTTTGACCTGGAACTCCTTGACGCTGTAGTAATTTCACATGCTCACTTGGATCACTGTGGTTTCCTTCCGTTCTTGTATAAGTATGGGTATGATGGCCCAGTCTACTGTTCTGAACCCACTGCGACTTTAATGACTCTTCTTCAACTTGACTATTTGGATGTAGCCCAAAAAGAGGGGATGACACCTCCTTATAGTCAAAAGGATGTCAGAGAGACAGTTATACATACGATACCGATAAAGGAAGGAACAGTGACAGATGTATCACCAGATATCCGCTTAACAATACACAATGCTGGTCACATCCTCGGTTCATCAATCACGCACTTGCACCTCGGAGAAGGAGCACATAACATAGTATATACTGGTGATTTCAAGTATGGTCACACAATGCTTTTAGAACCCGCGGTAGCAACATTTCCCAGAGCAGAGACAGTAATAGCTGAGAGCACATATGGTGCCCCAGGAGATATTATGCCATCCAGGAAAGAGGCTGAAGATAAACTAGTCTCAATCGTAAACTCTGCTATTGAAAAAGGCGGTAAGACTATTATTCCTGTTCCAGGTGTCGGTAGAGCTCAAGAGGTTATGCTTGTTTTAGACGGTTACATGAGGCAAGGTTTGCTTAAAGAAGCCCCAGTTTACATAGAAGGCATGGTTAATGAGGCAACAGCAATTCACACTGCTTACCCAGAGTACTTAGCTAAGAGTATTAGAGACATGATCTTCCATCAAGGAATAAATCCATTCCAATCAGATTACTTCGTAAACGTCAAAGACACTAATATAAGACAGGAGATTTTGCAAGGAGGTCCAAGCGTAATCATTACAACATCAGGGATGCTGGAAGGAGGACCGGTTGTGGAGTACTTTAAGGCTCTGGCAGCTGACGAGAGAACCAGACTTGTATTTGTTAGTTATCAGATAGAAGGGACCCTCGGTAGAAGAGTGCAGAAGGGATTGACCGAGGTTCCTATGATGACCGATTCTGGAAAAGTTGAGATCATAAAGATTAGGCTTGGAGTAGACGCTATTGAAGGCTTCTCAGGGCATTCTGATAGGAATCAGATTATCTCATATTTGAGGAGAATATCTCCGAAGCCTGAACGAATTTTTTTCAATCACGGCGAGAGAACCAAGTGTCTATCAATGGCGAATACTATTCGTAAAACTTATGGAGTAAATTCCTCTGCTCCGGAAGTTCTAGAGACGATGAGGCTAAAGTAGACTAATTATTCTATTATCTCAGAGGACTTTCTCCAGATCTTTATTGATGGTGGTGTTATAACTAGGCGCTCCTCACCCAAGCGGGCTATATCTCCGCCCAATTCCTTAATGAAGGCACATAGTTCGTCTACTGCCTGTCTAGCGTCGTCTACACTCTTTCTTGCAAGGGGGGTAATACGGGCTATGACTATATTACCTGCTTCCAACTCCGTTCGGACAGAATCCACATCAGATGTTTCTTGTATAGATAGAGCTTTTAAGTAAATCTTGTTCGCCGTCTCTTTTGGAGGGGTCTTGAACAACTCTTCCGCATCAAGCTTTTTCATCAAACTGCCCTTCTTCCACTAGTCAACTCTTTCACAAACATATTATTAACATTGTTTAGGTATTTTAATCATTGATTAAGCTGCTTCGGCGTGTCTTCCCTTGGATATGATAATTTTCATATATTATGTCTTGAGTATATCCCAAAATCTATCGCCTACAAAGTGAATGTTCTTTGCTACTCTCCCGCTCTTCTTTTCTGAGATCTCAAGGGATGTATAGAGAGTTTTACCTAGAGCTATCTTCTTCGAGAATTTCTCTTCAATTATGACGATTATGCTGTTTGAGCTAAACTCTCCATTTATCTTTCTTATTCCGGGAGCCATTATGTCTGCGCCATTACATATGTGAGGAATAGCTCCCATGTCGACTGTGATGGAAGGAAGTTTGTTTAGTATATTTTCGTACAATAACGATGGAAAGAATTCTCCTTTGGACTCTATAAAGGCAGGTTTTTCATCTATGAGGAATATTTTATCTTTAGAAGGCAATTCTATATTCTCGAATCGGGCGGCCGGGCTTAGAAAGTCTGTTATATTCAACTGAAGAGTCGCCTTTATTTTTTCTATAATGGCTCTTACTTCTTTCTCTTTGAGGTGATACCTCTTTCCCTTTATCAATTAATGGTTCTCCTAAGCCTCATGTCGGCTAAGTATGTGACGTTAGTCATATTTCTATCGGTAGACTCTTTTACTGAAAAACTATCAAGTAAATTCACGTCCTCCTTTTTTAGGATAAGAATGTATAAATGCACCCATATGATAGAGTAATCTTTAAATCATTAGACAAAGGGATTCATATTTTTATTGTTGATAGAGTTGACAAATTATGGCTGAAGCAGCAGCGAAGATATTAGAAGAAAGCGTGGGAAAGACAGTTCTCATAAGATTAAAGGGAGGAAGAAGTCTCAGGGGCAAACTCCAGGGCTTTGATCAGCACATGAACCTTGTCCTAGAGGATACTGAAGACATTTCAGATACAAATAGCATACAGCAGCTAGGCACCCTCATAATTAGAGGAGACAACGTCATAATTATATCCCCCCCACCAAGGTGAATTGAATGACTAAAGGCACACCCTCACGAGGAAAACATCAGAAGACTCTTGTCATAGCATGCCGACGATGCGGCCGCCGATCTTACCACATAAAGAACAAACGATGTTCAGCTTGTGGATTCGGAGAATCACCGAGGCTTAGAAGCTACTCTTGGCAAACAAAGCTACTTACAAGAAGCACAAGAATACGCTAAATCCTCGCTCTAAGCACTTTCCTTTTGAAGGAAACTTAATTAAACAAATCACTAAATTTATTTCTTCTGAAACAAATGGCTGTGGGCCGGTAGATCAGTCTGGAAAGCAGAAAGGACTGCTCAGAGCGATCGCCGCCTTGGCATAACCAAAAAACAGAATGGCGGAAGTCCGGGGTTCAAATCCCCGCCGGTCCACCATAAAAAAGTCAATAATTGTATTTCTGGAACGTTTCTAGAAGATAAGAGTACTAGAAAAGAAGAACCTTACCATTAGTTGATACTAGTTTAAAGGAGGAGTATAAAGTAGATCTCATCTGAAGCTTTAATCCCAAAGACGGAAAGAGTAATTCTAAGAAGTCCAGATCTCGACGACACAATCTAATGAGAAGTTTATACTCAGTATTTTTTTCTTCAAAAAACTAAAGGCAAGAGTATACAATAAACCATCTAAGAAAACAATAGAAGACCTCTGTAAAAATTCATGATGAATAACAGTCCCTTTCCATACTAGTTCATGATAATTCGAATGCATTTTTGCACTTCTTTCTAGATTTATTACCCAAAAAACGGTTTGATTCATCAGATAAAGACTGAAAACCGTATATCCGCCCTTACCGCCCAAGACAAAAGAACCTCAGCCTCAGAGAGAAACTATTTAAAATCCTAAAAGCCCAAGCTAACAGTCACACTTCTAAGCGAAACATGTATGAAGTGTATTTAATGAACAAGGAACTCCAAAAACCAGAATATACCAAAGAAAGCATCAAACGCGTCTTAGTAAATTATTAAAAGCCAAATTGTCACAGAGAACGAACTATAAATCTATAGTGATACATAATAAACTCCATTTGTTTAAGATATATAGAAACCTTTAACTAAAAGGCATTAAAGAACCTACTATCCCCGTTAAGATGGTGATTGAAAATGGCAGACCAAAAGCCTGAAACAGGCGTGACATATAAGTGCGTGCAATGCGGCGCAATTATAACTTCAGACCAATTTTCTCTACTTCTTGAGATAAAATGCCCAAATTGCGGCTACAGAGTCCTAAGGAAAGTCAGACCGCCAATAGTTAAGAGGGTTAAGGCAGTCTAAACTTTGACAATGCAGACAAAGATCAATTAGACTTCGAAATTCTTCGAGGTCAAGGTGAATAATCTCAGGTAATCTATCGAAGGATGGTTCTAGAACACATGTCCACGGATTTGTATGATAAGATTTCTAATCTAGGCAAGCGAAGAGGAATCATATTCCCTGCATTCGAGATTTATGGCGGCGTAAGCGGATTCTTCGATTATGGTCCGGTCGGCGCATTACTCAAAAGAAATATCGAGGACAGGTGGCGTGACTTTTTTGTCAACAAGGAAGGCATGGTCGAATTAGAATCTTCACTCATCATGCCTTCCCAAGTTTTCGAAGCTTCAGGACACCTATCACATTTCACAGACATCATGACAAAATGCACCAAATGCAACAGAGCATACAGGACAGACAATCTGTTAAACGAATTAGGAATAGAATGTCGAGAAGGAATGAAAATAGATGAACTTGACAAGCTAGTAGAAGAGAATAGCATTCGATGCCCCGAATGCGGTGGAGCTCTAACCAAATCTGAGCCCTTTAATCTAATGTTCCAAGTGAAAATAGGCTCCTACGGTGGAAGCATCATAGGTTATGGAAGACCTGAGGTTGCCCAAGGACAATTCGTGAATTTTAAAAGAATATATTCTGCTGAGAGAGAGCGACTCCCACTTGGCATAGCACAAATCGGAAGATGCGTTAGAAACGAGATCGCTCCGAGAAAGGGGCCAATTAGGCTTAGAGAGTTCACAATAATCGATTACGAGATATTTATGGATCCAGAGAATACATCTTACTCCAGAATCAAGTTAGTTGAAGATCAGAAGCTTAGGATACTGCCGATCAGCGAGCAAGTCTCTAAAACAAACAAGATCCTAGAAGTGACCATCAAAGAAGCACTAGAAGAAGGAATTGTTAAAAATCAGGTTTTATGCTACTTCATGGCCCTTGCTGTTAAGTTTCTGGACAACCTTGGGATTCCTTCTGAGAAGCAGCGTTTGAGAGAACAGCTCCCAGAGGAGCGCGCACATTATTCTAGCGAGACCTTTGATCAGGAAGTCTGGCTGGAGAGATGGGGTTGGACAGAGGTTTCTGGGCATGCATATAGGAGTGACTATGATTTAAGAAATCACATGGCCCACAGTGGTGTTGATTTGAGGGTCTACAAGGCTTTTGATCAACCTAAGAAAGTAATCAAGGCTATAGTCAAGCCCAGAATTGATGTTCTAGAGACTGAGTTTAGCAGAGAAGATGCTCAGAAGATTATTAGCTTAATCTCCAAGGGTGATCAAAACATTATCGAAAGGGAGTTAAAGACGAAGGGCTTCTACGAGTTGACGGGACTACCTCCAATTCGCCTAGAACTAAAGCACGTTGAGATAATTATGGAAGAGGTTATTGAGTCAGGTAGGTCATTCATACCTCATGTAGTTGAACCTTCCTTTGGCATTGACAGAATTTTCTACTCAACACTGGAATATGCATTTGCCGAAAAGGGAAACAGGATGACTCTCAAGCTTCCAAAGGAAATTGCTCCTATTAGTGCAGGTATTTTTCCACTGGTAAGCAGGGATGGATTGCCGGAGGAGGCGAAGAAACTTTACGAGTTATTGCAGGATGAAGGATTCAAAGTCAGATACGATGAATCCGACTCCATAGGACGAAGATACGCCCGTGCCGATGAGATAGGCGTTCCCCTATGCATAACCATTGACTATCAGACACTTCAGGACAAAACAGTTACACTTAGAGACATCAACACATGGAAACAAATAAGAAACAAGTCAACGGAGTTGCCTCAACTTCTACGAGAATACTTTAAAAACAGACTTCAGTTTGACGAGCTAGGAAAACCTGTTGAACAAAGAAAGAATCAAAGTCATAATTAAATGGAAGAATTCCAGAAAGATCACGAATAATCTTTAAAATATTCAGCAAACATTCATACTGAACTGAGATTTTTTATACAGACTTATCTACAAGAGATGCCCTTTACTTTTAGTTAGGAGTAGTGTTATCTTAATGATATATGAGAGAATCACTGAGAGAAGGACAATACGAAAATTTACACAACAAGTTGTTCCAAAAGAAGCTTTGATCAACTGCGTTGACGCAGCGAGGATGTCGCCTTCTGGATCGAACCTACAACCCCTGAAATACATCATAGTCGCAGAAAAGAAACTCCTTACAAGTGTCTTCAGCACACTTTCTTGGGCAAGAAGCATTCCAAACTACAAGCATACCCCCAACGAGGTTCCAACAGCATACATTGTCATCCTCCTCGACAAGAAAATCAGAGAAGAAGCTGGCCATGACCCAGGCATAGCTGCAATGAGTATCTCGATGGTCGCGTATGAAGCAGGACTTCGGTCATGCATCCTAGGCTCCGTCGACAGGCCTAAACTAAAGGAGATTCTAAACATCCCTGAACATCTCCAGGTAATCTTAGTCATAGCGCTTGGCTACCCAGCTGAGAAATCTAAGGCTGTAGAAATGATAGGAAACGACACAAAATACTGGTTCGACGAGCAAGGAATTCTTAATGTCCCAAAAAGGAAACTCGAAGAAATTCTAGTATGGGACAGCTTCTAGAAACAGAAAGTTAGATATCAGAAAACTTCATCCTTTTTTCATTTTTATCATAACTGGAATCCTTAGACCGTTATTTCGATGATCTAGTTGAAGAGCAGGAAAAAATGATTACGTAATTTCTGACTTATCAAGCCTAAACTCTCTATGGAGTGCTCTCACAGCTTTGACAGAATCTTCTTCTTGAACAACAAATGAGATATTCAATTCCGAAGAGCCCTGAGCAATCATTCTAACATTCACTCCCACGTCCGCCACAGCTTTAAACACTCTCGCAGCTACGCCGGGTATACCCTTCATTCCAGCTCCAACAGCAGCAACGACGCAGACATCATTCTCTGAAATGATATCTTTGACTGTGTCCCCTCCTAAAAGAGCAATTTCTAAAGTGTTAACAGTTCTATCCGAGCTTTCTCTTGAAACTATGAATGATATATTAGCCTCTGAAGACCCCTGAGAAATCATGAGAATATTTACATGATTCTCACTTAGAATACTAAAAACTCTAGCAGCCACTCCAGGCGTACCAACCATTCCTGCCCCACTAACTGTTATCAATGCAACATCTTTGATCATCGCAACAGACTTAACAGCGTCTCCTAACTTGACAAGCTTCTCTTCCATTACCAATGTTCCAGGTTTTTTCAAGTTGAAGGCATTTTTCACCCTCACAGGAATATTCTTCTCCGCCACCGGTTCAAGGGCTTTAGGGTGCATTACAGTAGCTCCGAAGTAAGCCATCTCCATAGCCTCACTATATGATATCCTTTGAATGGTCTGCGCCAAAGGCTCAATTTTTGGATCTGCAGTCATTAGTCCGTCAACATCCTTCCAAATCCAAACTTCATTAACATCTAAAGCAGCGCCCAGAATGGTAGCTGAATAGTCTGAACCACTTCTACCCAGGGTTGTTGTCACATCATTTTGGGTATATGCAATAAAACCGGTCACCACCGGGATTATACCTTCATCCAAAAGGTTTCCGATTCTCTCTTTTACTTGCTGATTTGTGATATTCATCAAAGGTCTAGCTGCACCAAAATGATCATCAGTGACGATTCCAGCCTCACCACCAGAAAGCCACTTCACCTTCAAAGCATCTGCCTTTAGCGCTGCACAGATGATTGATGCAGATAATTTCTCCCCAAAAGAGAGAAGGTTGTCTCTTGAGCGGGGTGTTACTTCTCTCAAATAGGAAACGCTGAATATTACTCGCTTAAACTCTTCAACAAGTTCATTGAGTTCCAGTAATACAGCATCCAGAACTACTTCGTCCTTCACTACCTCCTTGGCTAGTCTGTGGTGATCTAACTTTAGTTTTTCTATAATCCTGGTTATGGCTTCTTGATCTCCAGACAAAGCCTTTCCAATAGCTGTAATAATATTGTCAGTCACCCCCGCTAAAGCGGAGATTACTAATATCACTTTGTTTTTTCCTCGGATATTCTCATGAACTATGTCTATCACTTGCTCGATCCTTTTACCATCAGCAATTGATGTACCACCGAACTTCATAACTATCTTCACTTCTTCTTCCTCCCACCAGCAATGATAGGACTAAAGAGAAAGTTCTCTTTTAATATCAATTAAATCTCTTAGGACAGCCCCAGCTGTCTGAACTCCTCCTGCTCCATGTCCGACTAATGTTATCTCGCCAGCGAATTCTGTTGTAAATGTAACAGCATTGAGAGTACCACCAACACATAACGGATGGTTTTTAGGCAGAAGCCTCGGTGAAACCGATGCTTCTCCACCGTTTATTGATGCTATTAATTTGATAGCTGCCTTTTCTTCTTCAGCTTTTACTATTTCATTTAATGTGACTTCTGTTATGCCAGAGATATTTACATCTTTAATTGTTATTCGTCTATCCATCAGCCAATTTGCCAGGATAACGAGCTTGCAGGCAGAATCTATTCCCTTTACATCGTAAGTGGGATCTGCCTCAGCGTACCCAGCTGCTTGGGCTTCTTTCAGGGCATCATCCATTTGTACGCGAGCTTCAGTCATCCTTGCCAAGATGTAATTTGTAGTTCCATTAAGAATTCCTTTAATCGACTGAATCTTGTCTCCAAGCAGGCATTTCTTACCAAGATCGAGGAGGGGAGTTCCACCCCCTACCGTCCCACTAAATCTCAGACAAACACCATTGTATCGGGCCAATTCCATAAGCGAAGGAAGAGCAATTGCTAGAGGTCCCTTATTCGTCGCTATAACATTCCTCTTCTTCTTCAAGGCGGCTTTAATGAAGGATAAACCTGGTTCTCCATCGACAATATTAGTAGGTGTTGCTTCAACTACTACGTCCGCCTCAACCTCTTCTATAATTTCCATTCCAGTGGTTCTAGGTCTTCCAAGTTTGGTATCGGCAGCCACAGATTTCCCCAATTTCTTTGCTTCGAGTATTCTAGTGAAGTTCAATCCTGAAGAAGATACTATTGCACCACCTCTATCTACGACTGCGACGACTCTGGGCTTTAATCCGAAGTTTCCTGAGAGTTCTTTCTCTCTTTCACATAGTATTTTCACAAATGGTTGGGCAACATTTCCGAATCCTAGGACTATTATTCTCAATTAGATTTCACCACCATAACCTGTTTCAAGCCCAAAGCTTCATCAATAGACTCCTCCATTGGATTGATCTCAGTTAGATTAATGTTATATGATTTGATAATCGTATCTGGGTCCTTTAAGCCGTGTCCCGTAGCGATGCAGACGGTTTCTTCATCTCTTCCTATTAAGCCCATGTCAACGATTTTTTTAAGTCCGGCTATAGAAGCCGCACTTGCAGGCTCGATAAATAGTCCTTCAAGCCTAGCAAGTTGCCTTTGAGCATCCAAAATCTCTGTATCTGTTACAGTCTCCATTAGGCCTTGGGATTCATAAACAGCGTTTAGAGCTTTCTTCCAACTCACGGGAGAGCCAATCCTTATGGCTGTGGCAATCGTTTCTGGTGCTGTCACGGCCTTGATATCCCTCTTCTTCAGCTTAAAGGCATTCGCTATTGGAGCTGCGTTTTCTGCTTGAATGCCGATCATTCTAGGCAGTTGTCTAATTAGACCGAGAATGTGAAGTTCTTTGAAGCCCTTCCAGATTGCGCTTATATTTCCAGCATTTCCTACGGGTAGGATGACATTGTCAGGGGCTTCATATCCCAATTGGTCGTAGACTTCGTAAGCAAGAGTTTTCTGTCCTTCAATCCTATACGGATTTATGGAATTTAAAAGGTAGATATCTTTGTGATAGTTTGTGAAGTTAAAGACTGTCTGCAATGCATCATCGAAATTCCCTTTGACTTGGACAATTCGTGCACCATGAACAATAGCTTGGGTCAGTTTTCCTAAGGCAATCTTTCCCGAAGGGATGAGGACTATTGACTGGAGACCTGCCTTTGCAGCATAGGCTGCTAGTGAAGCTGAAGTATTGCCTGTTGAAGCACAGGCTACGATTTTAGCGCCTAATTCCACTGCCTTAGACACACCTACAGTCATACCTCTATCTTTGAAGGAGCCTGTTGGATTTTCACCTTCATTCTTCATATGGAGATGTTTTAGTTTCAAAGTTGTTCCTAAACGACTACATTCCAGAAGATTTGTTCCACCTTCTCCAAGTGAGATTATATTAGATGTTCTTCCCAGAGGAAGAAGTTCTTTATATTTCCATACAGACAGTGGTGTATTCAACCAAGACTCAGTGAGGTCTTTAAATTCTCTGTAATTGTACTTAATGTCTAAGAGATCACCGCATCGACCGCAAACATATATGGTTTCTCTTGAGTCGTATTTTGCACCACAGTTGATACATTCAAGGTAGTGCTCCATAATTTCAGTCTTCCATTTCACAGGTGCGAGAAGGCGTTACTTCTTGTTACCCTTAATCTCAACTTTTTCTGCATTGAAGTTTAGTTTTTTGCCACATTTTGGACAATTACCACCGAATTGTTGTATAACTTCTTCAGGCGGCTTAAGGTCAACGCCCTTATAGAGAACCTCCCCGCAAACCTCACAAACGATCTTTTGTGGCATTATGACATCGCCTAACCATGTGAGATAAAGATGAGAATAAACGTTACTATTTCTTTGTAAGATTAAATCATAGATCGTCACTAATAAATTCAATAATTGCTTAGATTGATATTTAGCAGGAGTTGTAAGAGAATTTTCGCATAAATGTCGAAAGAGGAACTTGTCACATGGTTGTGAATGATCTGCAGATTTTTCTTAAAAGATACTTATTCTCTAACTATTGATTAAAAATTAGAATGTACTGATGATTAAATTATAATAGAGCATATCTTGGTATGGAAAAAACCATTCATAGTATTCTGATAATTGGATTGGATGTCACTTCACTAGCAAAGTCAGCCAGCGAGGTGGGATACAAGGTCTATTCTATTGACTATTTCGGGGATTCTGATCTTAAAAGAGCTTGTGTTAAGTCTTACTCTATAATCTGCCAGCAGAAAAACCAGTCTTGTAAACGATTGTCCGAACAATTTAGTCCGGAATATCTGTTGAAACTAGTAAGACGTTTGGTAAGAGAGTTCCGGATTGAAGGTGCAATTCTTTCATCGGGACTTGAAGATTCGCCTGAGATTATTTCAGAACTGGGGGAATACATACCCATTATAGGGAATGATTCTTTATCCATTAAACGAGTTAGAGATAGACTAAATTTCTTTCGAGAGCTTGAAAGTCTGGGGATTCTTCATCCATCAACTAGGATAGTTGACAACGTTAAAGAAGCAATGAAACAAGCAAGAGATATTGGTTATCCTGTAATCCTGAAACCTGAAAAAGGTTCAGGCGGAGGAGGAGTGGAAAAAGTCTCCCACTCCTACAGGTTGGAAAGTGCTTTCAATCGAGTTTCTTCGATTGGAGGACGAGTACTAATTCAGGAATATACTGAAGGGATACCTGTCAGTGTGTCACTGATATCTATTCCGGGAAGATCAATGGTTCTGTCAGTCAATGAGCAACTAATGGGAATGCGAAGTCTTGGTCAACATAATTCTTTCAATTATTGTGGAAGCATTGTTCCATTATCAGCTAGAGAGTTACTTGTTAAGAAATGTGAGAGAATTGCTGAAAGAATAGTTAATAACTTTAGGCTAATCGGTTCAAATGGTGTTGACTTCGTCTTATCCAGTCTGGGTGAGCCTTGTGTAATCGAGATTAATCCGCGTTTTCAAGGAACTTTTGAGTGTGTTGAACGAGTTCTAGGAGTGAATCTTCTAGAGGCTCATATAAGGGCATGCGTCTCAGGAATTCTTCCTCAGAATGTTGCGGTGCCTAGATGCGTCTGTACTAGATTGATCCTTTATGCTAAAAAAAGATCTAAAGTTCCTGATTTGAATGGTTTGGAGGGAGTTCAAGATATTCCGTTTCCCGGGGTTATTGTGGAGAAAGGTGAGCCAGTTTGCTCTGCCATTGCTGAGGGAATATCGAGAGTGTCCTCTCTTAGAAAGGCAAGAGATATTGCCAATCACATTTACTCTATGTTACAGTAGCTGCGATAAGAGGGACAAGTATTTCTTCTTTTTAACCTGAAATAATGGGGAAGTTATGCGCGGTCTCGTATGTACCTGAGGCTAAGGCTTTCTTGTTTTGGATGGTGGGGGGTTGATTTTGTGTTTTTTTGCTTTTTTGGTTGGTTCAGGGGTTTTTTAGGGGTTTTTTAGGGGTTTTTTAGGTGAAAAAAGGTTGAAACGGATTCGAATTATCATGAACTGGTATGGAAACAGAACGTTATTCAGGATATATTTTCACAGAGCTCTTTTATTGTTTTCTTGGGTGGTTTGTATAGAGTGGTTGGCTGTCCTTATGGTTTCTTGAGGATTCGCTTAGGGATAAACGGGTTGTAGTATTATATAGATAATTGATTACTCGCCATTTCCCGTTTGTTAACAATTAATCTGAAATGGTAATGACTATCATAAATGGAGTGTTTGTCAATACAGTTTTGGTTTTTGAACTATTGAAGTATTTTTGGAGAGGAAAGATTATTTTAGTGTATTTAGACAACAATGGTATTTATGTCATAGAATGTTTGAAGCTGGTATGTTGATTGAAGGTTTCCATGATTAATGACTGCGCTTTTGTGGGTGAGACAATCCTCAAGTACCTTCCTGAAAGCGTTGAGAGGACGCATGTGAAGAGGAGCAGAGGATTATGGAGTAAGACGTTTGGAATAGCCCTTAAAATTTTTGGATCAAAGGCTGACGTGTACCATGTGAATTATCTTCTTCAAGACTGCTATTTGGCATTGAAATTGGGGAAAAAACCTCTGGTTGGGCACGCACATGGTAGTGATATAAGAGCTGGATTAGATCATCATCTCTGGAAGAGGATTGTAAAGTATAATCTGAAGAATTGCGATAAGATACTCGTGAGCACTCCAGACATCCTTGAACTTGCAAGGCAATACAGGGAGGATGTGATATATCTCCCAAATCCCGTAGACTCACAGCTCTACTATACTAAGCCCATGCGTGAACCTGGAGAAAAACTAAGAATTTTAATAGCAAGCGATTCGAACTGGAGTGTAAAGGGTACAGATGTAGCTATAAGAGCCTTAAGTAGGATTAGAGATCAAGTGGATGTTTCCATAGTCAATTATGGCAGAGATTTTGAGAAAACAATTAATTTAGCAAAATCTCAAGGTCTAGACTTGCAATTATTGCCAAAGGTTTCCCATGAGAGAGTAAGAGAATACTATTGGAATGCAGATGTGGTTATTGACAGATTCAAATTGGGGTCACTCGGCATGATTTCCTTAGAAGCCATAGCTTGTGGAAGACCTGTAGTTTCCTTCGTGTCATCGAAATATTCAGAATATGAGAGTTTCCCTTTGAAAGATGTGGATACTGAGGAAAACATTATCAAAGCCATAAATAATGCTAAGATAGAATTATGGGAAAAAGAGTATGCCTACCTAGGAAAAAATCATGAGGCAATTAGTATCGTAGAAAGCTTGATGGACATATATGATGCAATTGCGAGTATTGACAGGAAATGAACAACTATCAAGTTTAGGAGCATAGACGCAAAAGTTGATTTGGTATTGCGTTCGACTAATGATGGATTGACAGCGCAGACAGCCCTCATGAGAATTGGAGATATTGCTGAGTGTAGAGTAGCGGGCAACGAGATTCGATATAAATGTGCTGTCATATAAGGATTATTCATCAGCAAGGGCTAAAGATTCATTTTTAGGAAACCGGTCTTACAGAAAAAGGGAATGTTGTCTCTATCTGGTTTAGAAGAAATGGCTTATGAGAGCGAGTGAGATGTTGTTACTCTCCGTTGGCACTAGTGTTTCATCGAGAGTAGTAAGTAATATGTGGAGGAGAAAGTTTGAAGGTTGATGTCGTTGTACTCACTAGGAATAGCGTAAAACCCTGTTTAAAAGAATGTTTAGAAAGTCTCCGGAATAACGTACCTGTAAACAGACTTATAGTAGTCGATGGAAACAGCACGGATGGCACCATAGAACTTGCAAAAGAATATAACAAGTATTTTCCAGTGGAGACGACTTTCGATAGGTCTGGTCGAGCTAAAGCTAGAGAAATTGGTATCAAACTTGCTAAAACCGATTGGTTCCTCTTCCTTGATTCAGATGTGATTTTGTGTGACAATTGGTTCGAAAAAGCAAGCAAACATATGAAAGAAGGGGTAGGTGGCATCTGGGGAGCAGTATTACCACGTGCTAAGACTGACTCAGACATATACAGAGCCATGTCCAAAGTTTATGGTAAGAATGAATTATGGATCGCAATGAAGGCTGGGCAAAAAAGGGGGTTAACACATGACACCCTTATACGAACAGAAGCTGCAAAAGATATTCAAATACCCATTTGGCTTCATGTGCTGGAGGATCACTACATACGTCAATATGTAGAATCTAAAGGGTATAAGTGGCTCTCCATTCCAGAAGCATATTGCACTCATTTCCCACAAGGCCAAGAAAGGCCTAGAGACTACTATCTCACAGGCTGGTGTGGAAAAAAGATCGGCTTTCTAAAGACAAAAGACATAATTAAGTACTTTACAACTGGCCTTGCCAAAGCTGCTTGGATATATTTGAACAGCAGAAACTTTCATGCTTTGAAGACTCAGCTCTATGTATACGTATACACAATAAAGGGATGGATGAACGGCTAAAACATAGCTTGTTAAGAGAACAAATCGTCCTAGGGACGAATTGGCAGTATATCGCCATATTATGGAAGATGCCTATATTCAGCCGTGATGACTCCCAAGGCATATATCTGCAAGTATTTTTAACTCAATTATGTACATAAGATAAAGGAATTTACTAATTTTAGGAGGCATACTACGGAATATTTTTACTTTTTCTTGATTACAAGTCTAACTAATTCGGATAGTACAAGAATCAAGCGTTTCAAAGTGATGTTTTATGGTCAATTTATGAACAGGACTGTTGAGAGACATATAAGAGTCTCTGGAATTAATATGCCCTTTCTAGTCGATAACGCACTGTGTCTAGTTTCTAAATAGGAAACACAGTATTGCTAATTGCTTTGACGAGTCTTTCCTAGACAGATTCGTTAATCTCTACTAGACCAAACATTTTGGGGGTCGATTCAGATTTTTGAAGCATTCCATTTAGGTAGTTTTAAATAAAGAATATAGGAGTTAACTTGTAAGATATGACTGATAGATACGATGTGACAATCGCCTATAGAATATATCCTAAGTTTGGACGTCAAGCCTTCGTCTTGCCAAGTTGGAAAAAGTATGATTTGGCCATGGTCTGCCTCAAATCACTGCTTAAGGCTCTTGAGAGAATCAACTATAAACTGTACGCAATACTTGACGGGTGCCCTGCCGAGTACAAAGAACTATTTAGCAAATTGGTCGACAGCGACCACCTCAAGATAGTAGAACTTCCTGGGAATGGAAACGCCGCCACTTTTCTTGAGCAAATGAGACTACTCAAGGATCAGCATGAATCGGAAATAGTATATTTTGCTGAAGACGACTACTTGTACACTGAAAAAGCGATGCTAGAGATGCTTGAGATGATAGAGGAAAGTGATGTCGATTTCGTCACACCATACGATCATACGGACTACTATCTAGCGCCATCTATACATAGCTACAGATCTAAAATAGTATTCAAGAGTAGGCATTGGCGAACGGTCTCATCTACCACAATGACATTCCTGACCAAGAAACCCATATTGGAAAAAGTCGTCAAATACTTAAGTCTCTATCCAAGAGCCGGAGACTACGGAATGTGGCTCATGATGACCAAGATGAGAAAAACTCATTTTAGTTTCCGAAGGACTGCCTACCTTTACAAGCTTGCTGGAATGCGCCTAGTAGTCGGCAAACCTTTTAAGTTATGGTCTCCAATGCCGAGCTTAGCTACGCACATGGTTGAATCAATGATGTCTCTAGGTGTTGATTGGAACGAAATCATAGGTAGGTACTCCTTGACTGAACCTCGTTGAAAAGCTCGTATAAAAAGAGATAGTTCTGTCCAGATTGCAACTATTCTGCATGAAAAAAAGGATTCTGCAATGTACGATTTGGTAAAGGCCAAAAACCTTTTTCATCGTCCACCATATGTACATATTGCATTGTCGACATCTCTGAAACTAAGGCCATTGCATAACCAAAAGAATTAAAAAACAGGTATATGTCGACATTTGGAGCATCGCCATCTTAGAGGAGTCTGAATGGAGCCTTACGTAACGATAATATGGTTGAACTACAACAGCGAGAACATACTTAATATAGCTAAAGATTCCCTGTTAGCCATAAAGAATCTTGATTACTCGAATTTTGAATTGATATTGGTCGATAACAGCTCATCGGATAATAGTTTCAGAGAGATAGGAGAATATGCAAATAGCATAAAATTGAAAGCAAGAATTCTACATAGCAGCCAAAACCTTGGCTTTGCTGGTGGCAATAACTTTGCTTTTCGACACAGGAGCCCACAAGCAAAATATGTGGCACTAATCAACTCAGATCTAATACCAAAACCAGATAGCCTTACTAAACTCGTCCTTACCATGGAGTCCGACGGTAATATCGGTTCTGTACAAGGAATAACATTCAACAGGAACATGACGGAGGTAGACAGCGCTGGAGATTATCTTGATGAGGCCTTGAGACCGTATTTGAATGTGGACAAAATCCCAACAGACCTTAGGGACATCACCTATGCTGATGGTAGCTATTGTGTTGTAAGAATTGCCGCTCTTAGGGATATTCAGAGCGACTACTTGTTTGAAGAAGAACTTTTTGCATATTTCGAAGATGCTCTCCTAGGCGTCAAACTCTGGAATAACGGATATACAGTAAAAGTTGTACCAACAATTGTTGGCAAACACCTTAGAGGAGGATCATCTAGGTCCACATTCACAGAGATTCAAAGCATTAGGAATAGGACCGTGGCTCACAGCGTCATTTACACACATTTTGGCCGTCTTTACCTCTACAGGATAATCATGATAGACCTATTTTGGTCTCTACTTCGTCTCAAGCGTTCCCCATCAACGTCTTCATACATCAAAGCATTCGTAGAAGGGTCTGCAGTCGGCTCTAGATTGAAAAACAAGGGAATCAATCTCAGCTTGTACAAGGCGCCATACGTGAAGCTTCACACGCTAAAAATTCTCGTGACTCCTAGAAGAAGACTGAAGATATCCTTAAACGACATAGTAACAATTGCTAGACAAGTAACCAGGTTAAATAGATAGATCATCATTTGAGAACACTATGTCAAATGTCCGTACAACGAGATTATCTAGAAAACCGATGTCCAAATATTGTGAATGAACCTACTTAATCAAAGATGAAAATGATTGACACAAGGTGCACATTGTATATTCGATATGGGCTTTTTCGAGATGTTCTTTCCAACTATTCTTTCCAATCGCAGATCATCAGAAGAGTAAAAAGAGTGATTTACAGCTCAATTTCATTTCACTACTCAATGATTTAAAACTTTGGATAGCAAAAACCATCCTAATGAGATGCCTGTTTTTTATGTTTAATCACTTAATTTGAATTACCATTCGTAGAAAGCGCCTGCAAGTCTTAATCATTGAGTTACTAGATGATTATCCAAGTCTGTTTAGCGATCCTCTTCTCCAGCCCAATAGTATTCCCAACGTCTAATCTTCCAAAAATCCCCTTGAGACTTTTCTTCTGGTGAAAATCCTTGGAAAAACATATCGATGCTCAATGAATTATAATAAGTCTCTAAAGATTTCTCTAGCTTCCTCTACTAAATGATTAATAAGAAGCCTAAAATCCCTGTCCATAACTGCGAGTACAGCAAAGTAGAGTATAGCTGTTAAGATTGCAGGACGTGCTAAGGCTAAGAGCAGATCTGAAATATTGATTACTGGAAGCACTTTCCAGATTGTCAATGCAATGCCTACCGAAATTACAGAAGCTGCAAAATATCTCAGTAACGACATGACTATATTAGTTAATCCTCTAATTTTGAAACTTCTCAAAATGATTAATTTCATCGATACTCCTAGAGAGATGCTAATAGCAAGGGAAATAATCCATCTAGAGGTAATTTCAACATACCCCTGAGCACCAATCAGAAGAAGGTATAGTATGATGAGGTATGCAAAAGACACAACATAGTTCAGCAATGGTAATTTGAATAACATGCTGTTTGCCAAATCCTTTGAATTCAGTCTTTCGGCGTCCCTTCTTTCCATCCCTAATATGACGGTATCGAGAAGTGAAGAAAGAATGGCAATAAGAGAATATAGTGTAGCAATTCTGACAACGTTAGCAATAACCAAGTATTTCAATCCGAAGATTGCTGAAATCGGTTCAGCATAAAAGAATATGAATACAGATAGCGGAAGAGCAAACAAGTACATTAGTTTCATTACCATTTCTCCTTCCGAAAGATGCCGATTAGCTAACAGTCGAGGGTATAATCCCGATGTCATCGCATTTGCATTGGCAACAATGCCAGCTATGGTGGTGGCGACTCCATAATAGGCTATTGCCTGGTCACTCCCAGAGACCAATCTTACAAGAATAAAAGACAAACCTACCACTATTTGAACGCCTGTACCAAACAACGGTAGCCACGAATGTCTTAGCCATGACTTAGCTATGTCAAGGTCTAGTTTCGAGCTTTTTATGACGTGGGAGTTAAGTTTTGCCGATAACAAAACTGATGCCAATTGTGCTACAACAACTGCTAGGATAGCTCCTGCAAGTTCGACGCGAAAGAAGAACACCAAGCAGAATGCCACACCTACCTTGACCGATTCATATATCATTTGCGCGTATCCGCTAAGTTGTGGGGCATATCCAGTTGATATCGAGTCCATCGTAGATTTTACATAGAATAAGATAACTTCTGGAGTTACCAGGAGTAATATTAGGAGAGGTTGATTGAGAGATAGAGAGAACCAGAAAGCTATGACCAAATAGAGTAATGTCGCAACTGAGCCTAAGCTCAAAGATAGAATCAAACCGGTTCTGGAAGTGTTAATTCCTCGCGCTATAGTTCTCGGAAGCCAATAGTTATAGACATTAGTGAATATTAAGACATACGCCAAATATTGACTCATCATGTTCCATAAGCCAAATTCCTCAACGGAAAGCTTCCTCGTAATAAGCAAGACAAAAATTGCTCCTGTAAGAAGACTGAATAGGCTAGAAAGGAACGATATGAGACCTGTATAACGCAATCTAACGTTAGATCCAGGGAGACTCAACACTGACACTCTCATAAATACTTATGGCATACGTTTAAAATGGTTTCTGGCTTTCAACATTACAATACATTTCGCAGAGTTCTTTCTTTTTTTAAATCATAATCTCTGTCATGTTTCATAATGTAGTTCACGCTTTACGTAATTAACTGATATACCTTTTTGAAGATTTTCTAATAGAAGACAATAATATATTGATGCTTGTCTCTATCTAGTCGCTAAATATGTCCTAATGGAAAACAGATTCCTGCAATCTTTTTTTGGATTAGCGGTCTCACGTAGAGACAAAACTTGAATGATTGTTGATATAGAATCTGAATGAGAAGAAAAGATATTGTTAAATCAATGGTTTTGTCACTTTCTTCATGATGGATATTAGGATGTAAGGCAAAGAGGAGTGGTAATTTGTTAGCCGCTAACTGAGATGATTTCGAAATATCGCATGCGCAAAGATGACTCTATTGAGCGGGTAATAATGCAAAGAGAATAAATGCTTGAGAACTAAAGGATATTCTTATTGTACTGACGCGCTTCTAAGGATTTTCAGGATGATGGGTCTGAGCTGATCTTAATGCAGCTTCGCATATCTTCAGTGCTCTTAGCCCGTCTTCACCTGAGGGTTTAGGCTGTTCACCTTTCTGGATTGATCTCGCGAAGTATTCTAGTTCATTTTTCAGCGGTTCTTCTTGGTTGAACATGGGCATATACATCATTTTTTGATTTTCTACGGTTACTTCTTGTGTTATATACTCGACCTGGATTATTCCTTCTGTACCAGTAAGTGTGAGTCTCCTAATCTTTCTAGGGGTTAGCCAGTTCGCCTCAATGAAGGCGCTTCTGTCATCTTTAAACCGCAGTGTAATATTTGCATAGTCTTCAAGCTTATGTGCTAGGCTTCCAGCCTCAGCATAAACCTGCTCAACGTCACTGTTAAACATATGACAGATCAGATCGATATCATGGATGGCCAAGTCCTTCACTACACCCACATCTCCGATCCGTTCGGGCCATCTTGAGACTCGTTTAGAGGAGGCTAAGACGATGCTGCCAATCTCTCCATCTCCTGTTAACTCTTCAGCCTTTCTCACAGCTGGATTGAAGCGCTCTATAAAACCAACCATAACGTGTACTCCTTGACGTTCTGCAGCTCCGATAACTTCTTTCGCTTCTTCCACGGTGCTAGTCATAGGCTTCTCAGCCAAAACATTCTTTCCATCCTTGATTGCTTCCAAAGCTAACTTGGCATGCGTGGTCGTTGGCGTGCAAATACTAATGATTTCTATATCTTTCCTTTCAATAAGCTTTAGCGGATCTGCATACCAGTCCACATGATACTTCTCCCCAGTGGTTCTTGCTCTTTCAGCATCTACATCTCCGACTGCCACGAGGTTGCATGTTGTTGACTCGCTGTATACTCTTGCGTGATTTTTTCCCCAGAAACCGCATCCTAACACTGCAACATTAAGTTTAGCCATGTTTGAATCTACGTCTTTTAGTCTTTAAAGGTTAACTCTGAAGGGTCTCCAGATGCACACCTAGGCTACGCCTTTCGGTGGATGGCACCAATTCTTTACCATGTGACAACCATCCACGATCCCGATTCTCTCTATTACCCATCTTTTTCTTCGGTTCTTAGGGACTCAGATTTTCGTATTCGTGATGATCTGTCGCATTATGGTAATATCTAAGTCTTTCAGGGCTTCATCCAAGTTTTAAGCGCGCGCGTTTAGTTAAAGATTACATCATTTGCTAATGATTTGCCATTCTAAAGAACTCATGTCCTGAATAACGTTGTTGACCACATTCCCGTATCATTTGATAACAAAACTTGTACTCCTCAATGCCACAAAATCGAGTTTGAGAAGATCCAATCGTCTTCAAGGAGAATTATGTCTATCGTTTCGAGCATGCATCAGGTTTAATCAGGTCCATAAACATATTAGAGAAAGACGGAATAGCTAACTCTTATTCCATAAGTGGTTGTATATGAGAAAGCGTTTTGTTAGAGAATTCCTACGGAATAAGCTTACACGAGAAGAGCTGGAAGAGGTCAATACTTCTTTTGACATCGTTGGCGATATTGTAATAATAAAGGTTCCGGAAACCCTTGAGGGGAAAGAAGGCATTATTGCAGATGCTATAAGAGCAGCAAACAAAAACGTGAAGACGATACTCAACCAGGTCTCTCCAATTTCAGGAGAATATAGACTGAGAGAGTTAGAGTGGGTGTGGGGTGAGAAGAGAACAACAACTATCCACAAAGAGTACGGCTGTTCCTTTAAAACGGATTTGTCAAACACATATTTTTCTCCTAGACTCGCTCATGAAAGGATGAGAATTTCAAGGATTGCCCAAGCTGGCGAAGTAATTGTAAACATGTTTGCTGGAGTCGGATGCTTCTCAATAATTCTAGCAAAACACTCCAATGTAGCCAAAGTCTATTCAATTGACATAAACCCGCTGGCTGTTGAATTAATGCGACAGAACGCTCTCCTAAACAGAGTTGAAGTAATAGTTGAAGTAATTCAGGGAGACTCTAAAAAGGTAGTTGAGAAAAACCTAAAGAGCGTGGCTAACCGAGTACTCATGCCACTGCCTGAGAAAGCCTATGATTACCTAGATACAGCGGTCATTGCTCTCAAGCCAGGCATTGGATTTATCCACTACTACGATTTTATCTATGCAGTGAAGGGAGAAAAATCCACTGAGAAAGTGGTTACAAGATTTGTGGAAGCAATGAGAAGGATCAAAGTTGATTTCGAAGTTATTGACTCCAGAATTGTGAGAACTGTCGGACCTAACTGGTATCAAGTCGTCCTCGACGTAAAAACTTCTTCTTAGTAAATTCTGATCTTCATCTCGCTTCATCATTATTATTAGAGTGGCTATTCCATATGGGGCGCTTGAAAGATAATTGCTTATGGTAAACGTGTTTTGTTAATGTGTGTGATAAATTTAAGATAATAAGTCAGATAGATAGTAAAGGATTATCTAAATGAAAAAAACTGGAGTTGTAGAGCTTCCACTACACTACGGCAAGGCGCCTACCTGGCTTGTTAAGCGCATGCAAGGTTTAGCGAGAGAGATTGTTTCAATAATCATTGACGAATACGGGCAGGAGAAGCTGCTTCAGAGATTGGCTGACCCTTTCTGGTTTCAGGCGTTAGGGTGTGTTCTAGGCTATGACTGGCACTCCTCCGGTGTGACTACCGTTGTAACAGGAGTATTGAAGTCGTTAATAGTCCCAGAGGAACAGGGGATAGCTGTAGTTGGAGGGAAAGGAAAAGCTTCTACTCACGCTCAAGATGAGATTATCGATGTTGGGATGAAGTTTGGCTTGTCCGAAGAGGATATCAAGCTCTTACGGTATTCAAGTCGAATGAGTGCCAAAGTAGATAATACTGCCATTCAAGCGGATTATCCACTCTACCATCATACATTCTTTATATGCGAGAATAAAAAGTGGGCTGTGATTCAGCAGGGAATGAATATCAGCAATAGGACAGCTAGACGGTATCACTGGCTTTCAGACAATGTTAAGAGCTTTATCGTTGAACCACATGAGGCTGTCGTCTGCGACATTGTAAAAGAACGTGTTCTCAACATGACCGCAAAAGAGAGCGAAAAAAGCAGAAAGGCAGCTGTAGATTTAGTGAATGAAGAGCCCAAGAGAGTTGAGAGGCTTATTCTATCTCTTCGTCACAGAAACCAGAGTACTCTTGAAAACTGTATGAGAAAAGAGGATGAAACGAAGGACTATACTATTGACTTCTTCTCGATGCCGTGGAATATAAATTGGAAAGCGTTAGAGACAGCCTATGAGTTTCAACCTAAGAATTACGAGGAACTTCTGGGCATAAGGGGGATTGGGTCGGCAACTGTTAGAGGACTAGCTCTTGTTTCTGAGATTATCTATGGTGAAAAACCTAGTTGGACTGACCCTGTGAAATACTCCTTTGCCTATGGTGGCAAAGACGGAGTCCCCTTTCCAGTTGACAGAAGGTCGATGGATAGTTCAATTGAATTCTTGAGAGAGGCCGTTGAGCAGGCAAGAATAGGGCATGAAGAGAAGCTTTCGGCTTTTAAAAGGCTTAAAGCAATGGTCACAGAAGAATAAATTTCGCCATTGGTCATCAGGCTTGAAGGAGTTTAAAAAGTAGTGGTGTTTTTTAACTTTTACGAGTCCCTGTGTTGTTTGCGATTTAAAAAATAAGATGATTATAATTGAATTACATTCTCCGCTTCAAGCTTGTATGTTAGGATTCTATCTCCTCTTTTTGCTACTATCTGCCCTCTTTCAACCATAGTCTTTATTATGGTTCGAAGCATTACTTCATTCCATTGAATCTTGAAATACTCTTTCAAACCCTTCTTTATTTCTCCAAAAGACCATGATCTATCTTTCTGAGTACATAACAGTCTGACAATGAGGGTACTTGTATCTTCAATCCAATTCCAAGGATATATGAACCAGGTCCAAATCTTCACTTCTTCTCCGAAGTAGTCGGGCTTAAACTTAGACTGGGGGATGTATTGCATAGTGGCAGTTCTAATTTCGCTTATATTCAGTTGCTTCAAATATTCTGTGGAAGTTATTAGACTCTTACCTGTATCTGCAATATCATCAACGACCAAAAATCTCTTACCAGCAAAGTCTCCCGCTAGTGGGTATTTGATAGTCGCTTCATTTTTTGTTTTCCCGGTTTGAAGCCAATGCTCAACTTTAAGGCTACATAGATCGGTGATGCCTAGAAAGTCACACATCAATCTTGCAGGAATCCACCCGCCACGCGCCAAGCCGATGACGGTTGTTGGCTTATAACCTGAAGCCTTGACCTCGTCAGCTACCTTCCTAGTCATGTCATGAACTTCTTTAAAAGACACTATCTTGCAATACATGTTAACAGACATGATTCGATTATCCATCCTTTTTATCTGACTTTTTTTCACTTAGCTAATAGATATATTTTCTATTCTAGTCTTTATGATAAAAGCTGTATACCAATCTAACCAGAAAGTTTACGAGTCATGCATCATGTCCCAATCCAATTCCATAGTACAGAATGTTTTTCTCCATCACTTCTTTTGGATTGAAGATCCGGCATCCATCAATGATGCATGCGGGCTTTCTGAGGAGTCTTGTAATATTCTCTAACTTTAGTTGTTTGAATGCATCATGGTTAACCGCAATCAGTACGCAATCGGAGCCTTCAACTGTCTTCTCAAAGCTTTCAGCTGAGGAGTATCCCATATTTTTAATCTCATCTACTGTAAAATATGGGTCATAAACGCTCACTCTCGCACCGTGTTCTATCAGCTTCTTTATTATCTCTCTTGAGGGGGAATTCTTGGCCTCCTTAACGTTGGAGCGATATGAGATACCGAGTACCGTGATTCTAGCTCTCTTAATCCGCTTCTTACAGCTTTTAAGAGCTGTAGTAACCAATTGAAGGGTATGCTCAGGCATAAGATCATTGATCTTCCTAGCAGTCTTGATTAGCTTCAAATCCACTCCAGCCTTTTCCGCAACATCTACTAGGAAGTAGGGATTGACGGGAATACAGTGGCCACCTACGCCTACTCCGGGTTCATGAAGATGGCAGTAGGGCTGAGTGTTAGCTGCATCTTTAGCCTCTTTGAAGTCTATGCCAACAGTCTCACAGAAGATAGCTAACTCGTTCACCAGAGCAATATTAACATCTCTATAAATGTTCTCGAAGATTTTAGTTGCTTCAGCAGTCTGGATATCTTTTACTTTGACCATTCCCCCGCTGACTACACATTCTAAAAGAGCAGAGGCAACATCTAGACTCTTTTTATCTATCCCACCAATTATTCGAGGATATACTCGAATATCATGAAGAGTCTTGCCCGCCATAGCTCTTATTGGACTATAGACCAAACAAAAGTCGATCCCTGCCTTTAGACCAGAGTTGGCTTCAAGCGTTCTCTTAACGACATCCTCGGTAACACCTGGACCAACCGTGCTTTCTAAGACTATTAGGCTACCTTTCTTCATCTGTAACCCTATTTCTTTCGCTGTCTTCTCCAAAGATAAGTAGTCGGGCTTCTTTCCTTCATCAACATTCGTAGGAACTACTAAAATCATAACATCGCTTTCAGAAGCCGCCTTCCTCAGGTCGCTCGTAACATTGATTCGACTATTCAGATACTTCTTAAGCATAACTGTTAGAGCAGGCTCTTCAATAGGGCTTTCTCCATGTCCTATCAATTCAATAACTCTCGGATCGATGTCAACTCCGATCACCTTTGCCCCTGCTTCAGCGAAGAGAATAGCAGTGGGTAGACCCATCCAACCTAAGCCATAAACGCTAATGACAAGTCTACCTTCTTTCACTGCGTCTTTAATAGCCTTTTGTGACAACTCTATGATACTAGACAATTTTGTCCCTTCAAATCTTTTCAATTGCTCTTATTCGTTAGGGTTTCCATTATCTATCGGGAGGAAATATAAAAAGAAGAAGGCTAATTTGAGATATGGGAGTCTAATTAATCTTCTAAAATCATGCTTTCGACGAGACTTCTTTTCTAACATTCTCAGCATAGGATCTGTCTAAAGCACCTACAGCAAATAGGTTAACTAGAGTATTACTACTAGCTTCTCCAGTGAGTCTTCCTTGACCTTCTTTCATGTTCCTCCATTTCAGTTTTGTCCGCCCGCTCTTCGAGTTATAGATTACCCCGAGAACCTCAGAAACTCTTACGAAGGTTATTTCGCCTATAGTCTGGATTGTCTGTTTATCTTCAGCCTCAATATACATTGTACCCTCAGCCTTCGGCCTCTCGGGAAAAACTCGTTCCTCTTCCAATAGATTCGGAGGAATAAAAGACTGACATGTACTTAAGATCATGAAAGCCCTGAAACTTCGTAAATTGCATATAGCGTCAATTTCCATTCACAATTTCCTCCAAGTGTAATTAAGTCTATTTTAAAAAATATGCCTGTATTTAATTATCTAGCTCATGCGATTCTTCAACTCTCATTATCAAATACTA